>CALVQX010000029.1 GCA_944358405.1 uncultured Bacilli bacterium | reverse complement strand
ACAAAACCACCCGCTATGCGGGTGAGAGCTGAAGAAGCGGTGGCGTTAAGAGAAAAATAAATCCTCCTTTGATATAATAGAAAATGGTCTGCCAACCAAAATCTAAAATCAAGGGAGGATTTATTTTATGAGAAGAAAAAACGATGATGAAAGTTCTTTATCTCATACAAGATGGAATTGCCAATATCACATAGTCTTTACCCCAAAATATCGAAGAAAAGCAATTTATAGAAAATTACGTCGAGATATAGGTACATATTTAAGAAGACTATGTGATTATAAGGGAGTTGAGATAGTAGAAGCTCAAGCATGCCCTGATCATATACATACGTTAGTGAAGATTCCACCCAAAATAAGTGTATCATCATTTATGAGATATTTGAAAGGAAAAAGTTCATTAATGATTTTTGAAGAACACGCAAATTTAAAATATAATTATGGAAACCGTCATTTTTGTGCAGAAGGATATTATGAAAGTACGGTAGATCTCAATAAAAATACAATAAAAAGATATATCCAAAATCAAGACTTAGAAGATAAAATAAAAGACCAAAGAAGTTTGAAGGAATATAAGGCCCCGTTTACGGGGAAGTAAGAGTGACAAAGGCAATAGGCAGACTAGAAAAGCTACCAAATGGTAGCTGCCAGTGTCAAGCCTTATAGGCTTCAGAGAAAAACCACCCTTTTTAAGGGTGGATTTTTACTGTGGGCTTAAGGTGGATTTTTACTGTGGGCTTAAGGTTTGTTTACATCACGTATTATCTATGCTAAAATAAAAGTAAGAAGAGAAAAAGACATCTGCAAGTAAATGAAAGAAAATACCGGAATAAATTTAGAAGAAGATAGAACAAAAGATTCGATTTGCTATTGATTTCTTACAAAATGGTAAAGTAGAAAAGTATAAATTAAAATTTTAAAATGATAAATATTGTTATATTGATTTGACAAATGAAAAAGAAGTATTTACAATTATAAATCAAGGAGGAGAGAAGTATGAGTAAATGTTGGAAGTTGATTAGTGTTTTTATAATAGTATTTTTATGCACGACAATCAAAGTATCAGCACAAACATTAAATTGTAATACTTACCTAGCAAACGGTAGTGTAGGAAGCGATGTAAAGACCTTACAAACGATGCTAAACAAGGCAATGAAATGTAACCTAGATGTAGACGGAATTTTTGGTAGTGAAACCAATCGTTGTGTAACTTCATTTCAAGCAAAATATAATTTAGATGTGGATGGAATTGTTGGACCAAATACTTGTTCTAAACTAAATGTATTAGTAGGAAGCCAAGAAAAACCAAGCTATATTGCAAGCAACAAAGCTCTAGCAATTGGAAATGATATCAATATTAGAAAAAGTGCTACGACAAGTTCTAAAGTGATTGGAAGTTTAGACATGGGGGATGCTGTAACCATAGTAAAACAAGTAGGAGATTGGTATAAAATAAAATTATCTAATAATAGCTATAAGTATGGTTATGTATATGGACCTTTAGTAAGTAGAAATGTTATTGTAATTGATATCAGTGATCAAAGTCTAACCTATTATGAAAAAGGCAAGATTCAACAACAAACTCCAGTTGTAACTGGTCTTCAAAACAGTCATGATACTCCAACAGGACGTTATGTCCTAAAAGTTGCTAATATGCAAAGAGGAGTAACACTAAGAGGATACAATGATGATGGTTCTACATATGCTTCCTATGTAGATTACTGGATGCCATTTATTACAGAAAGAGGAATTGGAATGCATGATGCTACGTGGAGATCTACTAGCGAATTTAACACTTCTACTTATCAATATAATGGTAGCCATGGTTGTGTAAATATGCAACCAAGTGCCGCAAAACAATTATATGAAAGCATTACAACAGATACCGCAGTGGTTGTAAAAAAATAATACTAAGGAAAATCCTTAGTATTTTTAATATATAAGTGTATGTAAAATTCTATCCGTGTTTTTAAAATTTAATTTTGCAATTTCTTTTAATTTTTCTTCCCCATACTTTTCTACTATTTCTTCTCCAATCGTATCGACATCATGACCAGCACCTTTTGGAAGAGGAATATGTAATTCATCACTTAATTTATTGAATTCTTTTAAAAATAAATAACGACTAATAATAGATCCACAAGCAACAGCTAAATTTTTATCTTCTGCTTTGGTCATAAAGGTAATATTTCGCTGAATATTTGAAATCCCCTGTAAATATTCGTAATATCTTGCTTCTCTTGCAAATTCATCTACAATGATATAATCAACTTTTGGCTTTTCTTCTTGCATCAATTGATATAATACTTTATTATGCATGATTGCTTTAATTTTATTCATATTTACATTTTTAGTATATTTCTCATTATATTCAGAATTTGATAAGATAACACTACGGTATTTAATTTTTTTAGCAAGTTCAGGAGCAATTTTTAAAATTTTATTATCATCGATCTTTTTGGAATCTCCAACCCCCAACTTTTCCAAAAAGGGAATTTCTTCTTTGGGAACATAAGTAGCAGTAACGACAATGGGGCCAAAATAATCTCCGGTTCCAACTTCGTCAGAGCCAACCGCATTACAATAGTAATATTTTTCTTCTTCTTTTTTACGCTCTTTCTTTTTTTCTTGAGTATTTTCCAAAGCAACTCCCCACATAGCAGCATCCACATCAGCACTAGTTCCTTGGAACATAGCTTTTCCAGATTCATATAAAGTAATTACAGTATCTTCTTCCTGAGCTTGAAAAATAGCATAAGGTATTTTTTTATCGCGAACTTTATCTTTATAATATTCAATCATCTTTTCTTTAATTTCATCATTTACTTTAATAACGACATTCATTATCTCACCTCTCATTTATTGTATCAGATTGCTTGAATAAAGTCTATTTTCTATTTTTAATAAATTATAGTAGTTAAATTTTTAGGGACTACTATGGCATAATTTTGTGAAATGCGATATACTATAATAGTAGGAGTTGAAGTTATGAATATATTAGATATTGTGATTGTATTGTTTCTAATTATGTTCACTATTACAGGATTAAAAAAAGGTCTAATTAAAGAGGCAACCTCAGCGATAGGAATGATCCTTATTTTTGTCATTGCCTACATTCTAAGAGAACCATTAGGAAACTTTTTATGCAAGTATCTCCCGTTTTTTCAATTTGGAGGAACTTTAACGGGAATGACTGCAATTAATATTTTGATCTATCAATTAATTGCCTTTTTAATTATTTACAGTTTACTATTTAGTGTTTATACAATTGTATTACATTTATCTGGAATTTTACAAAAACTAGTCAATATGACAGTAATATTATATTTACCATCTAAAATTGGAGGAGCAATCATTGGACTATTAGAAGGATACATTGTTTTATTTATTGTATTATTAGTTGCGATGATTCCTTGTAAAGATAAGCCAATTTTCTTAGAAAGTAAACTAACGAATCAGATTGTATATCATACCCCGATTCTATCTAAAGGTACTGGCAGTATGACGAATTCTATTCAAGAAATCTATGATTTAGGAGATCAACTATCAAAGAATGAACTAACAACAAATGAAGCCAATTTAAAAACAATTGATGTCATGCTAAAGTATAAAGTAGTTCGTCCCAAAACAGTAGAACAATTAGAAGCATTAGATAAACTAAAAGGAATCCAAGAACTAGATGATGTAATAAAAAAATATCAAGAATAATATCAGGAAAAAGAAAGGAAGATAAAAATGGAACATTTAAAAAAAGAAGAAGATTTTGAACAAATCATAAAAAAGGGAAAGGTCGTAGTAGATTTTTATGCAACTTGGTGTGGACCATGCCAGCTATTAGGACCTGTAATAGAAGAGGTCGCAAAAGAGGAAAAAGACATTCAATTTGTGAAAGTAGATATTGATCAGTTTATGAATTTAGCTAGAAAATATAAAATTTTATCCGTACCTACGATCATGGTATTTGAAGATGGAAAATTAATTCGTTCTCATAGTGGATACCTAGATAAACATGAGTTAAAAGACTTATTTCAATAGTCTTTTTCTTTTTGTCAAAAAAAGTAAATTTTACTGATTTCTATTGCCAGTTAGAAAAAGCCTTGTTATACTAAAGTTGTCTGACGACAATTGAGGAGGAATATTATGAAATATGTATATTTATTTACCGAAGGTAGTAAAGATATGCGTAATCTTTTAGGAGGAAAAGGTGCTAATTTGGCTGAGATGACCAATATTGGATTACCAGTACCTAGGGGATTTACTGTAACAACAGAAGCATGTTTAAAATATTATGAAGATAACGAAACACTAAGTAAAGACATCGTAGAAGAAATTGAAAGTAAACTAGAAGAATTAGAAAAAATTACAGGCAAGAAATTAGGTGATGAGAAAAATCCACTATTAGTTTCTGTTCGAAGTGGTGCAAGAGCTTCTATGCCTGGAATGATGGATACGGTGTTAAATTTAGGATTAAATGATACGGTTGCCAAAGGATTTAGTGAAGTAACGAAAAATCCTAGATTCGTTTATGACTCATATCGTAGATTTATCCAAATGTTTGCTGATGTTGTAATGGGATTCCCAAAATCATCTTTTGAAAGAAAGTTTGATAAAATTAAAGAAGAAAAAAATGTAGAATTTGATACGGAACTATCGGCAGAGGATTTAATGGAAGTAGTAGAGATCTATAAGCAAGAATATCTAAAGCATGCAGGTCGTGAATTTCCACAAGATCCAAAAGAACAGTTAATTGAAGCAGTAAAAGCTGTATTTAGAAGTTGGAATAATGATCGTGCAATCACTTATCGTAGATTAAATGATATTCCAAGTAGTTGGGGAACTGCTGTAAATGTTCAAGAAATGGTTTATGGAAACCGTGGAGATACTTCTGGAACTGGAGTAGCTTTTACTAGAAATCCTGCAACTGGTGAAAAGAAATTATATGGAGAATTTTTAATGAATGCCCAAGGAGAAGATGTTGTAGCAGGAATTAGAACTCCCCAAACCATTGACACTTTAAAAGATATTATGCCAGAATGCTATGAAGAATTTGTAAAGATTTGCCATAAACTAGAAGAACATTATAGAGATATGCAAGATATGGAGTTTACGATCGAAGATGGAAAGCTATTTATGTTACAGACCAGAAATGGTAAAAGAACTGCTGCTGCTGCTTTAAAAATTGCAGTAGATTTGGTAGAAGAGGGAATGCTTACTAAAGAAGAAGCTTTATTAAAAGTAGAACCAAAACAACTAGATCAGCTATTACATCCAAACTTTGATCAAGAAAGCTTAAAAGCAGCAAAGGTCATAGCAAAGGGATTAGCTGCTTCTCCTGGTGCCGCAACGGGAAAAATCTGTTTTACAGCAGAAGATGTCATAAAAATGCATGAAGCAGGGGAAAAAGATATTTTATTAGTACGTTTAGAAACATCCCCAGAGGATATTGAAGGAATGAATATTGCTCATGGAATTTTAACTGTTCGTGGAGGTATGACTTCTCATGCTGCCGTAGTAGCACGTGGAATGGGTACTTGCTGTGTTTCTGGTTGTGGAGAATTAGTCATTGATGAAGAGCAAAAGACATTGACGACAAAAGATGGAACAGTATTTAAAGAGGGAGACTATATGAGTCTAGATGGATCTACCGGAAATGTCTATGGAGGACAAATCAAGACCGTAGCTCCAGAAATTTCTGGAAATTTTGAAACATTTATGAACTGGTCAGATGCGGTAAGAAAATTAAAAGTTAGAACCAATGCAGATACTCCAAAAGATGCTCTTCAAGCCAGAAAGTTCGGAGCAGAAGGTATTGGATTGTGCCGTACAGAGCATATGTTCTTTGAACCAGAAAGAATCTTTAACTTCCGTCGAATGATTACGGCAGAAGATGTAGAGACAAGAAAAGAAGCTTTAGAAAAAATTCTTCCATATCAAAGAGATGATTTTGAAGGTTTATTTAGAGCAATGGAAGGTTATGGAGTAACTATCCGTTTCTTAGATCCTCCACTACATGAATTCCTACCTCATACGGATGAAGAAATTAAACCACTTGCAGAAAGCTTGGGAATGAGCTTCGAAGCATTGAAAAATCGTGTAGAATCTTTAAAAGAGTTTAATCCAATGATGGGTCATCGTGGTTGTCGTTTAGCCGTAACTTATCCAGAAATCGCCGAAATGCAAACAAGAGCAGTCATTGAAGCAGCAATTAAAGTAAATAAAGATGGAATTAAAGTAGAACCAGAAATTATGATTCCATTGGTTGGTACAATTAAAGAGTTAAAATATGTGAAAAATATTGTCGTAGAAACCGCAGATCAAATTATCAAAGAATCTGGTATGGATATCAAATATAGTGTTGGTACAATGATTGAAATACCAAGAGCAGCCTTAACAGCAGATGAAATTGCAAAAGAAGCAGAGTTCTTTAGTTTTGGAACGAATGATTTAACGCAAATGACTTTTGGCTTCTCTAGAGATGATGCTGCAAAATTCTTAGATGATTATTATAAGAAAGGAATTTTAGAATTTGATCCGTTTGCAACTATCGATCAAGAAGGTGTTGGAAAATTAGTAAAAATGTCAGCAGAGTTAGGAAGAAAGACTAGAAAAGATATTAAATTAGGTATCTGTGGAGAACATGGTGGCGATCCAAAGAGTGTAGAATTCTGTCACAAAGTAGGTCTAACTTATGTTTCTTGCTCTCCATTCCGTGTTCCAGTTGCAAGACTAGCTGCGGCTCAAGCTGCAATTCAAAATAAATAATAAGAGAATATGCCATATGGCATATTTTTCTATTGGAAAGCAGTTCCACTTTCTAAAAAAGCATGCTATAATATGCCAAAGAGGTGTTAATATGGATCTAGAGAAAAATAAAAAAACGATTCTAGAAATTATTGTTATAACAATCGTGCTTATCTTTGCTTTAATTCATATTTCATCAATTTTAGACTTTTTAGGTTATTTGATTGGATTATTCATGCCCTTTATCATAGGAGCAATGATTGCTTTTGTTTTAAATGTCTTATTAAATATAGTAGAAAATAAATTTTTTTCCAAATTGAATCAGAAAAAGTATAAATACTGGCAAAAATGGCATCGTCCAGTTTCTTTAACAATAACCTTGCTTTTGATTGTTGGTACACTTGTCTTTTTGCTGTATTTAGTAATTCCTCAGTTGCAAAATACTGCAGAAATATTTACTAAAAATTTACCGAACTATAGAAAAGAAAGTGTAGAGCTATTGGAAAATTTTGGAGTTTCTAAAAAAGATATTAATAATTTTAATAACTACATTATAGATTTTAAAGATGGAATTATTTCCTTTGTGAGCAGTAACAAAGAAAAAATTATGGATACAACAATTGGAGTAGCAGCGAATATATTTCAGACGATAACTACATGGATTTTAGCAATTGTTTTTGCTATTTATATTTTATTAAAAAAGGAAACGCTAGCACGCCAAGCAAAAGAAATTATTTATGCCTATGGAACGAAAAAACAAGAAGAAAAACTGCAACAAATAGCAACACTATCTAATAAGACCTTTGCTAATTTTATTACTGGACAATGTATGGAAGCTTTCATTATCGGAATATTATGCTTTTTGGGAATGCTTATATTAAAAATTCCTTATGCGGCCACTATTTCTGTATTAGTAGGATTTACTGCTTTAATTCCAGTATTTGGAGCATTTATTGGAACGATAATTGGTGCATTTTTAATTTTTATGTTCAATCCTAGTAAGGCAATTATTTTTATTATTTATATTATTATTCTTCAACAAATAGAAGGAAATTTAATCTATCCAAAAGTGGTAGGAAAATCAGTTGGATTACCTAGTATTTGGGTTATGGTAGCGGTAACGATAGGTGCCAGTATTTATGGAATGATAGGAATGCTACTTAGCGTACCTTTATGTTCAATTCTATATAGTATTTTTAGAACAAGTGTAAAAGGAAGAATCAAAGAAAAAGAAAAAAAATTAAAAAAAGAAAAGAAGGGATAAAATGAAACAATGGTACCGATTCTGGAATAAACAAGAAACAAAAATGAAAAAAGCAGATTATATAATATTAGGAATACTTCTTCTAATCTATGGTATTTTATCTTTTATAAATTTAGGGTCTACTACAAATCCTCAAACATTTTATACATTTTACGAGCAAGAGTCTGTTGTTTTTGAATTTCCAGATTTAGTAGATATTGTTCGCATGAAGTTTTATAATGGAGAAATCAACGGAACGTTTTCTTTATCTGTTTCTTCAGATAATAAAGAATATACTTTTATAAAAGATATTACGGGGAATGGAGCATTTTCATGGAATGAAGAAAAGATATTAGAAAGAGCAAAATATTTAAAAATAGAATCTCAAATAGAAGGGGCAACTCTTGGAAGCATCGTGTTTTATGATAATACAAAAGAAGAGATCAAAGTGTCAAAGGCAACTTCTTCTGTTTCCCAAAAAACAAAAAAAACAAAGGTTTTGCTTGATGAAAAGACAGCAACCCCAGAAGAGATTAGTTATTTAAACTCTAGTTATTTTGATGAGATCTACTTTGCTAGAACAGCCTATGAATATACTTATGGCCTAGAAGCATACGAATGGGTACACCCTCCACTAGGAAAATTGATTCAAGCAATCCCTATAAAGTTATCTAATACTATGGCTCCTTTTTATTATCGCTTTATGGGAAATGTTGCGGGAATTCTTATGATTGCAGTGATGTATCTATTTGGAAAAATAATATTTCAGAAGAGAAAATATGCTATATTAGCTGCACTTTTAATGATGTTTGACTGCTTTCACTTTGCACAGACTAGAATGGGAACAGTAGATAGTTTTTTAGTTTTATTTATTATGCTTTCTTACTATTTTATGATTCGGTATATGAAAGAACCTAATAAGCAATATCATCTTCTTTTTTCTGGATTATTCTTTGGTATGGCTACTTCAGTAAAATGGACTGGATTATTTGCTGGACTTGGTTTAGCCATTATTTTCTTAGTCTATGTGTTCAAAAAGAAACAAGTCACAACAAAATTAGTAGGAAAATGCTGTTTGTTCTTTATTGCGATTCCTTTAGTAATTTATATTGGAAGTTATCTGTTATTTCCAAATATCCAGGTTACCTATACAGATAGCCTATCGGATATTTTAGTACAAACTGAAAAAATTTATGAATATCATTCAGAGTTGGAAGATGACCATCCTTTTTCCTCTCCGTGGTATAGTTGGCCAATATGCTATAAACCGGTCTGGTACTATACCAATAACATAGATGAATATCATCATGGTACGATTACAGGAATAGGAAACATCGCAATTTGGTGGACAGGAGTACTCGCTTTTTTATATTTGATCATCCGATGGATTAGAAAAAAAGACCCAATAAGCTTTATGCTTTTAGTTGCTGGACTGACATTATGGCTACCATATATATTTATTGGTAGAGTCATGTTCTTATATCATTACTTCCCAGTATTGCCATTTATTATGCTAAGCATTGTTGCCTTATTTTATGACTTAGTAGAAAAGACAAAAAAAGAATGGATCATTCCATTATATAGCTTAATTATAATTGTCATCTTCTGCATCTACTATCCGGCAATTTCTGGAAATATTACTTCAAATAACTATTTAGAACAATTAAAATTATTCTCTACCTGGTATTTTTAAATAAAATCTAAATATTGGAACTTCTTCATTGAAAGGTTGACTAAAAGGCCATAAAAGTAGTAGAAAAATGTCAAAAATTACTTTCTATGAACTAAAAATGATGTATAATAAAAGAAAGAACAATAAAAAAGGGTAAAAAAATTGTTCTTCAAATACAATAAAGAGATAGGAGATAAAAGATATGAACGTAGTTTGTGTAGGACATTCTACCTATGATACCACATTACCAATGCAAGAATATCCAACGGAAAATTTAAAATATCGCATAGAAAAACATATAGAGTGCGGTGGAGGACCTGCATCTAATGGCGCTTATCTACTAGCTAAATGGGGAATGAATACAACAATATTATCCGTAGTTGGGGATGATTATTATGGGGATAAAATTATTGAAGATTTCCAAAAAATAGGAGTTAGTACAAAATATATAGAACAAAGAAAAAATCATGATACATCTAGTAGTTATATTATTGCTAATATGAGTAATGGAAGTAGAACAATTATTACTTCGAAAAGAGATCCTATCAGAAGATTAGAGCAAGACATTAACCTTTCTGCAGATCTAATCTTAATCGATGGAGAACATCCAGATACAGCGCTTCAAGTATTAATGGATAATCCTAATGCAATTAGTGTATTGGATGCTGGTAGATTAAATGATGATACGAGAAAACTAGGAAAATTAGTAACTTATTTAGTATGTTCTAAAGATTTTGCTCAGGAATTTGTTGATCTTAAAATAGATTATCAAAATCCAAATACACTAATCGAATGCTATGAAAAATTAAAAGCATATTTTAATACAAATGTAATAATTACCTTGGAAGATAAAGGAAGTTTTACTAAAATCGATGGAAAATATGAGCAAATTCCAAGTATTAAGGTAAAAGCTGTGGATTCTACTGGAGCAGGAGATATTTTTCACGGAGCATTTACTTATTTTATTGGAAACCATTATTCGTTAAGAGAAGCCATTCGTCTATCATCGATTACTGGAGCAATTTCTGTTACTAGAATTGGTTCTAGATATTCAATACCAGAGTTAAAAGAGGTATTAGAATATGACGACATTATATAAGTATTTACCTCAGATTGATTTACATGGACTAGACCGAGAGTATTCAAAAATCTTAATTAATGAATTTATTCGAGACAATTATGAATTAAGAAATGAAAAAGTATTAATCATTCATGGGATAGGTACGGGAATTTTAAAAAAAACAACGCATGAAGTATTAAAAAATAACAAATTAGTAGAAAGCTATAAATTAGACAATTTTAACAGTGGAACAACAGTCGTTGAAATTAGGAAAAAAATTTGACAATTTAGAACATTTGTGCTAGAATATAGAATCAAATAAGCAAGGGGGGTATTTTATATGTACACAGAAGAGTATGAACACAAGGGGTTTCCGTTTCGAGACTTTTTGCTAAAATTAATTTTAATTATTATATTTGTGTTCTTATTAGTATGGTTATTACCAAAATTTATTGAGCCAAAAGTAGTAACTCAAACAACAGAAGGGCAGACGGTTGATCTATCACCATTAACATCACAAATATTTGCAGATAATTTGGAGAAGATGAAAGATGCCGCCATTTCATATTACACTGATGAAAGATTACCACAAGAAGTTGGAGAATCTGACACAATGACCTTAAGTGATATGATTGGCAAGAAACTACTTGTCCCTTTAATAGACAAAAATAACAAAGCTTGTGATGTAGAGGCAAGTTATGTAAAAATCACAAAAATGGATGACGAATATTTATTAAAGGTAAATTTAAAAGATAGTGAAAAAGAAGACTATATTTTAGTTCATTTAGGATGCTATACATATTGTGATTCTTATGTATGTGAAAAAGAAAGTACACAAGTAGCTATCAAAGCTTCTCAACCAACCTCTGTAACATCTATTACAAATAACAATACAAACAACAACTATAACAACAATAATAATAACAATAATAACAATAATAACAATAATAACAATAATAATAACGATAACAATAACAATAACAATAATGATAATAATAAGCCAACGCCAACAGATACTGCAGATCCCGTACCAACCAAAGAACCTGGATATATATATGAGTATCAAAAAACTACTGGTGCGCAATTCTCAGCTTGGACGTCTTGGTCTTCTTGGACTGAAACAAGTTGTAGTACTCCAACAGTTAATTGCTCTGACCAAGATACAACGTGTCTAAAGAAAGTCCAAAGATATGATCAAAAAGAACAAATTGGTACCTATGATAAAAAGTATGTTGCAACAAGAAATAAACTAGTACAGACTGGTTCTTATACTCAAAAGGCATGTTCTAAATATAACTATGTAATTGTTAATAATACAACTTATGCAACCACCACCACAACAACTTATACAACTATAAATACAGTGACTTCAACGACGATGAGTAGTACTGGTGGATGGACTTACAAAGGACGTCAAAGATATCAAAATCCACCAAGCAGTAGTGCAAGTACACAATATATATTTGTAGGTGCAGACTTTAGTTACTGTAGTACTACATGTACTTCCTTGCCATATTATTGGTACGATGAATACAGTTATACAGGAGGACTTTCATCTGTAAGCTCAACTACCTCTACACCTGGAGGATCTTCAAGTAGTAGTTCTACTTCTAGTTCAACCTCATCAAGCATCACTGCTAGTTGTGGAGAAGTAGTTACAAAGACGATTCCAGTTTATAGCACAATACAAGTTTCAGAGATTGCAACTAGAAAAGAACCATTGTATGGTACGGTATGTTATCAAAGTACTAAAACAAGAAACTTATTAAGTGCTGGAAAAACAACAACTAAATGGAGTAAATATAATGATACTAGCTTATTAAATAATGGATGGTACTATACTGGCTATAAAAAATTAGCAAGTTAAGGGGGAAGATAAAATGAATGATAAAAAAATTGAAAATGTTGTATTCTATGAATTTAATAGTGAAACAGGAAAAAGAACGCAAGCATGTATTTTCTATGCCGATGGTAGTGTAAAAAATGTAGATAAAGAAGATGGACTTATTGCTGCTAGAAAGTTAATTCAAGAAAAGAAATTATCAGGAACACCTGAAGAATATATCAATAAAAATTATATTTATAATATATCAGGTGAACAATTTGAAAAAAATTTCAAAACCTATTTAGGAAGAAAGAAAAAGCCAGGAACGACTCCAAATCCATCTGACGATTTGATAGGAGGTAATCCTCCTACTCCAGCAGTGGAAGAGAGCGATTTGTCAAAAAAATCAAAAGCTAAAACGAAGCCAGCAAAGAAAAAAGTAGGGATCATAGGACGCATTACCTCGTGGATTGCCAATACTAGAGTAGCTAAATTTTTCAAAAGGGCCTTAAAAACTAGAGCAAGAAAATTAACTGCTCTTATCACAGCAGCTGCATTAGGTTTAACTGGTTGTGCTGCTTTGAATAATAAAAAAGCAGATGCAGAAAAGGAAAATAGTGTAACTAACGAAGCATTGGCGAATGCAAATGGGGATATAATAATCATCGGTGAGTCAACCTTTGATCAATTACTTAATGATACTACCAATGAACTACAAAAAGAAACTATGCAAAAATATAGCAATGTCTTAGATAACTTTAACGGTACCTTCGCCTCAGGTTATTTAGAAGAAGGGAAAGACATTCGTGCTGCTTTGTCATGGGATGAAGTAGTAGCATTGGATCTTGTATATAACAATTACTCTAAAGAAGAGATTCAATCAATTTTCAATGGGGCAGAGTTAGATGCTACTGCTTTAAGCAATGCCTATAAAACAGGAGTATTGCAACTAATGGGAGCACATGTGATTGAAGTACGTGATAATCCTGTAAAAATGGATGAATTAATTAATAGTGAAGAGGGAAAAGCGTTCTATCAAAAGTATCATGAGATGTTTTTACAGGCTAAAGAAGCAACTGGACAAGATCAAATTAACAAAGTAAATGCTTTTTATCAAGAATTATTTAATGACTTCCCAATTAGTGATGAAATTAGAGAAGAAGGAATTGCCCATGCAGATGCTAGAAATTCCCTTCTACCTTATAAATACTCAGTTGTCCCAATGGTAGCTGCAGCAGAAATGATGTTTCAAAATCTTGAAATTGATCATACATTATCAGATAAAGCTATTGCATATTTCAATGACTTAGGTATCTGTAACTATGCTGATCAATACATTCAAAAGGCAAGTCTAATTAGTACAATGACAGAACGTGATGTAAGCAATCCAAGCTATGAAGAGTTTAAAAATGCTAAAATCCTTGAACTACAAGCAAGAGGGAAATATGTAATTGACGATGCTCATCGTGAATTGAGCGAACTAGACGCATTCCAAAAATGGGTAAATTCAATGAACATTATAGACTATAATAGCGGTTCAGGAGGATATTCAACAACTTCTAGCTATTCTTATACTACGATAACCAGTGAATCATATACGGATTATCAAACTACAACAGAAAAAATAAAAACGAGTGATCGTGATAAAGCTATAGAATTAGTTGGAGAAAAAGCTGTAGAAGAAGCAGAGAAAAAAGTAGATGCACAAATAGAAAAAGAAAATGCTGCTGCCAAGGAAAAAGCAGAGCAAGAAGCTTCTGAAAAAGCAGAGCAATTGCAACAACAAGAAGACCAAAAGAAAGAACAATTAGAACAACAAGTAGCACAAAGTGATCAGGATCTACAAGATAAAATTGATGCTGCAAACGAGCAAATCGATAAAAATAATCAATCATCAACTTCTGAAACAACTCCAGTAAATGAAGATGATTTTGGAGATCACAATGTAGACTTTGATGAAAATTATTCTGACAGTAATGGCAACTTAAATGATTCGGTTCAAGACATTACAACAGATGGTACTGGAAGTAAGACTGAATCTAATTTACCAGATCCAAATCAAACGGGACAAGAATTTGATAATCAAGCTCCAGCATATACACCAGAAACAAGTGCTCCAACAACGGATAATACATTTGTAGATGTAACTGATACGAATACAACAGTATCAATAGAACAGGCTAGCCCTCCAGCAGAAAATACTACGGATCAAGTAATCTATGAATATGAAGAGACGATTTCAAATGAGGAACTAGCAAATGCACTTGTAGAAGAAATGGCAAACAATCCAACTGCAGAAGAAGCTGGATATGTATATACCAAATAATATAAAATGAAGGAATTATCTCCTTCATTTTTCTTTTATGATTTAAAAAATTAGCCTTAATAAAGGCATGTTCTCATATAAAATATGCATTGCCATGATTCGAAAAAATTTGACAATAATGAAAAAATATGCTATAATATGTATACCTTGAAGGTAAGAGGGAACTTCAAAGTAGTAGGTTAGGGGGTTGAATATATATGATGAATTCTTATATATTTGAATATTTGGATGAAAATGATTTTAGAAAGAAAGAAAGATCAGTAAGAAAGTATAATATGTTGGCATATAAAAAGTTAACATTCAATTATTATCCAGAATTACGTAAAGGTAATTTCTTAGGACAAGAAGTTAGTAAAAATGAAAAAGATAAAACAGTTAATTACGAATTAAAGTTACCAACAGATGAATTATTCCGTAAGGTACACGGGGAAATTATTCTACATTATACAGTTTATTTAGAGAAAGGAATAATTTTATTAACTAATATAACACCTGAAGGAATTTTAGATGAAGGACATAGGGCTGAACTTTCTACATATAAAGGAGTTATGATTTCTAAAACCAATCCAGAAAAAGATATGTTTAAAATTAATTTATTAAATATGTTACAAAAATAAAGAAAAATGTATTTTTCTCTTGCAAGCAATAAAAATGTGTGCTATTATTAAATAGCAGCGGACCCTTAGCTCAGTTGGTTAGAGCATCCGGCTCATAACCGGGCGGTCGATGGTTCGAGTCCATCAGGGTCCACCATTTAAAATGCGAGTATGGCGGAATTGGCAGACGCGCTAGACTTAGGATCTAGTGTCTTAGACGTGCAGGTTCAACTCCTGTTACTCGCACCATTAAAAAAATTAAAGGACCCTGATGGTCTTTTTTTTTGAACCATCGACCGCCCTTATTTTTCACATAAGAATAATAATATAAAAAATACCTAAGTCGACAAATTTTGCTCTAACCAACTGATAGTATAAGCACCTAAAAGAGGTGAATTATGGAAAAAGACTTTAAAAATATCATAGATAAATTTAAGAAACTAAATAATTTAGGCTATATTCAGGGCATCAATAATAACTTGTATAATTCTGCAGGTCTTACTTTAGAAAACTATTTTGATAAGAAACCAGATAGTTTATTTTTTCCAGATTATGAGGGAATTGAAATAAAATGCACCCAAAGATTTAGCAGATATAATATAAGTCTATTTTCTTTATCATTTGATGGACCTAGGATATTCGAAAGTAATTATCTTTTAGAAAACTATGGAAAATGCGATACTATATTTGAAAACTATAATAAACTTGTTGTGAACTTAAAAACAAATCAAAAAGTTTTAGTATCTGATAAGTATTATTTTGAATTAAAAATAGACTATGATAATAAAAAGATATTTATAAGAATATATGATGAAAATATGAATTTTATAGAGGATAGTGCATTTATATTTTTTGATTCTCTAGAACAAAGACTATTAATTAAATTAAATAAACTTGCTTTATTCTATGCAAGTAAACGAAAAATGAACAATAGTTATTTTTTTCGATATTATAAGCTAGAATGTTATACTATAAAAAATATACTAGCTTTTATAAAATGCTTGGAACGGGGAGAAGTAAAAGCTACATTACTATTAAGATTTGAAAGAAGTGAGGAGAATCTTGGTAAAAATAGAAATAAAAACATCCAGTTTTCTATAAGAAAAGATAGTGTTGAAAAGCTTTTTGACAAAATATATTCTTATGAAAATTAGTATTTCACCTTTAGGTATATTAAAACTCAAACAATTTTATAAATTAAAAAGCTTGAGTATCAATCTATCTAATGACCTAATCAATGAAAGTAACAATATTTATATATTTAATTTTAACTCAATTTGTTTCATTTCTTCTGCACTTATTAAATGAGAATTATAGTTGATATTTATTATAATATTATTGAAGGTTATCCATATTGGACACCCTTGACATATATAGGTCAAGATAGTATTGGTTCAGAAATAACAGATTATCATTTTTATCATGCTGATTTTGAACCGATTATAACAATATCTGCTAATAGTTATGAAAGTGTTGATAGTAATAAGGAGCGTATGTTTGTTATTAGAACCTTTGATGGAGAAAACGAGCATAAACAATTATTAAATGCTGAAAATGGTAGTATAAGAGATGTTGATTATGATTATATCCATTTCCATCTTTCGTTGACTTATGGTTATGGTGAATCTAGATGGAGAACAATACTTCAAAAGTCAGATGGTAAAATAATACTAGATTCTATCCAACACAAATGTTATGCTATGGGAAATTTCATTCAAATCATCCATAATGAAGATAGTGAGTTTTTAAATACAATTACTGGGGAGATAGGGCTATTAGGAATAACTGCACCAGTTGATAAGAATGGGAAAATAGACTTCAAAAAAATAGGTAATATTAACAATGTTCTATCAATCGAAAATGATACATCTTTGAGACTACTATCAACGGAAGAAGAAAAAACATCAAAAGTAAAAAAATTACTACCTAATCAAAAAATAAAGAATTAAAATGAAAATTACAGAAAAATTTTTGATAAAACAAAACCAATATTTTATTGATTATAAGATAATAGTCCAAAAAAGAAATTAGAAAATTAATCAAAATTATATTCAATAAAAAGAAAAAATAAATTTTCTTTTTTCACAGAGTATTACTACTTATATTATAAGTTTTTTAAATGCCAAATTAAAACTACTTTCAATCTTGAGAGTAGTTTTAAATTTAGACCCAAAAAAATTGAGTTTTCTATCATCATGGTGCCGACTAAAGGACTTGAACCTTCGACCTACTCATTACGAATGAGTTGCTCTACCAACTGAGCTAAGTCGGCAAAACCTAGTAGACATATATAGTATATCATATTGTTGTTTGATTGAAAAGATGAAAAAATTAATTTATTAAAAGTCTTTAATTGTACACCTTCAAAAAAATTTACAAAGGAATAAAAAATACTACTTGAGCAATTATGTTTGAGTTTTAATATGCAAAAATATATGTTATAATAAAGCAAATGGATTTACATTGATAGTATTTCATACTAATGAAAATTCATGATAGAAGGAGCGATTTTTATGAAAAAAGGAAAGGATATTTTACTAGACGTCGATGAGGTTGTTTGCTTTCCTGGCTTTTTGCAAGCAGTAAATGATTTTATGGAAACAGATTATGTCATAGATGATTTTCAAGATTACTATATTGATGAAGCTGCCATACCTAAAGAAAGGTTTTCTGAATTTAACGAGTTTATCAATCAAAGAAACTTATATGAAAATGCGCAAATTTTGCCACATGCTATTGAGACAATAAAAAAACTAAACGAGATATATCATATTTATTTCTATTCCTCATGTGTGAATCCTTTAAATATCCAAGGTTCTGGCAGAATATTTCAAGATAAGTATAATTTTTTATTAAGTAACATTCCCTTTATTGATCCAAAACACTATATTTTTACAAGTGCAAAACACATGTTTAGAGCGGATATTCAGATAGACGATAGAATTTTTAATCTAGATAAGAATGTAGAAACAAAAATATTATTTCCATCCTATCATAATAAAAACATCACGGAAGTAGAGTTAAAAGAAAAAGGAGCTCTTCGTGCTGGGTATGATTGGAAAGAAGGATGGAACGAAGTAGAAAAACTTTTACTAAAAGAAGAAACTTCATTATCTGATAGTCAACCTAAAATATATATTCTTGCTAGAAAAAATGTGTAGACAAAAGTCAGAATATACGAGTGGATGCTTATAACCAAAATAGGGAGGTTAAGGATGTTAATACCGATAGAAAAAAATTTACAATTTTATTTAAAAGAGCCATTAGAAATAGAAAAGACTCCATCTCAATCTAGTAAAATCGAAGCTACTTGGAACGAATTTATTCCAGGAAGAGAAGGAAAATATTATAATGGGGAGATTTTTACTGTTACTAATATAGAAGAAACGACAACATCCTATCTAATAGAAATTGGAAAAGCAAAATATGCCGATCTAATTTATGCTACCAAAAATCAGGATTTACGAATTTGGAGTTTATATGCCGCTATTATCTTTCAAACCAAGGACAATTATTATCTCTTAATTCGAAATAATCACAAAGAACTAAGCTTTATTGGGGGAATGGCAAGTGAAGAGGATTTTCAAGAGCAAACTTTTTCTCCTACTTTTTGCCTAAAAAGAGAATTGAAAGAAGAACTTGGCATAGATCTAAATAATAAAGAAATAGTTCCAGACTATAAAATAAGCTATTTAAAAGTACCAGGGGATAATAAATTGACATATCATTCTTTTGGTATCATATTTACTGGAAGTTTAAACTATACAAAAGAAGAACTGCAATCATACTTTGAGGCAAATAAGGAATATTTTGATCATGAAATTACCGAACTATACTTTTATTCCAAAGAAAATGCTTTGGAATTCAAAAAAATGCGAAAAAAATCTCCCGTTTTAACAGAGTGGATGAATTCAAGAAATGAGGGATAAATCGCATGGAAAAAGATCAAAAAATACAAAGATGCTCCTGGGTTAATTTAAAAAATGATAAATATATAAAGTATCATGATGAAGAATGGGGTGTGCCAGTTTATGAGGATAAAAAATTATATGAGTTATTATTGCTAGAATGCTTTCAAGCAGGACTTTCCTGGGAGTGTGTCATAAACAAAAGAGAATCCTTTAGAGATGCTTTTGATCAGTTTAATTGGCATAAAATTAGCCAATATCAAGAACCAAAGATTCAAGAGTTGTTAGAAAATACTGCGATTATTAGAAATAAAAGAAAAATTACCGCTGCGATTTTAAATGCTAAAATCTTTATACAAATTCAAAAAGAATATGGAACGTTTTCTAATTATATATGGCATTTTACAGAAGGAAAAATAATTTATGAGCTAGGAAAAACGAGTTCTAAATTATCTGATACAATTTCTAAAGATTTAGAAAAAAGAGGAATGAAGTTTGTGGGGACGATAACAGTTTATTCTTATCTGCAAGCAATCGGAATCATTAATTCTCATGAAGTAAATTGTTTCAAATATCCCCAAGGAAAAGCTCAAAGTAAGTAAAAAGAAAGGATAAGAAAATATGATCGAAGTAACATTAAAAGTAAATGGAATGACTTGTAGTGGATGTGAGTCAAGAATCAAAAGGGTTCTAAGTCAAATGGTTGGCGTTGAGAAAGTATCAGCGGATTACACCCAAAAAACAGTATCATTAGTGTTAGAGGATGATTCCTTTATCGATGATATCAAAGAAAAACTAGAAGAGTTAGACTATAAAGTAGAGGATAAATAAAATGAAAACAATTGTACTAGGAGTATCTGGAATGACTTGTAGTGCTTGTTCCAACGGATTAGAGAAATATTTAAATAAGCAATCAGGCATTTATTTAGCTGTGGTAAATCTAGTGCTAGAAAATGTACAAATAGAATATGACGAAACGATTCTAGATCGAAAAAAAATAGAGAAAATGATCGAAGAAGCAGGATTTTCTAGTACTGGTATTTATCAAGAACAAAAACAAGAAGGAAAAGATTCTTCTTTCTCAAAATTAATAATAATGACAACTCTAGCCATTCTTCTGATGCTAGTCTCTATGGGACATATGTTCCATATATCTTTGATCGACAAGAAAGAATTTCCAATATTGTATATTGTAACATTGATGATTTTAACGATCTCTTTTTTAATTTATGGAAAAGATATTTTAAAAAGTGGTGTTAAAAATTTATATCATCGTATGCCTAATATGGATACTTTAGTATCGATCGGTGTCTGGAGTAGTTTATTATACAGCATATATCATGTAATTCGCATTTTACAAGGAGATTTATCTTCTCTAGATCATCTATATTTTGAATCTGCTGCTCTCGTAATTTATTTTGTAAAATTAGGGCGCAGCCTAGATCATATGAGTAAGGAAAAAACAAAAGAGGCAATCCAGCAATTAGTTCAAATTACTCCTTCTTTTGCTATTATAAAAAAAGATGGCAAAGAAGTAGAAGTGACATTAGATGAAATCAAAAAAGGAGATATTTTAATTGCAAAACCAGGCAGTAAAATTGCTGTAGATGGAGTTGTAATTTCGGGGACAACTCATGTAGATGAGGCTTTTTTGACCGGGGAGAGTAAACCTATCAAAAAAGAAGTAGAGTCAAAAGTGATTGCGGGCAGTATAAACTATGATGGTTATATAGAATATGAAGCACAACGGATCGGAAAAGATTCTACCATTTCTGAAATTGTTCGTTTAGTAGTAGAAGCAACGGCGAGCAAAGCACCAATTGCAAAAATTGCCGATCGGATAAGTGGTTATTTTGTCTTTGTTGTCTTTGGCTTAGCACTCATTGCATTGTTAGGAAATCTATTGTTTAATCCTTCTTTTGCAATTACTAGTTTTGTTTCTGTCTTAGTCGTTGCCTGTCCTTGTAGTCTAGGACTAGCAACACCACTAGCCATTGTGGTAAGTGAAGGACTTTGTGCTAGTCACGGAATCCTAGTGAAAAAAAGTGAAGTTTTAGAAAATGCCAACAAAGTAACAGCGATTGTTTTTGACAAAACAGGGACCCTAACTTATGGCACGTTAAAAATAAAAGAAATCAAAAACTATAGCAAATTATCTACGGAAAAACTACTTCAATTGGTTGGTAGTCTAGAGAAAAATTCTACTCATCCAATCGCTCGGGCGTTTACTACTTATTTAGAAGAGCACCAATTAATCACAATTCCAATAGATAACTATCAAGAGGAAAGTGGCCTAGGAATTTCTGGAGAAATTGATGGCAAAAAAATTTTACTAGGAAATGCGAAAATGCTAAAAAAACATCGCATAAAAAACAATCATTTAGAAGAAGAAAATCAGCTAACGAATCAAGGAAATAGCATTCTCTACGTTGTAGAAGATCAAAAAATATTAGCTTTAATTGGCGTAAATGACGTAATTAGAACTAATGCCAAAGAAGTAATACAAGAATTATCAAAAAGAAATATCTTACCAATTATGTTAACTGGAGACAATGAAAAAACTGCACAAGTGATTGCCAAAGAAATAGGTATCACAGAAGTAATAGCAAACGTAAGTCCAAAAGAAAAAACAAAACAAATTGAAAAATATCAAGAAGAGGGCTACTATGTTATGATGTGTGGAGATGGAATTAATGATAGTCCGGCACTTGCAACTAGTAATATTGGAATTAGTATATCTCAAGGAACCGATATTGCAAAAGATTCAGCAGATGTCATTTTAACGAAAAATGATTTGAATAGTATCTTAAATTTATTAACAATCAGTCAAAAAACATTAAGAATTATCAAACAAAATTTATTCTGGGCATTTTTCTACAATATTTTAATGATTCCGATTGCTATGGGACTATTTTATTCTATCGGGATAAAGATAAATCCTATGCTTGCAAGTATTGCGATGATTTTCAGCAGCTTCACAGTAACATTAAATGCATTAAGACTAAAAAAAATAAAATTAGAAAGGTAAAAATATGAAAGTAAGTATCATTGTTCCTATATATAATAACGCTGTTTATTTGAAAGACTGTCTTACTTCTTTAACCTCACAAACTCTAAAAGAGATAGAAATTATCGCTATCGATGATGCTTCTACCGATGAGAGTTATCAAGTTTTAAAAGACATCGCTTCTAAAAATTCAGTAATTCACATCTATCAAAATGAAAAAAATCTAGGTCAAGGAGCTACCAGAAACATCGGATTAGATTTAGCAACAGGTGAATATATTGGCTTTGTTGACAGTGATGATTTTGTTCATCCTGAAATGTATCAAATGATGTATGAAGGTGCAGTAAAAAATAATTATCCTACGGTAGTAACGACAGGAATATCTTTTATCGATTCTACTGCAAAATTCGAAGATAAGAAAGATACGTTCCAAAGGAGAAATGGATTTGTTCAATCCCTAGAAAAAGATCCAATGCTTCTATTTTGGGAAAGTCCATCTTGTTGCAACAAAATATTTCGCAAAGATAAAATTCAAGAGTTACGATTTCTAGAAGATTGTATGTGGGAAGATATTGCCTTTACCTATTCTATGATGATAAGAGCAGACACTATCTTATCTTTTGCCAACCCAGATTATTGCTACCGTCGGAATATTCAAAGAGGAGTCTCTTCCAAAGGATACGCACCAAATCCACATATTCTAGATATTTTTAGGGTAGGAGATGCAATCGAGGAAGAAGCCAAAAAAGAAAATAAATTTGCCAATTTAAAAGAAGTAATACGTATGATACAAATCTCTGGATGTTTGCAAAGACTAAAAGAAATGTCTTTTTGGAACTTAGAAGAAGAGGAAAAAAAAGAGGCGATGCAAAGTATGTATCATATGGCCACAGAAAAATATGGACCGATAGAGAAGTTAGACCAGGCCTTATTGTCAGGTAAAGTGGATCTCGATTTGGTGGCAAAGTTAGAGAAAGCAGAACAGGATCAAAACAAAATAAGACGCTACGCTAGTTCAAGATGATAGAACACTCTATCATCTTTTTACAAACTAGAATATCAAAAATACAATCGCTACTAAGATGTGTTATAATAAAGAACAACCGAGGTGATAAAATGAAGCCATTAGCAACTCTAGATTTAGATAAAAAAGAAGTATTTATCTTTGATATGGATGGAACCTTAATTGATTCGATTGGAATTTGGAATTATGTAGATCAAAAAAGCATTCAAAAGTATGGAGACAAATTAGTTTCCTTAGAAGAAGTTCAAGAAGAAAGAGATCAGTTCCTCCTAAAAAATAGACACGGAGAAATTTATTTCGACTATTGCAAATATCTCATTGAAAAATACCATCTAAAAATCAATGCAGAAGAACTGATGCATTTCCGAAAGATTGCATCCAGCGAAATTTTACAAGAGGAATTAACTTATAAAGAAAAGGCCCCAGAGTTATTAAATCATCTGCAACAAAAAAGCTATAGCATTGCTCTAGCAACCTCAACTACTCAACATCAATTAGAAATTTATGCGACAAAAAACAAGCGGATGCAGCAAGCACTGTCCTTTTATGAAACATTTGATTATATATTACGAAAAGAAGATGTCAAAAAGAAAAAACCAGATCCCGAAATCTATTTGAAAGTGTTAGATCATTACCAAGTGTCTCCTGAGGGATGCTTAGTTTTTGAAGACTCTCTCCAAGGGATTTTGGCTGCAAAAAATGCAGGGATTGAAACAGTAAATGTCTATGATAAGTATTCTGACAAAGATAGAGATACCCTAGAAGAGTTAACAGACTATAAAATAGATTCTTATCAAGAATTTATAGACTATCTAGAACCTAGGAATCAATGTAAGCGATATATAAAAAAGTAATGTTTAGAAAAAGAAGAGGAATCAGTTTATGGAGTTAACAAAAGTTCAAGAACAATTTTTAAATGAAAAACTACAAAAATTGCAAAAATCAAAATTTCGAAGTAGTTTCAAATTAGGAAAAAAAGAACAGCTCTATTTAGAAGAAAAGGGACTAGCCATAATAGAAGAACATGCAAAAAAGATAATTGAACAACGACTTGCACCAAAAGAAATAAAAAATGATGGTAAACAAACTCCTATGCATGGGCATCCTGTATTTATTGCTCAACATGCCACAGCCACCTGTTGTAGAGGTTGCCTTCTACGTTGGCATCATATTCAAAAAGGAAAAGAGTTATCTCAAAAAGAAAAAACTTTTGTGGTAGCACTAATCTTAGAATGGTTAAAAAAACAACCGCATAGAAAAGAATGAATGAAAGAATATAAACCAAAAATATAAAAAAGAAAAGTAGGTGAATTATGCAAAAAATACTAATTATTGAAGATGATCAAAGTATTGCCAAAGAACTAAAAGAACTACTAGATACCAGTGGCTATGAAAGTATAATTTTGGAAGAAGTTTCTAATGTTTTAGAAAAAATACTACATACAGATGCCAATTTAATACTACTGGATATCAACTTGCCAGAAATGAACGGAGAGCTTTTATTAAAAGAGTTTCGCAAACACTCAAATTTACCTGTCATTATGGTAACCAGTAGAAATTCGGAAACGGATGAAGTATTATCCATGAGCTATGGTGCAGATGATTACATTACTAAGCCCTACAATCCAACCATTTTATTATTACGAATTGCCAATCTATTAAAAAGAGCCTCTGAAAAGGGAGAAAATTATAAGTACAAAGATTTAACTATTAGTCCAGAAAAAGGCTTATTATCAAACGGAACATCAGAAATATTACTAACAAAAAATGAAATGATTATTTTTTCTTATCTATTACTTCATCCCAATCGAATTGTTACTAGAGATGAATTGATGACAACTCTATGGAATAATAATGAATATATTAATGACAATGCTCTAACTGTAAATATTAGTAGATTACGTGCCAAATTAAAAGAGATCGGTCACGAAGAAGCAATTGAGACCAGAAAGAATCAAGGATATATATTATTATGAAATTAAAAGAATATTTAAAGACAAAATGGCTCTTAATATTATTATTCCATCTGATGATACTATTACTCATTCTATTACAATTAGCACTAAAAGCCCCCATAGAATTAATAATTGCTAGTAGTTTTATTATTTTTTGCTTTTCTTTTATCTTTTTCCTTTATGATTATCTGCCTAAGCACTTCTTTTATCAGACCTTTTTATCCCAACTAGAAAAACTAGATCAAAAATATTTAGTTACAGAAACGATAAAAACTCCTAATTTCTATGAAGGAAAAATTTTAGTAGATGCACTTTATGAAATTAATAAATCTATGTTAGAAAGAATTCAAACTTCAGAAAGCAATATGTTAGATTTTAAAGAATATATTGAATTATGGATTCATGAAGTAAAACTCCCACTAGCAACCCTGACACTAATGGTTCATAATAACAAATCACATTATGATAACAAAGTAAAAGAACAATTAAAAAGACTAGATAATTATTTAGAACAAGTACTATATTATGTTCGTTCAGAAAATGCAGAAGTTGATTACTTAATCAAAAATTGCTCCTTAAAAAAGATTATTAGTAATGTAGCTTTAAAAAACAAAGATAGTTTATTAGAACAAAAAATAGAATTAATTGTCAGCGATATAGATCATTTCATTTTGACAGATTCCAAATGGTTAGAATTTATTTTAAACCAAATTATCGATAACAGCATGAAATATAAAAAGAAAGAAAATGCCTACATTAAAATTGCTTCAAAAGAAGATGAAGATAATATATACTTAATTATTTATGATAATGGAATTGGTATTTCAAAAGCGGATCTACCACGTGTATTTGAAAAATCATTTACTGGAAAAAATGGTAGAAGTGGAACAAAATCTACAGGGATGGGGCTATATATTGTAAAAAAACTATGTAGGAAGCTAGGTCATAAGATAGAAATAAAATCAGAAGAAGGAAAATGTACCGTAGTAACCCTTACTTTTGCAAAAGATCGCTATTATGATGTATTGAAATAACCTTACAAAATTGTAAGGTTTTGTAAGGTTAAAAGCACGACAAAGATAATAATATAAAGTAGAATGATACATGAAAGGAGCAATCATATGGAAAAAACTTTGCAAATTAAAAATATTGAAAAATATTATGGAAATCGTTCAAGTTTAACAAAGGCGATTGATAATATCTCTTTTGATGTAGAAAGAAAAGAATTTGTTGCGATCATGGGAGCAAGTGGCTCAGGAAAGACAACATTATTAAATTGTATTTCTACAATTGATAAAGTAACAGCGGGGCATATCTTCCTTGATGGTGTGGATATTACCAAATTAAAAGGTAATGAATTAAATAAATTTAGAAGGGAAGAGTTAGGGTTTATCTTTCAAGATTTTAATCTTCTAGACACTTTGACCGCTTATGAAAATATTGCCCTAGCTCTATCGATCCAAAACAAAAAAGCAGCAGAGATTGATCAAAAGATCAAAAAAGTTGCTCAAGAATTAAATATTAAGGATGTCCTACATAAATATCCCTATCAAATGAGTGGAGGACAAAAGCAGAGAGTAGCATCCGCAAGAGCCATTATCACGGATCCTAAATTGATCCTAGCAGATGAACCAACCGGAGCCTTAGACTCCAAATCATCTAAAATGTTATTAGAAAGATTCCAATACTTAAACCAAGAATTACAAGCTACTATTTTGATGGTAACGCATGATGCTTTTACAGCAAGTTATGCAACGAGAGTAATTTTTATCAAGGATGGTAAAATTTTTCATGAACTTTGCAGAGGAGAAGATACACGAAAAGAATTTTTTGATAAAATTATTGACGTAGTCACTTTACTAGGTGGGGATTTAAACGATGCTCTTTAAATTGTCTTATAAAAATATCAAAAAGAGTATGAAGGATTATGCCATCTATTTCTTTACACTTATCTTAGGAGTAGCAATTTTCTATGTGTTTAATGCTATAGAAAGTCAGACGGTAATGATGAAAGTAACTTCATCTACTAGAGAAATCATTGAACTGATGACGAATATGTTATCAGGCGTTAGCGTCTTTGTTTCTTTTATTTTAGGATTTCTAATCATCTATGCTAGTAGATTCTTAATTAAAAGAAGGAATAAGGAATTTGGAATTTATTTAACCTTAGGGATGAGCAAAAGAAAAATCTCTCTAATTCTATTTTTTGAAACCATTTTGATTGGTTTATTATCTTTGGTAATTGGCTTGATCTTAGGTGTTTTACTTTCACAACTAATGAGTATCTTAGTTGCGAACATGTTCGAAGCAGACATGACGAATTTTACCTTTGTCTTTTCTGAAGATGCCATGATAAAAACGTTCATCTACTTTGGAATCATGTATCTTTTAGTAATGATTTTTAATACCATTCAAATTAGCAAGTGTAAATTAATCGATTTAATTTATTCTAGTAAAAAATCAGAAAAAATAAAGATTAAGAACTCTTTCCTTTGCATTATCATCTTTATTATATCATCCATCCTATTAGGATATGCCTACTATAAAGTCACATCTGGAGTAAATTCCATAGCCAGTCCAAGGGAGATTCTAACAATTATGGCGATAGGGGCTGTTACAACTTTCTTAATTTTCTGGTCTTTATCTGGCTTAATTTTAAAGCTTGTGATGTCCATGAAGAAAGTATATTATAAAGGATTAAATAGCTTTATATTACGTCAGGTAAGTAGTAAAATTAATACGACTGTATTTTCTATGACGATCATTTGTCTAATGCTTTTTGTTACAATTTGCGTTTTGTCTAGTTCCTTATCGATTAAAAATTCTATGACAGCAAACTTAAAAGAACTAGCACCAGTAGATATTCTCTTAAGTAAAACTAGAAATATTCCCATGGAATTTGCAAATGATTATGGATATAATGCAGATCAAATAGAAGACTCTTATGATACCATTGACGAAACCTTACAAAAGTTAGGAATTCAAGAAGATGAATATTTAACAGATCAAGTAAATTTATATTACTATATAGAAGAGAATTTAACCTTAGAATCTACGCTAGGAAAAGCACTAAAACAAGCAAAAAAAACCTATCCAAGTCTAGATTATCAGAGCCCAGAAGTAATTGTTAAATTGAGTGATTATAATAAAGTAGCTCAATTATATGGAAATAAAACATATCAATTAAAAGAAGACGAATATATGATAATTGCCGATCTAGATAGTATGGTCAAACTTAGAAACGAAGGATTAAAAGAAAATACGATCATTACGATAGACGGCAAAAATTATCATCCTAAATATCAAGAATGTCAAGACGGTTTTATTGAAATGTCTAGTAATCATATTAATGCTGGAATTCTAGTTGTACCAGATACTGCAATAGATATAAAAGAAGACAGTAGTCAAATAGAAAAAGAATTTTTAATTGCAAACTACAAAGCAGAAACAGAGGAAGAAAAACAAGAAATAGAAGAAATATTCACCAAGTCAGACTATCAAGGAAT
Organism: uncultured Bacilli bacterium; assembly: GCA_944358405.1. Classification (GTDB taxonomy): domain Bacteria; phylum Bacillota_I; class Bacilli_A; order RF39; family UBA660; genus CALVQX01. The sequence continues at coordinate 27,315 of CALVQX010000029.1, read as the reverse complement.
GGAAGAAAAAGTATTATTAGGGGGAAATACCAAACTTTCTATCTATGAAGCAAGTGTTGGGCTAGGTGCCTTAGTAACATTTATCGGACTTTATTTAGGAATCATTTTCTTAATTTCTAGTGCAGCCATTTTAGCATTAAAGGAATTATCAGAAAGTACAGATAATAAAGAGAGATTTTGTATGTTAAGAAAGATCGGAACAGATGAAAAAATGATTCACAAAGCCTTATTTTGGCAAATTGCAATCTTCTTTGCTTTTCCTCTGATACTAGCAATGATACACTCTTTCTTTGGAATTCAATTTTGTAGTTTTATCCTAGAGACATTTGGGGAAGAAAAAATGCTAGCATCCGTAGGAATGACAGCGATCTTTTTAATCGTTATTTATGGTGGTTATTTCATATTAACCTATTATTGTAGCAAAAACATCATCAAGGAAAAATAAAGATGACTCCTTTGGAAAATTGGATAGAAAAACAGATATTAGATAACTCTCTATTTATGTTTTTTCCTTTAATTTCACTATTTTTAATCTTTATTCTAATTGCTGCAATACGTAGTAAAATAAAAAAGTAAGAAGATTTAACTTCTTATGAATTATCTAATTTCAATTAAAACCGCCATTTTCATCTTTCCGATCATCGCCATTCTAATTACCATTCCTTTTATCTTGTGGCAATATCATAAGTATGGTTCGATTCATCCTCTACGAGTTATGATTATCTATCTATTTGTCTTGTATTTGCTATGTGCCTATTTCTTAGTAATCTTGCCATTACCTAGCAGAGAGAGTGTTTTACAAAATCCAAAATGGATGTCTAGACTAATTCCTTTTTCCTTTGTACTGGATATCATCCGGGAAAGCCCTTTGAAGCTTACAGATCCTACGACTTATCTAAAGACTATTACAGAACCATCGGTTTATATTGTAGTATTTAATATTCTTCTGTTTATCCCTTTTGGAATGTTTCTTCGTTATTACCTAAATACTTCTTGGAAAAAAACACTATGGTATAGTTTCTTATTAAGCCTATTTTTTGAACTGACACAACTTAGCGGTCTATATTTTATCTATCCTAGACCATATCGTCTTTTCGATGTAGATGATCTAATATTAAACACAACTGGCGGAATGATAGGCTTTGTTATCATGAAGCAACTGGCTCGTTTTTTTCCGACTAGAGAAACTTTAGATCAATGGTCATATGAAAGAGGAGAGAAAGTCTCAGGACTAAGAAGAGTCACTCTATTTTTTCTAGATATTATACTATATCTTATCTTTTACCTTCTTTGCAAGAAAGTAGGAAAGAAACATCCCTTTCTAATTAGTTTTGGTATATACTTCGTTCTTTTACCATATCTTTGGAAAGGATCTACTTTAGGAGGAAAATTTTTAAATGTGCGTCTAGATATCTCTTCTAAGAAACTAATGAAACTATTCTTGCGTGCCATATTTGTTTTTAGTTATTATTTCCTACTCCCACACTATTTTTTAAAAATAGCAAGTATCATAGGTGGAGAAGAACCTTTCTTTTATCTACTTCTTTTTCTTCTTGTTCTCTTATTTTACAATATCAACCTGCTCCTAGTATTAAAAAATAAAAAAATGTTTTACGATCAACTCCTAAAAACATCTTATCAAAGTACCATTAGAAGAAATAAAGAAGAGCAAAATATAACAAAACTGTAATAATTTTTACAGTTTTTCTTTGTTCATAAGGAATTGTTTCTCTAAAATGCAAATTTGAAAATTTGATAAAAGAAATTTGGTTGTACTAGATTTGCATTTAATCATTATTTAGAGAAAGTAAAAGACTTAAGTGTTAGAAGGTGGGTATGTCCAGAATGTGGAAGTAATCATGATAGAGATTATAATGCCAGTTATAATATTATGTTTGAAGGGTTAAAGAAGTATATGATAGAATTAAAATAGAAAAAGTAAAAGGCAAAAGAAAAACTACGGTAGCGACTACCTTTTGTTAAGCCTGTGGAGAAGTAAGGTTACTTAGTCAGTGAAGCAGGAGGCTTGGAAGGTGACGACCAAGGAAAATTAAGTTTACTTAATTCTTTTGTTCTAGTATAACCTATCACTTTTAAACTAAAAATACATAATAGTTTCTTTTGAAAAAATATGGTAAACTAAATTTAGGTGATCCTATGAAAAAAAGAAGAAAGAAAAACTATTTTATCTTTGATTCTGCTGCTTTAATTTATAATAGGGAGAAAAATAAAATTCTTCTGCAAAAACTACCAAATGAGAAATTTTGGACTTTACCTTATACTAAAGTATCTTTTTTTGATAACAGTGAAGAAGTGATAAGAAAAAAAATAAAGGAAGAGTTTCCTTGGATGGCGATAAAAATAACATATATCGGAGCGATCGATACGAAAATACAAGAAAAAAATAAAAGGCGACACCATATGCTAGTAGTTTATAAAGGAGTTTATGAAGAAGAAATTACTTCGCTACAGTGGGAAAATAATAAAACGCTTTATCGATGGATTCTATTAAAAGAAATAAAAGACTATGCGATGCTTCCCTCTAAAATAGTGGAATTAATTGAGGATAGAGCAGAAATCGATCGATTTGTTGTCCGATAAAAAACTTAAAATTCGACATAGAATAAGACTTCTTTTCGTAAAGTAAATTAGAAGTCTTTTATTTTAACTTTAATTTATGATAAAATAAAAGAAGATAAAGAGGTGTAGGATGAAACGAAAAAAGAAAGTAATCTCCTTTTTCTCCCTTTTATTAATAGCAATAGGTGCTATTTATATGAAGGATATAGAAGAAATTTTCAAGGAGAATAGTCCCGTACAAAATAGAGAAGTAGAACAAACCATCAATTTAGATAATCAAAGTACGGTAAAAGTTTATTTTTTAGATGTAGGCCAAGCCGATTCGATTTTGCTTGAGAATCAAGGAAAATATATGCTAATCGATGCTGGAAATAATGAAGATGGTCCCTTATTAGTCAATTATTTTAAAAGCTTAAATATTGAAACATTTGACTTTGTCATCGGAACGCATGCCCATGAGGATCATATTGGCGGAATGGATGATATCATCGAAAACTTTGCCATTACTACATTTTATATGCCTGATGCGATTACTACCACCAAGACCTTCGAAGATGTTTTAGATGCCTTAGATGATCGAAGCGTAGCTTTTCAAACTCCAGAGATAGATGGAACTTTTAGTTTTGGAGACTGTAAGTTTCAAGTATTATATGTTGGTGATGATGCAAGCGATTTAAACGATACCTCGATTGTTTTACGAATGTTATATGGAAATCATAGTTTCTTGTTTATGGGAGATGCCACAAGTAAAGTAGAAGAGAAAATAATAAAGAAAGATCTATCTAGTGAAGTATTAAAAGTAGGACACCATGGTTCTCAGTATTCTACCACGTCTCAATTCCTAGAACAAGTAAAACCACAATATGTGATTATTTCAGTAGGCAAGAATAATTCATATGATCATCCTAAAGAGGCAACATTAAACAGAATCAAAAATTCTGGAGCTAAAATCTACCGAACCGATGAAATGGGAACGATTGTTGCAACAATGGATCAGACGACTTTAACGTTTGATATGATTCAAACAAATACAAATGGGTAGGTGATAAAATGAAATATGCAATCGATCGAATCGAAGAAAATATAGCAGTTTGTGAGTCCATCGAAACAAAAGAAAAAATTCAACTTTCTACCTCTATTCTTCCTTCAGAAATTCACGAAGGAGCCATTATCATAAAACAAGGAGAAAAATATATAATGGATAAAGATGAAGAACAAAGAAGAAGAAAAAGAATAGAAGAAAAACTAGCAAGATTAAAAGGACTAGCCAAAGAAAAGGATAAGTATGAGTAAAAATAAATATCTTCTTCCATGCTTTGGTATCTGGTATGTAGAATATGGTGGCAATACCAAAGAGACTTCTCATTCTTGGAATATTTCTTCCCAAAGATATGCCTACGATTTAGAAATTAGAAAAGATAATCTTCCTTATCATGGAGATTATCACAAAATAGAAAATTACTATAGCTATTTACAAGATGTGTTATGTCCCTGCGATGGTTTCGTAATAGACGTAGAAGATTCTTATGAAAATACCAAAATTTATAATGAAAGACCCGTTTGTTGTGATATCGAAGATTCCAGAGGAAATTACATTACCATAAAACATAGAGGCGGAGAATATAGTACAGTATGCCATTTAGAGAAAAATTCAGCATTAGTAAAAGTAGGACAATTAGTAACTGCCGGAGAAAAAATCGGTAAAGTAGGAAATAGTGGTAATACCCAAGGACCCCATATTCATTTTCAAGTGCAAAAAGGAGCCAATTTTTATCACGATGAAGGAGTTCCAATTACTTTTAAGAAAACGTATTGTAATGGGAAAAAGTGTAGACGAATAGAACAAGGAATGAGCGTATATAAGAAAGAAGGATAAGAATGAAAGAGTTACTATCACCCATATTCCCAGAAGAATTAATCGAAGCAAAGGAGTTAGAAGAAATCACAGAACATAAAAAATACCAAGAGTCTATTTTCTCTGGGTATTATGATTATACAGAAGTATATCACTCCAAATTTATTTCTTGCAATTTTCAAGATGCAACACTTCAAGGACTAGATCTTACAGATTGCGAATTAGACTGTTGCAATTTATCTAATCAAAGTTTTCATAATCGTTCACTTCAAAGAGTTTATATTAAAAATTGTACTTTGGTAGGGGTCGATTTTACAGATGGATATTTAGAAAATGTAGAGTTTTTAGACTGCAATTTAAGTTATAGTAATTTTTCCACTACCCATTTAAAAAACGTACGATTTAAAGGCTGTAATCTAAAAGAAAGTACCTTTTCCAATGTCAAATGGAAAAATCTTTTTTTAGAAGAGGATGATTTGTCAGAAACAGAATGGTATCACACCAAACTTCAAGGATTGGATGTTTCAAAATGTAATATTACACAGATTAAAGTAGAAATAAACAATCTAAAAGGCTTGCAAGTATCCCTAGAACAAGCTCTTAGTTTGTCAACTTTATTGGGAATTATAATAAAATAATTTGAAAAAGTAAATAGAATGTGATAACCTTATACTAGAGAGAATAGAAGGAGATAGAAATGAAAGAAAAAAAAGAAAAAAGTACAGTATTGGTTATTATTACGATTTTGTTTTTATCTATTTTTATCATTGTTCCACCAATACTTAGACTAGTATATCCAAAAACGGAGGCAAGCAGTACAAGAAATAGAGAAGAGCAAAATGATATCATGGAGACGACAGTTTTAAATTGTACGAAAATTAATATGATAGAGCAATATCAAATTACAAGTGAAGTTACTTATTCCAATGAAGAAGCAACAAAAAATATAATTATTTATCGTAAACTAACACCAGAAGAACTAACACAAGTAGAACAAACAGGAGAAGAACAAACGATAGGGACAACTGTTGCAGCAGAACTTGCTTTATTTCAATCTGTGCCAAACTTATCAATAAAAACAGAAGCAACAGAGATAACAGTTACAATTACTAGTAAAGATATTGATAATAATAAAGAGATCTTAGATCTATTAAATTATCTACAGGGATTAACAGAACAAGAAAGTTTTTATGCAACACAAGGATATGCCTGCCAAAGCACTAGGACTTAGTTTCTTTTAATTTTTTAAAAACATCTGTTTGTGGATGATAGATGGTAGAAAGGGATATATCTAACTCTTTTAAAACAGAAAAGCTATCTGTAACATTTGTAACAAGAAACTTACTTCTTTTGAGGTATAGTTTCTTTTTTTCTTTTTCCTGAATTTTTAAAAGAGCCTTCGAAACAGAAGAAGAAGTTCCTTCATAGTAATGATATTCATATTCTATGCCTTGCTCTTGTCGCATTGGAATAATCTCCTTTAGATAAACGGAATATGCATCATTTTCATATTCTACACCAATTCCTTCGATAATTGCTAAATTATTTAACTCAACATAAGAAGGAATCGGAAGTAGAAAAACACCTATAATAAATACAATCAATAAGATTATTCTTTTCATCGATATCTTCCTCTCGTTATATTTTTTGTAAGAATAGAATTTCTCTTCTTAATAGGTTCTTCTTTTTTTATCAGAGAATCATGAAGCTCATTTTTTTCTAATGGTACAAACGGGGAAAAATAAGGAATGCCAAATAATTTTAAAGTAAATAGACGATAGAACAAATAAATTCCACCAGCTACCACTCCATAGATACCAAAAAATGTTCCTAAAAGCAACAATCCGATTTTATAGATCCGCAAGGCATTAACTAATTCAATAGACGTAAAAATAAGGCCAGCAATCGAAGAAATGGCAATGACGATGATCATGATAGGAGAAACAATACCAGCGCTTACTGCGGCATCTCCTAAAATTAATCCACCTAAAATAGAAACTGCAGAGCCAGAAGTAGAAGACATTCGTAAATCAGATTCCTTTAAGATCTCAAAACAAACAATCATAAATAGTGCTTCGATATAAGCAGGGAAAGGCACAAAGGTTCTTCCGGCTTTTAATACAAAAAGAAGATCTAAGGGAACCAAATCATAATTTCTCGTTGTTACTGCAATGTAAATTGCCGGAGTAAAAATAGCAATAATAAAAGCAAATAGACGAATGATTCGAATAAAAGAGGTATTGAAAGGTTTTTGATAGTAATCGTCTACAGTATGAAAAAAATCAATAAAGAAAGTTGGTAAAATTAAAGCATAGGGGCTCATATCTACAAGAATTACTACTTTTCCTTCCAACAAAGCCATAGCACTTTTATCAGGACGCTCACTCATCATGACAGTGGGAAAATAACTTTTATTTTCTTCTAAAGTAATTTTTAAATAACTAGAGTCAATAATCCCATCAATATCAATTTCACTTAATACTTCCTTCACTCTTTTAGGTAGTTCTTTTTGTGCAATATGATTCATATAAAGAATACCAACTTTTGTTTTGCTACTACGTCCAATTTCCATATCCTCGCAATAAAGATCACAAGACTTAATTCTTCTTCTGATAAGGCCTAAGTTTGTATTAAAATTCTCGGAAAAACTATCCTTTGGTCCAGTAATAGATAATTCGCTTTCAATTGTTGTAATTCCGCGATCTAGAACTGCTCTAAATTCACTAGCATAAATCTTGTTTGTTACAATAACTAAAAATCCTTGATTAACATAGTCTAAAATTTCCTCTTCTTTTATTTCTTTAATATTCGTATTAGGAAGAACATTTGGAAGATTATTTAACTCTTTTTTTCTCAACTGAAGAAGACTTTTTAGAATAAAATCATCAATTCCCAATCCATTGGTCAAAGTTTCATTAAATACTAAATAAACGGACACTTTATCAATGACAATATTTTTTTGTATATAATCCTTAGATGGTCCAATTTTCTTTGTGATCTTTTCTTGAATCGTCATAACATCACCATTCTTAGTATGGAAAATATTTTCAATTCTATGTAAGTTTGTTATAATAAAAAAAAGGATGAAGAAATATGCAAGTAAAAATCGAAAAATTAGATCATTTCGGTAGAGGAATTACTTATGTAAATCAAAAGATTTGTTTCGTTGCCAAAGCACTACCAAATGAAATTGTAAAAATTAAAGTCACAAAGGAAACTAAAAAATACATAGAAGCAGAAATAGAAGAATGGGTTACAATTTCTTCATATCGCATTCCAGAGGTGTGTCCTTATGCCAAAATCTGTGGTGGGTGTGATTTAGAACATTTAGAGTATAAAAAAGAAAACGAATGGAAAAGAGAAAAAGTCAAAGAGTTATTGGCAAAATTTTCTCAAATAGAGAAGGTAGAAGTAAAAGAAATAAAATACTTAAGTCCCTATCATTATCGTAATAAAGTAACATTACATGGAGCTAAGAATAGAGTAGGATATTATCAGCCAAAAAGCAAAAATCTAGTCCCAATTGATACTTGCCTTTTATTAAATCAAAAAATAAATGAATTGTTACCGAAAATGAAAAGATTAGCAAGAGAAAACAAAGTTCAAGAAATTATGATTCGTACCTCCAATGATGAAAAAGAAAGTCTGATAAAAATATCTGGAGACAAACCCAAATCACTTATTGATATGAAAGACATAACGGGAATTTTCTTTCAAGAAGAACAACTCCAAGGAAAAGAGGAAATCATCTCTACCATTGGTAAATACCAATATTATTTATCGATAGAATCTTTCTTTCAAGTAAATCAAGAATTAACAGAGATGTTATATGAAGAGGTATTGAACGAAGTAAAAAAAGTTAAGCCAAAAAAAGTGCTTGATCTATACTGTGGAACTGGTACCATTGGTATTTATATTAGTAGTGAAGCAGAAGAAGTAATTGGCATAGATAGTTGTAGTTCCTCAATAAAAAATGCCAATCATAATAAGAAATTAAATCAAGTAAAAAATATTCAATTTATTAATAATAAAGTAGAAAATGTAATAGATCAGTTTCAACAAGATACAGACTTAATCATTGTCGATCCTCCAAGAAAAGGATTAGATAAAAAAACATTACGCCATATCATCCGGATTGCCCCTAAATATTTAATTTATATCTCTTGTGATCCTGTAACCTTAGCTAGAGATCTAAAAGAGCTAAAAGAAACGTATCAAACAAAGATCGTTACCCCTTTTAATATGTTTCCTAGAACCTATCATGTAGAGTGCGTATCGGTACTAGTCCATAACTGATATCAAAAGTAGGGTTGTTATTTTTCAATTTTCTATATGCTTAATACTGTAAAAGATTGTAAACAAGAATAAGTTCATATGTACTTTCAACAATAGCATGTTATAATAAAAGCAGAAACTAGAGAGGAGTTATATATATGCAGGAAAGAAGTACAGGGAATTCAATAATAGAGCGTTTAATTAACGAGGATGAAACAATAATATGGAAAGGAAAACCACAAAAAAAAGCTTTTAAACTTCAAAAAATAATGCCATATTTAATCATATCTTTATTCTTCGGAACTGGTATTGTTGGAGTAATCAAAGCCATCATAGAAGGGGAAATAGAATTGTTTACCATGGGAATTATTATGCTCTCCCTTTTATCTATTCCAATCATTATATTATTAGTGAATTTATTTACATTAGAAAGAAGTTGGAACAACGAATTATATATTGTAACAGATAAAAGAATTTTTTTTCAGTACGGTCAGATATTTGTTCGATATAACACCCTATACTATAAAGATATTGGAAGCGTATCCTTATATAAAAATGCTATAGAAAACATGTTTCACGTTGGTAGTATTAACTTTTATGTTCCATCCTCATTAGATCACAATAGTCATAGATTTTACTGCATAGAAAATGTTTCACAAATATATTCGATCATTCAAAAAGCAGTAATAGACATTCAAACAGATATAGAGTATCCAAATCAATTAAGACCAGATGAAAACCCAGGGTATAACACACAATATCGGCCCAAATAGGAGGAACTATGATTAATACCGTTATAGATAAAGATGAATCAATTTTGCTACAAATAAAGCCCAACAAAAAAGCCTATTGCATAAACGAGTTGTCTTATACAGGCTCTTTTTTATTAGTCTGGATTCCGCTTGTAATAGGAGTGGCAGTGCTTTTTCGATTGGCGTTTCGTATCTCGTTTACTGCTATCATTATAACTAGTAGTATAGCACTAATACCCTTATGGTGCTGGTTTTATGAAATTTTCACAGTAACTCGAAAATGGAGAAACCAAGAAATTTATCTTACTAATAAAAGAATCATAGTACAGTCCGGTAGATTCGACTTATCTTTTGACAGCATCTATTATAGTGAGATTCACAAGATTGATATGACAATAAAATATTTTGACTCTCTTTTTAATAGTGGCAGAATTTTAATATATATGAATGAAGTAAAACCCTCTACAATACCTCATATGGAGGCATTATGGGGAATAGAAAATCCAGAAGAAACGTATAAGAAAATGCAAAAAATTATATTTGATATACAAGCAGATATAGAATATCCGAATGAATTAAGACCAACATATAATCCTGGATATTTACATTCACAGAAAGAGCAACCACAGGCAATTCAACACCAAGCAACAATTCCTAATCAAAGAGATCCACATTTATTACCTGATGAAGGAATATTGTGGAAAGAAAAACCAGATATTTCTCCATCATTATTTCGGATGTCTATTTATCTTTTTTTTGTTGTAATATGGACCGTTATTTCCATTCCGGCTTTAATATATTATGGAGATCTGATAGGACCAGAAATGTCTATCGTAATAGCAGCTACAACATTTTTTCTTCCGCTAGCATGGCTTGGACTTTTTATCTTTATAAAAAAGCAAATAAATAGTACAACTTATTACGCTACCAATAGACGCCTTTTGGCCGTAGAGAAGGACAATTTATTAAGAGACTATGTAGTCACTACTAGTTACCCAGATGTGATATCTGTAGAGATGATTGACCGTGATTTTTGGGATAAAATTTTTAATGTAGGTACGATTTATATTAAAGGAAAATCATCATCAATAGTCTTTTCTATAGTAAAAGATCCTGAAAGATGTTTTAATGAGTTACAAGAAATTATAAGAAAAAAGCAATCAGAAATATCTTATCCTAATATTTCTGATGACGAAAGGAAAATATAACTGAATAAATAATAAATTTAGTAATCAAGTGATACTAATTATTGATTGGAACCTTTTTAATCATTGAAAATACTTCATAGTCTTACTAAGAGATGAGCAAACCGTTATTAACAGCAACAATAACAATGATAGTTTGAAATTAACAAAAGAGATTTAATCTTGTATACTTTCTAATTTGGCGATATCTTATATTTATTGTACGGCTACTCCCAAGGTATTTATAGTAAATGAATGCATTATTTAGATAGAAAGAGGCGGGGTAAAATGGAGATTGTGATAGGAATACTACTTCCTTTTTTAGGGACATTGCTAGGATCTGCTACAGTGTTTTTACTAAAAAGAGCGATGAATCAAAAAGTAGAAAAATTATTGTTAGGTTTTGCATCAGGAGTAATGATGGCAGCGGCGATATGGTCTTTATTAATTCCAGCACTTGATATGGCAAAAGAACAGAAGCTAATTTCATGGCTTCCCGCAGCCATAGGATTTATGTTAGGAATCGTTTTTTTACTGCTTTTAGATAATATTACACCACACCTACACAAAGATAGTGAAAAAGAAGAAGGACCAGAAAGCAATTTAAGTAAAGTCGCCAAGTTAACTTTAGCAGTAACTCTACATAATATTCCAGAAGGAATGGCAGTAGGGGTATCTTATGCTAGTCTATTATCAGGAAATGGTATCGTTACTCTTGCTGGAGCTATAGCTTTAAGCGTAGGAATAGCCATTCAAAATTTTCCGGAAGGTGCGATTATATCCATGCCATTAAAAGCTGCTGGTAACTCCAAGAAAAAAGCTTTTTTGATGGGAGTAGTATCGGGTATCGTCGAACCCTTAGCAGCTCTACTTACGATCTCATTAGTAAATGTTGTAACAACCATCCTTCCATATCTCTTGTCTTTTGCTGCCGGAGCAATGTTCTATGTAGTAACAGAAGAACTAATCCCAGATTCCCATAGTGGCAAACATTCGAATTTGTGTATCATAGGATTGTCGCTTGGCTTTGTGCTAATGATGATTTTAGATATTGCTTTAGGCTAAAAATAGTGTTAGTATTAAATACTAAGAGAGTAAAGCATGCCTGGGAATATCAAATCATTTGCTATGATAAACAAAAAGAAAATTATAAATATTTGATTCCAACGACAAAATAGATCGAAAGATCTGTTTTTATTTTAGAACTTCCATAATGAAAGTAAGCATATAGTTTAAGGATGAGAATAATAAATAGAAAAGAGGTAAAATATGAAGAAAAGAAAAATTAAAATCCCAGATTACACGATTCAAGAAGAATTATTAAATTCCATTACTCATGGAATCGGAGGAGCCCTAAGTATCTGGGGTCTAGTAATGTTAATATTAAAAGCAATTGCAAAAGGACCCAAAGCTGTTACTTGCATTAGTATTTTTGGGGCTAGTATGATATCCATGTATATCATTTCCTGTCTCTATCATGCTTTTTCTAAAAAACTGACAGCGAAAAAAGTCTTTCGAGTCATTGATCACTGTAATGTATATCTTCTAGTCTTAGGTACGATACTGCCAGTTTCACTGCTAGGAATTCAAGGAACGAAAGGTATGTTCTTTTTCTTAGCTGTTAGCATCGTAACGATCATAGGGATTACTTTTACTGTAATCGATATCGATCGTTTCAAAGTAATCTCGGTCTTTTGTCATTTATTTAATGGTTGGAGTGCACTGTTTTTCCTACATCCTTTACTAAAACATATTGGCTTAGGAGGTGTAATACTAATCATCTTAGGAGGAACGATGTATTCTATTGGTGCAATTTTATACGGGCTAGGATCCAAAAAAAGATACATGCATTCGATTTTTCACTTATTCTGCTTATTAGGAACTTTCTTTCATTATCTAGCAATTTATTGTTATGTACTATAAAAGCAACTGAAAATTAACATAAGTTTCAACTAAAATTGATAGAATGCAACGCAAAATATTGATATAGTGTAAACAAAACAATATATTTGTCATTCTATTAGAAAAATATCTAAAGAAAATGACAAAAAGCCATTTTCTTTTTCAAAGGTAAGTTATAATAGATATGAGTAGAGGAGAGTTTATATGATCAAACTGAAAAATGTATCCAAATTTTATTACAGTAAAGGAGTCATTGCGGCAGGATTTACAAAAGTAAATCTAGAATTCCAAATAGGGGAATTTGTTGCGATTACCGGAGAAAGTGGTAGTGGGAAATCCACTTTATTAAATGTAATTTCTGGACTTGACACCTATGAAGAAGGAGAAATGTACATTAATGGGAAAGAAACCAGCCATTATATTGAAAAAGATTGGGAAGACTATCGCAGAAAAAATATAGCGAATATCTATCAAAATTTTAACCTTATTAATAGTTATACAGTATATCAAAATATTGAATTAGTCTTGACTTTGAATGGTCAAAAGAAAAGGGAAGTAAAAGAAAAGGTTTTACAATTAATAAGACAAGTAGATCTATATCGCTTTCGTAATACCAAAGTTTCTAAATTGTCTGGCGGGCAAAAACAAAGAGTTGCAATTGCCAGAGCCCTAGCTAAAGAAGTACCAATTATTATTGCAGATGAGCCAACGGGGAACCTAGATAAACGTTCTGCGGAAGGTGTAATTAAGCTATTGAGGGAAATTGCTAAGGATAAATTAGTAATTATCGTAACACACAACTATGAACAAGTAGCAGATTATGTTACCAGAAAAATCACCATGCATGATGGAAAAGTATTAGAAGATAAAACATTAAAAGAAGTGGAAAAACTAGCATCTCCCCCAGGAAATGAATACAAAAACATTAGTATGTTGAACAAACTAAAATTAGGAATTAGAAACACCTTTAACATCGCTTCTAAATTTATATTACTATTTTTAGTATATTCTTTTATTGTTTGCGCACTAATGGGAGAATACTCCGCTTTTCGAAAAGAAGAATACGAAGCAAAAAAATCAGGATATAATTATATTTTTCAAGATACAGACGATAAAAGAATCATTGTAAAAAAGAAAGATAAATCTTCCTTTTCAGAAGAAGAGCTAAAAGAGATAGAGAATCAAGAAAATATCAATTATGTGTTAAATAATGATCTTTTAGCAGATCAATATACTAGTTTTACAACAGCAAATCAAGAATTATGGATCGGTGGAACCGTGAAAAGCATCCACACACTAAAGGGAAAAGTAGACATTGGAAGAATGCCAGAAAATGATCACGAAATAATAATTTTAGGTTCCAAAGAAGACTATTACTTAAATAATAATTATGAAGTATTAATGGATAAAGAATTTTATCTTTCCTTAAATAATACGGACAGCATAGATCCTACATTTGCTTTAAAAGTAGTAGGAATTAAATATCTTCCAGAAGGAGATTATAGTGATTATCAATTATACGTTGCAGATTCTATCTTAGAAAAGATGCAATTTCATATCAATCAAGAATATAGTATCATCACCGTGCTATTTATGGGAAAAAATTATGATTCAACCGTTTATCAAAATGATTTCAAATTGGACATAAATGAAAGTGTTCCAGTGGGCAAAGCCTGGATTAGTGAAGACTATCAAAGCTACTGTGCAAAAAGCAACTGTCTAGGAAAAAACTTTTCCATTACAGTAGATAATCTATATTATCAAGAAAAAAAAGAGTTAACTATAGATAAAACATATAACAAAGATAATATTAAAAATTTATTAGGACTAACAAATTATAATACCAATGAATTTCAAGAAAAATATAATGGAATTATCTATATTAATCCAGAAGATTACAATAATCTCTTCAATAAAGGAACCTATCAGATAGGGGTTTATATAAAAGATATAAATAAGATAGAAAACACCCTACAGACACTAAATAAACAAGGATATGACACTTTAGCAATCAAAGATACTTTAGTAAATTCATCCTCTGTAGAAGCAATGAGAATTTTAAAGACAATAGTTACAATTATTTTAGTAATCACCTTATTCTTCATTTGCTATTTCATTATTAAGATAATATTGAAGTCAAGAAATAGCTATTTTTCTATTATTCGTATGTTAGGCGCATCAAAAAAAGTTGCCAAACAATTATTAGTTATTGAACTGCTAATAGTTTCTAATTTAGCCTATTTCTTATTTGTTTTAATTGCAATATTTAATCAAAGAGGATTATTACATATTTCCTTCATTGATACAGTAAATCAATATTTTCATTTTTCAGATTATTTATTGCTATATATTATCATTACTCTAATGTCTTATTTATTAAGTCAAAAATATGCCAGTAAATTATTTAAAAGTAGTGTTATGAATGCCTACAGAGAGGAGGTATAGGATGATAAAAATAGAAAATTTAAATAAATATTTTAATCGTCATAAGAAAAATCAAATTCATGTTATCAATAATACCTCTCTTACATTAGAAGATAAAGGTCTAGTTGCACTACTAGGGCCTAGTGGCAGTGGGAAAACAACACTATTAAATGCCATAGGTGGGCTAGACAAAGTAAAAAGTGGAAGTATCCATATCGATGGACAAAAAATAACGAGCAAATGGAGTTACAAAGTAGATAAAATTAGGAATCTGAATATTGGTTATATTTTCCAAGATTATAAATTAGTAGATAATTTGTCAGTTTATGATAATGTTTCCCTAGTATTAAAGATGATAGGCATCAAAGATAAAAAAGAAATTGATAAAAGAGTAAGATACGTCTTAGAAAAAGTTGGAATGTATCGCTATAGAAAGCGTCCTGCGAATATGTTATCTGGAGGAGAAAGACAAAGAGTAGGAATTGCTAGAGCTATTGTAAAAAATCCACATATTATTATTGCGGATGAACCAACTGGTAACCTAGACAGTAAAAACTCTTTAGAGATTATGAACATCATCAAAGCAATATCTAAAGACCGATTAGTAATATTAGTAACACACGAGACAAACTTAGCTAAATTTTATGCCTCAAGAATTATCGAAATTGCCGATGGAAAAATTATAAACGATTATGAAAATGTTCATAACGAAGAATTAGATTATGCCATTGATAATAGATTTTATTTAAAAGATTTTGAAAATCAAGAAACGATTACAAATTCAGACTCAACTTTTAAGATCTATTCTGATCAAAAGCCATCTTTGCAATTAGATATCGTAATAAAAAATGATAATATATATATTCGCAGTAAGCAAAAAGAAAAGATCGAAGTAGTCGAGGAAGGATCAAATATCGAAATGATCGATGATCATTATAAAAAGATGGACAAAGCAACCATGGAACAATATGAGTTTAATTTCAAAGATATTATTGATGATCAGAAAAAATTAAAGTATAGTTCCATATTTAATCCCCTTACTTTCATAACAAATGGGTTCAAAAAAGTATTAAATTATTCTATCTTAAAAAAGATATTATTAGGTGGCTTTTTCTTATCTGGAATATTTATCATGTTTGCTGTTAGTCGTATTGTTGCTAATTTAACAATTCATGATGAAGATTTTATCAAAACAAATCCTAATTATTTATTAATAGAGGCAAAAACGCTCAATGTAGAAGATTATTTAAAATATAGTCAAGAAGAGAATATCAATTATATCTTTCCAGGAAACTCTGAGGTAAATTTCATTGTTCCACTTCAAGATTATTATCAGACAAGTAGATATACGTTAACACTGACAGGATCTTTGGCTAGTACACAAATGATAAAGAAAGAAGACTTAATCTTAGGAAGAATGCCAGAAAATAAAGAAGAAATTATAGTAGATTCGCTAGCCATTCAAAGATTGCTTAATGATAATGTTGATTCTAAGATGGCTGGTTTAGCAAGTGTTAGTGATTTTCTAAATCGTGATATTCAAATAAACTTGATGAATAAGTTTAAAATCGTTGGAATAACAGATCTAAATAATCCTAGTATTTATGTAGAAAAAGAGCAAATGGTCCCTATTTTATATAATACATTACAGGAAAATGGAAATGGAAGTATAGAAAGTAGTGGAAATACTATGATTCAAAGCTATGAATTGCTCAATGATCAAATTTCCTTAGTCAAAGGAAATTGGCCAACAAACGATTATGAGACAATTGTTAATATCGAAAACCAAGAACAGATGCCTTTAAATAAAGAAATATCTACATCAGTAAATGGAAAAAAATTAAAAGTAGTAGGGTACTATTCTTCAGAAAATCCTATCAACTATTATTTAGTAAATCAAAAGATGATTTTATATCAATTGATCAAAAAAAGTCAAAACATCACAGTATATCCAAAATCAAAAGAAGAGGTATTGATTAGCCTTCAAGAAAAATACTCAGTAAATATAGAGGATAGCTATACGAAAAGTAAGGATGTTTATATAGCATCCAGAAAAGAAAATATCACAAGTTCTTTGATTAGTTCAGGTATTATTTTAGCAATATCTTTAATCGAAATTTTCTTGATGATCCGTTCTTCTTTCTTATCTAGAGTAAAAGAAGTGGGAATTTACCGAGCAATCGGAGTAAAAAAGAAAGACATTTATATTATGTTTAGTGGAGAAATTATTGCGATCACCACGTTAGCTAGTTTGCCAGGAATTATCCTATGTGCCTATATCTTGAATATTATGTCCGGAATCTCTATTTTAAGTAGAGAGTTTACCATATCTATTCCATTAGTATTACTAGCTACATTATTCATATATTTATTTAATCTCTTAGTTGGATTAATGCCAGTATTTAATACTATAAGAAAACGCCCAGCAGAAATTCTGGCTAGAACTGATGTAGAATAGAAAATATATTATTTTAAGGATATTTATTAGAAAATAAAAAACCTTTAGTTTACAGTGAAACTAAAGGTTTTTAAGATCTACTTCCAGCAGTAGGGAATAACCCTTTATACTATTCTAGTAATAGATACAGCAGCTGAATATAAGTCGTTAGGTACTAGACTAATATCAATACCAGAAGTATTAATTAATCGATAGCTAGCACCTGGTAATGCAGCAAATATTGCATTTCCACTAATTGTACCAGTATCACAGCAAGTTAATTTGTTATGAGTAGAAGAGTGAGCAATTAATATATCGCTTGGCCAGAACTGATGCAATTCAACACCTAAAGTTCTTGGCTCACAATTGGCATTTTTCTTATCACTATGACGAACATTAATCCACCAATGAATGATATAAATTCCTTCTTCTGGAATAGAAAAATCACCGGTTGCTGGATTATAAGTAATTTTGTTAGAAATATTCGTAGTTTGAAATAAGATTGGTTGTTGATGAGCAATTGTTGAATTAGTTTCATCATGTACCATAGCATAACTGTCTAGATTAGTAGCAGGAGTTCCAGCTGGTCCTGTAGGCCCAGTTGGTCCTGTAACTCCAATACTACCAGTAGCGCCAGTAGGTCCTGTTGGGCCAGTAGCTCCAATTCCACCAGTAGCACCAGTAGATCCCGTAGGTCCGGTTGGACCCTTAGGGCCAGTAGGTCCTTTGCTCAAACAGTCAATAACTTTACACAAGCAATCATCTTTGTCTGGGCGATGTGGACATTGTGAGTTAAACTCATTTGTTTGAATATTTTCTTCGTTCATTTGATTTCCTCCTTCCATAGTATCATATGAAAAATTAAAACTTTCTCGTGAGCTAATATCTATCTTTTTAAAAAAAATAACTTTTTTCGAAAAGATCCAGAAAAAGGACCTAATTCTTATATACTATAATAAGAAAAAATTAATAAAAAAATATAATAGTTTTCAATTTGTCAAAAATCATATATAATATAGATATAATGTCATGGTGGTGAAGTATGAATCAAGAAAAAATAGGAAGATTTATTAAAAGCTTACGTATAAAAAATGGTTATTCCCAATCTCAACTCGCCGCAAAATTAAATGTAACAAGTCAAGCAGTAAGTAAATGGGAGAGAGGTCGTGGATTGCCTGACATTGAATTATTACATAAATTAAGCGATATTTTTCAGATTAGTTTAGAAGAGTTAATTCAAGGAGAATCAAACAAATTGCCAAATCCTATGAAGAAAAAGAAGAAAATATGGTTTTTTGGTACTATAGGAGTCATAGTAATTATAATTGCTAGTATAGGATTTTCTTCTCTATTAAAAAACAAAACATTTAATTTTTCTTCTCTAGCAAGCGATAATGATGAGTTTTCTATAAAAGGTGTAATTGCTTATGATAACAATAAAAAATCAATTTATATCTCGGATATTGACTATGCTAATGATGAAAATGAGGAAGAATATGTTGTACTAGAATGTATTCTATATGAAGTGGATAAAAATAAAGAAATGAAAATATCACAATGTGGAGATATAAAACAAGCAAAAAAATACAACGCCAAAAATGCTGCAACACTATCTAGTCTTTTAAAAGAAGTAGAGTTTAACATTGATGATTATTCTTGCTCCTGTAGCACAAAAAGCTGTAAAAATTTATATTTGAAAATTAATGCTTTAAATATAGAAAATAAAATAGTTACATATAATATTCCAATCCAAGTTGACAATCAATGTGCAATAAAAAAATAATTATCAACGGAAAGTTTATAGTAAAAAACGGTCCGTTTCTTTTTTTCTTAATATATTTTTGATAAAATGATAATCGGAGGTAGAATTTATGAAAAAAGGAAATCAAAAAATATATATCATTGGAATTCTCCTATTGGTATTAGTTTCTATACTGGGGATAATGTCATTAATACGAAACGAGAATTTGAATTCTTCGAATCAAAATAATAATAAAGTAGAAACAGATGCAGCACGATTTGCTAAAGAATATGAGGAAGTAGATCAAAATAATGTATTTGTTTATCGTGATGCAGAAGAGATTATTAAAATCCTAGAAAATGGTACAGGAATTGTTTACTTAGGATTTCCAGAATGTAAATGGTGTCAGCGATACGTTACATTTTTAAATGAAGTAGCCAAAGCAGAAAATGTAGAGAAAATTTATTATTATAATATCTTAGAAGCACGTGAAAAAAACACGAATGAATATCAACAAATTGTAAAAATATTAGAGGAATATTTACAGTACGATGAAGAAGGAAATAAAAGAGTTTATGTCCCTAGTGTAATTGCTATACAACAGGGGGATATTGTTGGATTTGATGATGAAACTTCCTTGGATACAAATGGAAAGGAAAGCCCTGATGAGTATTGGACTGAAGATGAGATAAATGATTTAAAAAAGAAGTTAACAGAAATGATTGAGAAAACACAAGTAGGAATTTGTACTGATTGTAATAAATAAATTTTATAGTTTAGTAAACAAAATGCTCCCTAATTACCGGAGCATTTTGTTTAATTTTAGCAAAATTTACAGCAAATTATGTTAAAATATATTGAACGCAACTAAAAATTTACAAAAATTCCAACTAAAGTTGGTAGGATGAAACCAAGAATTTTCGTACAATGTATAGCGAAAGAGGTGAAAATATATGAAATTTGGTGACAAGTTGAAAAAAAAAAACAAAAAGCATGGACTTTCTCAAGAAGAGTTAGCAGCAAAGTTAAATGTATCTAGGCAATCTGTTTCCAAGTGGGAAAGTAACAATACTTATCCAGAAACAGATAAAATAATTCAAATTTGTAATATATTCGATTGTAGTATGGATGATTTAATTAATGATAATATAACTGATCTAACATCAATAGAAAGAAAAAGTAAAAACAATTGGAATATAGTTTGGGATTCTTTGCTAGAATTCATTAGTAAAACCATTAACTTATTTTCAAGTATGAAATTTAGTAGTGGATTAAGGTGCTTAATAGAAATGGCTTTGATTATTCTGATAATTGCAGTAAGTGGAATTATCATAACAAATATTTTAAGTTATATTGTAAGTAGTTTGGTATCTTTTTTACCCCGTTCTGCCCATCAAATTTTTACAGGGATTACAAATAGCATTTTCGAGCTATTGTGGTTTATTCTAACCGTGATTATAGCAGTTCATATTTTTAAAATTAGATACTTAGATTATTATGATCAATTAACACAAAAAGAAGAAAATAAGGAAGAAGAAATAGACAAAAAAACACAAGAAAGTAAAAAGAAAAAAGAAGGGTTAAAATTAAAAAAAGAACCTAACATTATTATAAGAGATCCTAGCCATCAGCCATTTGCTTTCTTATCTGTACTATCTAAAATTATCATTTGGTTTGTAAAAGCATTTATGATTTTTATGGCTATGGGATTTACTTTGACTTTAGGATTGTCCGTAATAGTAATTGTAATTTCTCTATTTTTAAGTAAATACTCTTTAATTTTTATTGGAGTAGATATAAGCATGATAGGAGCAATCATACTTAATGTA
This sequence comes from uncultured Bacilli bacterium, assembly GCA_944358405.1. Lineage (GTDB taxonomy): Bacteria > Bacillota_I > Bacilli_A > RF39 > UBA660 > CALVQX01. Next base: position 6,336 of record CALVQX010000029.1, on the reverse strand, counting down.
TTAATATTACTAGCAATTATATATTTTGTCATAAACAAAAAAGTCCCCATAAAAATCTTTATTATCTTATTTTTTGCATCAATTTTTTTATGTGGAATAGGAATAGGAGTTAGTTTAATTGGGTTAAAAGATATAGAAATAAAAGAAGATGTATCAGATATTATACAATCAAAAACATTTGAAAACCATCTATTATATGAAGAGAACATGTTCTTTACCAATCACTATATTCATGAATATAATTATATTATAGACAATTCGATTGCTGAAAATGACATTATAATAAATATAGACTATGACCCTAGATTTACTAAAATAGGGCACGTAATTTCAGATGAATATGGAATGGTAAATTATAATTTTTATTACCAATCAAAATCAAATATTAAAGATATCTATCAAATGATAACAAAAGATCTTAAAAATAATATTCTTAGAGACTATAACTTTCTATATGCTGATACAATGACAATCAAAGCATCTCAAGAAACCATTAACAAATTAATGTCTAATCTTTCCAAAGTATATTTATATGATCAAAAAAAGATAGAGAATGGCTATCAGATTACGGAATTATCATCTAAAATTCGCATTTATGATGATGAGTGTAATGGAGAATATAACGCAGTAACGGATACCATTACTTGTCTAGAAGAAGATTGTGTATGTAGTAAAGAATCTATGGAAACAACCAAAGGAACAATCATTCAGTATTCTTGCTGGTATGATGATATTAATGAAACAGTGGAGGAAGAAGCATGAAAAAGAATCTAGCATCAATCGACTGGACCTTAACTTTAACTATATTATATATTTTAATAGTAATTTGGATTATTTTATTTAAAATGCAATTTTCACTTGATGTCCTAGATCATTCTAGAGAATGGAATTTGATTCCCTTTGCAGCAACACTAACAACCAATGAAAAAATTAATTTTTCTGAAATATGGAATAATATCTTAATCTTTATTCCATTAGGGATCTATACCACTGTATTAAAACCAAAGACCAAGCTATGGAAAAAATTTTTACCCATTTTATTATTTAGCATGGGATTAGAAATATCACAATATGTATTAGCAATTGGAAGATTAGATATTACAGATATCATAACTAATAGCTTAGGAGGATTAATTGGCATCGGAGTAGCAACATTATCTTATTACAAAATGAAAAATATGGAGATTCCAACCATTTTTTGGAATGCTTTAGCAACTATAGGAACCATACTTTTAGTTGCCTTCTTTATTACGTTATGGATTGTAAATGGATAAAAGGTAGAATAATCTATCTTTTATTTCATTTACCTGAAAAATAGAATTAGAAATGATCTGCTGAAAATATATGAATTTATTTTTTATCAAAATATTGACGAACATATGTTTTTGTTATAATATATAATCAGGCATTTGAATAGATAGTAGGTGAAGTATGAATACAATTTTTGATTTTTATGAAGCAAAAGATCAAGAACCTTTGGCAGAAAGAATGAGACCAGAAGTTTTAGAAGATTTTATTGGTCAAGAAGAAATCATTGGAAAAGATTCTTCGCTGAGACAAATGATCGAAAAAGATAGTATTCCATCGATGATACTATGGGGACCGCCAGGAGTCGGAAAGACAACATTAGCTAAAATTATTGCTAAAACAACCAAGGCTGACTTTAGACAACTCAGTGCCGTTGCTTCAGGTGTAAAAGAAATAAAGGAGATCGTAGAAATTGCAAAGTGTAATAAATTAGAAGGTGGGAAAACTATTCTTTTTGTAGATGAAATTCACCGTTTTAACAAAGCTCAACAAGATGCATTTCTTCCTTATGTAGAAAAAGGAGATATCATATTGATCGGAGCAACAACAGAAAATCCATCATTTGAAGTAAATGCTGCTTTATTATCCAGATGTAAAGTATATTGTTTAAAATCACTATCAAAAGAAGCAATAATAAAAATACTAAATCGCTCCATTCAAAACGACCAAAAATTAAAAAAGGATAAAGTAGAAATTTCTGAAGACTGCTTGGAAATGATTGCCGATATTTCCTGTGGCGATGCTAGAAGTGCACTCAATACACTAGAAATTTCTACAAACATTGCAAAGAAAGTAAATGGGAAAACAAAGATTACAAAAGAAACTATCGAACAAGCTTTATCACAAAAAGTATTTTTATATGATAAAAATGGTGAGGAGCATTATAATCTGATTTCAGCCTTACATAAATCCATGCGAAATAGTGATCCAGATGCTGCCTTATATTATCTAGCAAGAATGTTAGAAGCTGGTGAAAATCCTCTCTATATAGCACGAAGATTAATTAGATTTGCATCAGAAGATATAGGAATTGCTAACCCAAACGCCTTAATACAAGCAACGGCTGCTTATCAAGCTGCTCACTATTTAGGTATGCCAGAATGTAATGTCAATTTGGCTCAAGCAGTAGTTTATTTAAGTGTTTCGGCCAAATCAAATTCGCTTTATCAAGCTTACGAAGAAGTAAAAAAAGATGCCTTAGCAACATTAGACGAAAAAGTACCGTTAGATCTTAGAAATGCAGTTACTTCTCTAGATAGCCAAATGGGATATGGTAAAAATTATCAATACGCACATGACTTTGAAAATAAGATTACTGGATTACAATGCTTACCAGAAAAATTAAAAAACAAAAAATATTATAATCCTTCCATGCAAGGAAAAGAAAAAGATGTCAAAAACAGATTGATAGAAATCGAAAAAATAAAAAAAGAACTTCGAAAAAAATAATAAAAAAACTATATCTTTAAAAAAAAATAAGCTATAATAAAACCATAATAATAAAAACAGAAAAAATCATGTTTTATTTATTATTTGGATATAATAAAAAGGAGGTATATAATTTATGACAAAAGATTTTTATTCAAAAGTATTTGGTTGGATGTTCATAGGATTATTAATTACATTTGGAAGTGGTTATTTAGTTTCTACATCAGAATCTTTGATTACAATGATTTTTAGTAGCTCAGCATATTGGATTATCTTCATTGCAGAAATTGTAATTGCTATTGTATTAGGTGTTCGTATTCAAAAGATGAATCCCTTAACAGCCAAACTGTTATATATCGCTTATACTGTATTAACAGGAGCTACTTTTGCCAGCCTATTTCTACTATTTGAAATAAGTTCAATACTTGTAATCTTTTTAGCAACGTCAATCATTTTCGGTGTGTTTGCACTTATAGGAAAAGTTACTAAAATTGATTTAAGTAAATTAGGCATCTTCCTGTTAATGACCCTAGCTGGAATTATTATTTTAGAAATTATTAATATTTTTCTAATGAACGGAACACTAGACATGATATTATGTATTGTTGGACTAGTAATATTCATGGGATATATTGCTTATGATATGCAAAAAATAAAACAGCTAGCAGAAAGTGGTATAAATAATGATAATATGGCCATTATCGGCGCATTTGAATTATATCTAGATTTTATTAATATTTTTATTCGCTTATTAAAGTTATTTGGCAATGAGAGAAATTAAATTAATAAAATAAGATTAGTCAAATAGTATCTATAAACACAAACAGAAAAGCAATTTGCAATAGTCAATAATTATTATTGGCTATTTTTTATATTAATTTTTATAAATCTTTATAAACTATGGTATATTATGATCTACGCTTTAAATAGCTGAAATACATAACCAAACTATTTATTATATTTTTATTAAATTATTATTTTCTTCTATATAACTTTTATAAAGAGGCGTATCTCGAGTTGATTCCCAATACACAGCAGATTTAAATCGAACTATTAAAAAAATTCTCATATTAGCAAAATAGCCCCCTTAAAATTAAAATCTGCAACTAGAAAGCAAAGGAAAAATGGTAAGATAAATTTTGCAATATCAAAAAGGGAAAATATGGTCTAGTAATCTATAAAAAAACATGTTATGATTAAATTATAGAAAGGAGTGAGATCATGAGAAAAGAAAGAAACATTGCTTTATGCATTATTTGGAGTATTGCTAGTTGTGGAATTTATGGAATTTATTAGTTCATTGTATTAACAGATGAAGCAAAAATTGCAAGTAAAGACGAAAGCGCACCATCTGGAGGACTTTCCTTTGTATTGACCCTTGTAAGCTGCGGACTTTATGGACTATACTGGGCTTACAAGATGGGAAAAACTTTAGCAAAGGCGAAATCAAACGTTGGATTAAGTGCAGATGATAATTCCGTACTATACCTAATTTTACAATTGTTTGGTTTATCAATCATAGGATATGCATTAATGCAAAACGATTTGAATGAAATTACAAGAAAAGAAGCTGGAGTAACACAAGCATAGAGCTTTTTTTCTTTATGAGAAAAAAAATAGTTCGTCCACTATCCATAGGGGTAATAGGGATTCTATTAGTAATACTTTATTTATTTGTCAGTAAACATATAAATATTTATATCCCGTGTCTGTTTCATAAAATAACAGGATTTTATTGTCCTGGTTGTGGAATTACTAGAATGTTATACGCAATAATTACAGGAGACTTATATCAAGCATTCCGGTATAATCCGCTACTATTTATTACATTGCCAGCAATTCTATTCTTATGGATAGACTATCTTTGTAGTCTCTGGAAAAATAAAATTGCTTTGTATCAAAAAATTCCTAACTCTATATGGATAGGAATTCTCATAATTTTCATCGTTTACGGTATTATGCGTAATCTACCAGCATTCGAATTTCTGCAACCAATCACTCTATAAGCTGCTATATAATATAATCACAAAGTAACATAATAAAAAAACCAAGAACAAAAGCTATAATAGTTAATTTGTTCTTTTTATATGAAAGAGAATTAGGAAATAATTCATAGATGGAAATATGAATCATAATACCCGCAGTTATTCCTAAGATGAAAGCTAGTAGAAAAAAACTAATATATTGTGCAATAAATAAATAAGCTAAAATTGCACCTAACAATTCAGAAAATCCTGCAATAAAAGTATACCAAAAAGCTTTTTTCATATTCTTGGTTGCATAATAAATAGGGACTGCAATAGAGATACCTTCTGGAATATTATGAAGAGCAATTGCTAAAGACAAAGTAATTCCTAAACGGGTGTTAGCGTTTGTAGAAATAAATGTAGTAATTCCTTCTGGAATATTATGTAACATCAAAACAATAATAGAAATGATTCCCAGCTTATAAAGAGGAGTAGTAGCAAATTTTTTAGAAACTCCATGATCAATTCCAAAAGAAAATAATATTCCAATTACAATAAAAATAGCTACTAACAAAAAACTAGGGAAAAGAGGCTGAAGATCTGTAATCAAACTAACAGATTCTGGAATTAAAGAAAAAAGGGAAATACTAAGCATAATTCCACTGGAAAAAGCAAGGGAAAAAGTAATAATTTCTTCCTTTTTTCTTTTTTTGAAATAGCAAGGTAAAATTCCAAACAATGTCGAAAACCCTGCCAAAGACGTTGTTAAAAAACTAAGGATAATTGTATTCATACTTCAATCTATGCTTTCCTCTAGAAGAAAAGAACAAGTCGTAGTATAATAATCACGAAAAGAGGAAAATTTATGAATTATGATTTAGAAATGGAAAAGCAAATTGCTATGTTAACAGCAAACAAAAATAAATTATTATTACATGCATGTTGTGCTCCATGTTCTTCTGCCGTATTAGAAAGAATAGCAAAATATTTTGATATTACAATATTATATTATAATCCAAATATTACAGACGAAAAAGAATATCAAAAAAGACTAGATGAATTACAAAGATTCATTGAGAATTTAAAGGCAGAAAATATAAAAGTTCTTCCAGGAAAATATCATCCAGAAGTATTTCTTCAAATGGCCAACGGTTTAGAGCAAGAGCCAGAGCGTGGAAAAAGATGCTATCAGTGCTATAAACTAAGGCTAGAAGAAACAGCGAAAGTAGCAGAAGAATTAGGTTTTGACTACTTCACAACAACCTTAAGTATCAGTCCTTATAAAAATAGCAATTGGCTAAATGAAATAGGGGAAGAATTAAATAAAGTGTATCATCCGATATATTTATATGCAGACTTCAAAAAGAAAAATGGCTATAAAAGAAGCATAGAATTGTCAAAAGAGTATCAATTATATCGTCAAGATTACTGTGGATGTATTTTTTCTAAAAAAGAACAATCAAAAGAAAAAGAAGAAAAATCAAGAAAAGAAATTTAGTTTAAAAAACAGGACAAAAGCATGAAAAAGGTTAGATTGACACATAAGTTGTTAATTTAATCTTTTTTTGATAATCTATTAATTGAAAGAATAAGAGGTAAAAATGAAGAAATTAATAGATGAGGTAAAGAAAAT
>CALVQX010000028.1 GCA_944358405.1 uncultured Bacilli bacterium | reverse complement strand
CATTAAATACTTATTCTCACCTATTTAAAAATAAAATGGATGATATTGTTAATATGATGAATCATTTAAAATAGTTATTTATAAACAAAAAAAGACTTTTTCAAGTCTTTGGGTACCTAGTTGGGTACCTAAAATATATTTATAAGGTCACAAACCCTTTGATATCAACAAAAAGTGGAGCCTTGCGGCTCCTTCAGGGGGTTCGGTTGAATATACTCTCACATAGAATACCGTGAGAGATATCGGCGTGACATGTATCACGCATCTTAATCATAAATGATCTTTTAAAAATTGTCAATCACTTCCAAAAAAATATTTTCTATTTTACAGTGATAAAAATATATCATTCCACTTTTTTACTTATAACTCAATTTCATATGTTTGATGTAAGACATGAGATTGCAAACTCTCAATAAAATCCTTTGCTTCTTTTTGAAAATCCCATACTACAAACTCAATTCTCTTCACTTTAACCTTAGAAGCATATTGCACTGCTTCCTGATATAATTTAGTCGCAATCCCCAATCTACGATATTCAGGCAAAACAAATACTTTTTCAATCCTTAAACAATGTACCTTATTATAAAGTCTCTCACCCTCAGTAATCACTAACTGCACTTCCATAAAAGCAACGATTTGATCCCCTATCTCATACACAAAGCAACGACTAGGTGCAGAACGACTACATAAAGTAGAGAATTCTATATTCTGTAAAGCATCTACTTTTCTAAAAAAGTAACTTCGTTCCTTCACATTTGTCAAATGATATCGATTCATCAACGTCCGAAGTATTGCAAAATCTTTTTTTTCAACCTGTCGAATCTTTTCTCTAGGGACCTTCTTCTTCAAAAGAATCAAAGGAAGTAACATTTCATCTTTCGTTAATCCACCAGCTGCCATCAAAGGAAAAGAATCGCAATCATCACAAAAAGCAAAATCTCCTATTGCAACCGCAAAAAAGTCATCTATAACAGAAGAAAAATCATACACCTCATCACCTATTCCTAAAAGGCTCTGTTCAAGAAGCTCCTCCTTAGAATAAAGTAAAAACTTTTCTCCAAGCTCCGCTAAAAACAACTGGCGAAACTCCTCCTGTTTTCCTTCTTTTACTTGAAAAGAACAACTTCTACCATCCACCGTTTTCATCTTCGAAATAAAAGAAAATATAAGAGGATAAGCACTTTTTAATACCAGTGGTTTACATGAGGTATACCCATGATCAGAAAGAACAAAAATTAAACTATCTTCCACTTGATCAAAAAGTTTTTTTACTTCTTGTTCCAAAGAAGAAACACAATCTAAAGCGGAATCCACTCCCTGTTCTTTTAAGATCCTTCCTGGTTCTAAAAAGTATGAATAAATAAGTTTTTTCCCCTCATGCTTTGTCAGATTAAGAATTCTTTGATATGCTTCATCTCTCGTCTGATAAGCACCCACACCAAATGGAAAAATCCCATAAGCAGAATAGGAGGTATCTTGATTTATTTGTTCAATAATATCAAAGTCTTTTTCCATTGTAATATCGGAATGATTCCATCCCAAATCCCCATGTTCATAAGGACTTTTCCCATAAAAAAGTGAGGAAGTAGTAACAATAGAATTAGAAGGGCAAACCGAACTAAGATCAAGCTCTTTATGAGAACGAAAAAAACCACTCTCCTCTAAACATTGATCCAATAAATTAGAACTCAACCCTTGATAGACCAAAACAATAATATTTTGATATTCTTCTTCCTTAAAAGCCTGATCCACTTTTCTTAAAGTAGAATAACAACTAGAAAGACCAAACTGTTTCAAAATAGAGCTAGAAAAATTAACGATACACTTCTTATAATCAGGAACTACATATCTTTTCAACTTGATCAACTCCCAACATAACGAATAAAATAACTAAACAATTTTCCTATATCTTAACGTCTACTATATGCTATGATAAATTCAATATACAATACGAAATTTCCTAAGTCAAGAATATTTTTCCAACAAAAAGAGAACTATCTGAAATCAGATAATTCTTTTTCTGTGCTTTTAATTTTATTTTACAAGGACTTTTCCCTGTGAATGTTCTTTAGAATTAACTGCATACTTCGCAATTAAAAAAATAGATTCCTCAACAGAAGGAGAAGTTTCTGTTCCATAAACCTGCTTACTAAAATCAGCATTAAAATTAGAACAATTTTTAAAAAAATGGCAAACTCCCTGAATAAATGGTTGAATTCCAACTCCTTCATATATAAAATGACCATATTCGACAAAGCAACAAGGGATCATTTTTCGAGCCCGCTCCTCTCCTTCCATCTCTAAAGTATTACAAATATCACCTACCACATCCAAGCAATAAATCGCTTCTGACGTATAAGTATCATATCCTAACTTTTGTAAAATTTCTTCTGGTGTAATATTATTCATTCTCCTTTCTTTTTCTAGCAATTCGAAAAAGCACAAAAAAACACGAACTACTAATAATTAGTGACTCCGTGCCCAACTTCAGCTCGTGTAGGTATTACCCCAGCATAGCTCGTTATAAAAACTTATATGCTCTCACTTACTAAAAGTATACTACATAGTTTAGGAAAAAATCAAGCCCTATCATTCGTAATAGAAGCAACCAATCTTTTCTTAATTTCATCCTGATCAAATTCTTTATTTAATAAATATTCTTTAGAATCTTTTTTTGCTTGCAATAATATTTTATAATCCAGACGAATATTAGCGATCTTAAAAGACATATCACCACTTTGCTTTGTTCCAAACAAATCACCTTGACCACGTAATTTAAAATCTTCCTCGCTAATTACAAAACCATCATCTACAGTTTCCATAATTTTTAAACGTTCTGCATCACTATCACTAATCAAAACGCATAAAGAACGAGCAGTTCCACGACCTACTCTACCACGCAATTGATGAAGAGTAGAAAGTCCAAAACGATCAGCATCAAAAATCACCATCATCGTCGCATTAGGAACATCTACCCCAACTTCCACTACTGTAGTAGAAATTAGAATTTGAACATCATTATTTTTAAATTGTTCCATAATCATATCTTTGGCTGCACTTGCCATTTTTCCATGAACAATATCGATTTGATAACGTTCCCCAAAAGCAAGCCTCATTTGATCTTTTAATTTACATACCGTAGCCAAATCAGAATTTTCACTCTCTTCAATTAAAGGAGCAATCACATATACTTGATGACCTTTTTTTAACTCTTCATACATCATTTTAAGAACATCTTTAATCTCACTATTCTTTTTGACATAAGTATCAATCTTTTGTCTTCCCTTAGGACGTTCCTTAATCGTAGATACATCCATATCGCCAAAAATAGTAAGAGCATAAGTTCTAGGAATTGGAGTAGCACTCATATATAAAACATCAGGCTTTAAGCCTTTATTTTGAAGATTAGCCCTCTGATGAACTCCAAAACGATGTTGTTCATCTGTAATAACTAATCCTAAATTATTATATTCGACTTCCTCCTGAATTAGTGCATGTGTTCCAACAATCATGGAAATAGAACCATCTTTTAATCCCTGATAAATTCTTTGTTTGTCTTTTTTTGGAGTAGAACCAGTAAGTAATTCTACAGAAATATTTTCCTCTTTCAAAAAAAGTTTTAAATTTTGAAAATGTTGTGTTGCCAAAATTTCTGTAGGTGCCATCAAAGCACTCTGATACCCACTCAAACAATTAGCAAGCATAGCAATAAAAGCAACTACCGTTTTTCCACTACCAACATCTCCTTGCAATAGACGATTCATTCGATGTACAGATTCTAAGTCATTTAAAATTACATCTACCGCTTCTTTTTGATCCGAAGTCAATTCAAAAGGAAGATCCTGAATAAACTTTTCTATCTGGAGGCGATTAATCTGTCGAGTTAATCCCTGATTTTTCTTTTTATTTTGAATTTTCAAATAATTAATCTTAAACATAAAGGCAAATAATTCTTCATATTTCAAACGAATAGTTACTTCTTTTAACTTCTCCATCGTAGACGGATTATGAATAATATTTAATGCTGTTTTCTTATTTAGAAAATGATACTTTTCCAAATAAACATCTGGAATATAATCAAAAACCTCTTTTCCATACATTAATAAAGCCATATTAATATAAGTAGACATGTTTTTATTAGTAAGACCACTAGTACAATGATATACTGGTTCGATTTTAGCTTTATTAGTTAATAGTCCCATTTTAATTTCTGAAGCAGTAATTACATTTTTAGATTTATCAAGTTTTCCAATCACAGTAACACCACTACCAACAGTTAATTGACTCTTTAGAAATGCTCGATTAAAAATAGATACACCAACAATTCCAGAAGCAGTAACCAATCGAAAATTCATCTTATTAAGACCTGCCTTAAATCTCATCAAAATAGGCATACTCTCGATCTTACCATCAATAATAATTTTTCCACCATCTTCAATTTTTGACAAATCATCACGAACTAAAACATCATATCGAAAAGGATAATGGGTCAATAAATCATCGATAGTAAAAATACCGATTTTATTTAATAAAGAAAGAGATTTAGGACCAATACCTTTAACATCCTTCAATTCTGCCACAAATACCACTTCCTTCTTGGCATATTATATCATAAAACGACAACTTTTTTCTATTATTTTTTTCTTTTTGACAAATCCCTTGTAAAGAAGATAAATATCTTAAATTTTTATTTTTTTAAATTTTTTTGATTTTTTTGTTGACAAAATAACCTCTTTCGGTTAGTATAAGAACTACCAATTCGGAATTAGGCGAATTGGTCGCTAGTATCACACTAGCCAACCCCTTTTTATTCTTTTTGGAAGCTGTCCTCAGGGGGAACAGCTTCTTAGATGAAATTAAAAAAGATGTGCCGAATACATCTTTTTTTATGAAAATTTTTTTAAAGGAAAAAAGATCACAAATAAAAGTTTGAAGTTGTGATCTTTTTTATATATAAATTTTACTCCTCTTTTGATAAAGAAGAATAATATTGATACCGTGCTTCTGCATTCTCCTGATTTTTTTGTAGCAAATCCTGAGCATCTTTCGTAATTTTATTTAAAGAACGATACCTGTCTTCCCCAACAATAAATTCCTGATATTTAGAAAAATCAGCTTTACTATCCATATGGAACACTCTTTCTATAGGATGATAATGGAAAAGTGGGAAATATCCAGAAGCAGTTGCATCTTTTTCTTCTTGAATACTATTAGACATACCTTTAATAATGCCTTGAGCAATACATGGTGCATAAGCAATAATAATAGATGGACCATCATAGGCCTCGGCCTCTTTCAAGACCTTAATCGCTTGAGCAGGATTCGCTCCTAAAGAAATTGTCGCAACATAGACATGAGGATAAGTAAGAGCCATACGAGCCAAATCTTTCTTAGCCGTTCTCTTTCCATGAGATGCAAATTTAGCAACTGCTCCAATTCTAGTAGACTTAGAAGATTGACCTCCCGTATTAGAATAAACTTCTGTATCCAAGACTAAAATATTGACATTCTCTCCATTAGCTAAAACATGATCGATTCCATTATAACCAATATCATAAGCCCAACCATCTCCACCGATCATCCAAACAGATCTAGGAGCAACAAAGTTTTTCAACTCTAATAGTCCATCAATCTTAGTCTCATCAATAACATCTAATAATGCTTGAGCCGTATCATCATCGATATGATCTACATAAGCCTGATAAATAGCAACCTCACTTTTCTTTACATCTTTCATATGGTTGCGAATCAAAGAAACAATTCTCTCCTTCATCGTCATATCAGCAATTTTCATTCCAAAACCAAACTCGGCATTATCTTCAAATAAAGAATTAGCCCATGGAACAGAATATGGCATAGAAGGAGTTGATGCTCCATAAATAGAAGAACAACCAGTAGCATTAGCAATCATCATTTTATAACCAAACAATTGAGTTAATAACTTCAAATATGGAGTCTCTCCACAACCTGCACAAGCACCAGAAAACTCAAACTTTGGAGTTTTAAACTGACTGCCCTTTACTGTGTTCGTAGGCATAACATTCTTTTCCGTAACCTCTTCAAATAAATAACGATACTCTTCTTCTTTCTTATCAGCATATAACTCTTCTTTTGCTTTCATCACTAAGGCTTTCGCACCCTTTTTCCCAGGGCAAACTTCACTACATAAAGAACAACCGGTACAATCAGGAATACTAATACCAATCGTATATTTTAAATCCTGATCCTTAATATTCGCAGGAAGCAAATTACGTTGAACAGATTCCGGAGCATCCAACTGTTCTTTCTCATTCAACAAAAATGGTCGAACGACTGCATGAGGACAAACCAAAGAACACAAATTACAAGAAATACAATTTTCTTTGATAAAACATGGAACCATATCAGAAATATCTCTTTTATCAAGTCGCGAAGTATCAGCATCAAACGTACCATCTGGCATCTTCAAAAAACTACTAACAGGTAACTGATCCCCTTCCATACTATCGATAATTTCAAAGAAACTCTTCTTCTTCAAAATTTCATCATCATAATCAACATAAGGTAGTTTTACAGGAATCAAATGATCTAAACCACTTTCGATAACTCGGACATTCTTTGTAACTAAGTCTCCCCCTTTATTAGAAAATTTCACTGCTAAATTCTCTTTAATCTTACCAAGAGCAAAATCAAAGTCAACAATCTTACCAAGTTTAAAAATCAAAGCTTCCATAAGAGCACTAATCTTATTTCCTAACCCATTCTCAGTAGCAATCTCTGTTGCTGGAATTAAAAACATTCGCACATTACGATCCTGTAAAATTCTCTTATCATGAACACTCATACTGGCCAAAACTTCATCTGGAGACTTAGAAGTATTTAAAAGAAAAATTCCCTTATTTTTAATTCGATCCAAAACTTTTAACTTTCGCAAATAAGAATCCTTGGTACAGACAATCAAAGATGCTTTTTCTACATAATAAGTAGATTGGACTGGTTTTTTACTAAACCGCAAATGAGAAATAGTAACTCCTCCCGATTTCTTAGAATCATACTGATAATACCCTTGTACATAGGCATTCGTATAAGTACCAGTGATTTTAAGTAAATCTTTAGAAGCACTAACCATTCCATCACTACCATATCCATAAATTAAAAACTCTACATTCTTATTAGGAATTCGAAAAGAAGGATCATAAGGAATCGATAAATTTGTCACGTCGTCTTCAATTCCTACCGTAAAATTCGTATGAACATCTCTTGTATCTAAAAAGTCATAGACACCTTTAATCATCGCTGGTGTTGTATTTTTACTAGAAAGACCATAACGTCCACCATAGACACTAACTTTAGCATCAGCTTCTTTAATCACCTGAACTACATCCAAATATAAAGGTTCCCCAGCTGCACCTGCTTCTTTTGTTCGATCGAAAACAGCAATTTTCTTAACTGATTTAGGTAAGGCTTTTAAAAAGTATTTCGTACTAAATGGTCGATATAAATGAACTTCTATCAAGCCAATATTTTCATTCTTTTCTTCAATTAAATAATCAATTACTTCTTTAATCGTCTCACAAACAGATCCCATAGCAACAATAACTTTTGTAGCAGTCTTACTACCATAATATTGAAATGGTTGATAATTCTCTCCCGTAATCTTGTTGATCTGTTCCATATAATGATTTACGATATCTGGAATTTTATTATAATATTCATTCCGCACTTCCGTGGCTTGAAAATAAATATCCTCATTTTGTGAAGTACCACGAATAACTGGTGCACTCGGATGAAGTGCTCTTTGACGGAAATTAGCTAAAGCTTTCTCATCGATTAATTTTTTTAATTTTTCCGTGTCAATAACTTCTACCTTTTGTAGTTCATGACTCGTACGAAAACCATCAAAAAAATGCATAAACGGAACACTACCTTGAATTGCTGCCAAATGAGCAACTCCACTTAAATCCATAACTTGTTGCACAGAAGAAGAAGCAAGCATAGCAAATCCTGTCGCTCGAGCAGCATAAACATCCTGGTGATCTCCAAAAATAGATAACGCATGAGTCGCAAGAGATCTAGCTGCTACATGAATCACACAAGGTAACAATTCCCCAGCCATTTTATACATATTAGGAATCATCAATAATAATCCTTGACTTGCCGTATAAGTAGTTGTCAAACAACCAGCCTGTAGGGAACCATGAACCATTCCCGCTGCTCCTGCTTCACTTTCCATTTCTACCACTTTAACTGGCGTACCAAAATAATTAAGACGCCCCTCACTACTCCACTTGTCAGTAAGTTCTGCCATAGGAGAAGCTGGAGTAATTGGATAAATACCAGCAACTTCTGTAAATTGATAAGAAACATAACTGCATGCTTCATTTCCATCCATAATTTTCTTCATTTATACCACCCTCTCTATTACAATTATATAACAATTATTTTGAAAAAAAAAGCTTCAATCAAAGCTCCTCTTAAGAAATATACCTAATATATTGTTCTAAACTTGTCGTTTTATGAATCGTTATTCTAGGAATTTTATATAAATTTACCCCCGGAGTAGCAGCAACCCCTCCCCCAATAAAACCAAGTTCAAATCCTGCTGCTTGAACCGCTTCGATAGCATGTTGATTATATTCGTAAAAAGGATAACAGAAAGCCTTCGTACCATTCAATGTCTCTCTACTAGTTTTAAGATCCAAAACCAATTCATCCATATTCAAACATTTAAGTGGACTTCCCTGTCCACCAGAACAAACACCAGGAGTATGCAAATTATGAGTATGACTAGCAATTTCCATATAAGGAGAAGAAAATTGCCCCTTATCATACCAAGAACTTACTAAAAACAAAGTCGCATTTACTTGATATTCTTCTAAAATCGGAAGAAAGTTCCAAGCTCTAGCCCCATCATCAATCGTAATTAAAATACTATTACTTGGTAGACGAATCTCTCCTTTTAAAAATAATCCTAATTCTGTTGTCGTCAAAGTAAAATAATTTTGTTCTTTCAAATATTGAAAATGAGAACGAATCTGTTCTTCACTATGACAAATAATCTCATTACAACTAACATCACCATTCAAATAGATAAAATGATAAACGGTTACAGGAACTTTACTAGCCTCTTCCTCCGTAGTATTTTCCTTAGCATAAGTCTTTTGAACATCTGATGTAGGCACAAAAAATAACTGATTAAAATATTCCACATAATAACCATCAGAATTTTTGCGTATAATAGGCAAATCTAAGGAAAAATCTAACTCAAAAATAAGAGCATCCCCTAAATACAAATGAGTAATATCATTGGTAACTACATTTTCATTAAAAGGTAGATAATGAGTATAACGTAAATCCTTCGCGGAAAGAGAAGAAATAGGCTCTACATCTTGATAAGAAATATAAAAGTCACTATCTGATATCAAAAAATACTTTGTATCTTTATGAATAGAAATAGAATCTAAAGTAAACTCAACACCAGAGAAGGCGGTTCCTACAGAAACATATTTTTTCCCCTGTTTGTGATACAAAGTCGCTTCTTTTGTTGTTTTTACATAAGTATTGTAATGACCTTGAATTTCTTGAACAAGAGCTTTTTCTTCTTCTCTCTTCTGAATACGCATCTTTTCTTCTTTTTGTTGCTGAAAAAAAAGAAGGAAAAAGCCACTACCAAGGAGAAGAAAAGAAAAAAAGAAAAGGAAAAATTTGAGATGTTTCATAAATTCACTCCTAAGATTTTTTAATCTACAACATCTGGGACTGCTTTATTCTGTTTATTCGTTACAATCCAAGCATTAGAAACTGTTCTCCCACCATACTCAGCACCAGCAGATGGACGATTATAAAGCTTTCCACCTACAGACATCGTAGAAGAAGCTCCACCATCCAAATTAGCAGCATTATATGCTTTATAACGTAACAAAATATCTATAACATCATTCATCGTAGCTCCAATACTATATCCAGGAAGTCTTCCCTCGATGACCAAAAATAAAACAATTCCATCTTTTCTTTGAGCAATTACTGTTCGAGGAGCTGTTCCCCAACCACCATCACCATGAATTTTACTAACTTTTCCATTAACAATTAAATTAGGACCAAATTCCACTGCATCTACCATTCCGTCAGCAATGGCCTCTTCTGGAGTTTTATCCGTCAAATACATTTTATGATCCTTGGTAAAACCAATCAACTCACCAGAGCCACCAGCATGATCCCAGACCAACACACCATCTTTGATAATGGCACCATAGGGAACGGAACCATTTCCCCAACCATCTAGATCTTCAAAACCACCGCCATTAATACCAACGAAGCCACCATTTTCCTTTACTAAAGTATTGACAGACTGTCCAACCTTACCAAGTTTGGAAGAAACCGCCAATTCCACGTCACTAGGATCATAAATAACCGTTAAATATCCTTTAAATTTTGGTTCTTCTAGCCGAATAATCTTATATAATTCATTTCCTTCATCACGAGTATAAATCTCCTCCTCATACTTAGAAGAATAATGTTTCTTTTCACTAGTATCGCCAATAACAATATCATCCAGATTAATAATTTCCGTAGATTTCTCAATATAATTATTACTCATAACTTCAGCTACCGTATCCTCACTATACAAAGTATAAGCCAAATATTTATGAGACATAGTTGTCATAGCCGTAGGAATCCAAAAATTTTTAAATCCATGAGAATTAATCACAAAAAGACAACTAATAACAACAACATCTAATAAAATAGTAAAAATAGTAAACTTTTTTATTCTAAAACGAAATTTTCTTCTTACCTTTTTTGTACTCTGCTCCATAACCTTACCTCAACTATATAAATTAGTTTCCTATCATCAATAAAATTATAACAAAGAAAAAAGATACATTCAAGAAAAAGAATATATCTTAATAAGAAAAGATAACCATCCTCATCCAGTTTTTGGCAATGCTATCACCAGACATACATTTTCCAAGCTCTTCAAGATTTCTCTTTTTAGCCGAAGGATATCTAGCACAACTATCTAAAAAAACGACATCCCCATTCTCATCATATCCTAAAAGAAGTAAAGCATGATGAGAAGATGCTAAATCACTACATTTACTACTGGCAACAAAAATAATTACTGGTTGCCCATTATCAAGTGCTTCACCCGCCAAACGAATCGATTCAGAAATACTAGTTTCTTCAAAATAAGCAGTAGCATTTACATCAAAATGCGAAATTACTTTTTCAAATCGAGCTCGACCTTTCAATACTCCTTGATCGCCAGTAGAATATAAATATTTCTGAAGATCCAAAGTAGAATAATTAGTATTATTAACCGCATTCATTCCACATGTAAAAGCATGAGAACGACAAGAACCACCTAATAAACCAGAATTATTTTGATAACCCATGTAATATTTCACTGTCCTAGTTGGATACTCCACAGTAGCAATCTCAGCACACCGATCTCCACTACCAGTACCACATCTACCAGAAGAATCTCTTACATTATATTGAATTTTAATTTTTTGTGCTCTACCTAATCCATTTCCTGTAGAGGAAATTCCAGACTCTTCTTCCGTATTTCCCTCATCATAATCATTTGGATCAGTTAAAAAAGAAGATTTCTTTCCTGCACTAACATCAATATAAGTAGACCTAGTAGGCATCATAACTTCTTCTGTATAGTTCCAACAAGTGCTAAAGGAAAAACTATCATCACATAAATACATAACAACAGAAATAACTACAGGAAGAAAAAACAAAATAACCGTCGCTAAAATACAATTTTTTATTCTACCTTTTAACTTTTTATTCTCTGGTGAAATCATAAATTGGATAAAAATAACGGTCAAACTAATCATCATTAAAATCGGTCCAATAATTTGAATCAAATTAAGTACCTTCTTAATAACTCCCATAACATTTGCTAAAAAAGCATCCGAACAAGTCTTTTCAATATCAAAAAGTATCATAACATTCTACCTCCTAAGTATTAAAAGAAATAGGAACAAGAAATGGATCCTTCAAGCTACCAGTACCACCAGAAATCAAATTTCGATCAATAGAAACAACTAAAACAACATGCTTTGCTTCCGAAACATGAGCCTCCTCCAATAATCCATTAGCCCGATAAACATATCCCATACTACCAACAGTAGAAGTAGTATTAATCAAAAAATAATTATCTAAAGAAGAATTAACATTATAATCAAAAACATTTAAAAGACCTATCTTATAAACTCCTGTGTTCTGATAAATATTAGAATACAAAAGTCCTGTATCACTACTTACTTCGCCTAAATAAAAGACGGTATCTCTTAAAAGTGAAGCATAACTCAAAGAATTCAAATAAGTAGAATTTAAAAAATAAGCAAGATGATCCCGACGAGAAGAATCAAAGTAAGTATTACTATTACTATAAGGGGAAACATAAATTTCAGAAGAAATAGTCAAATAACCAGCAAGAGAAAGCGATAAAACTCCATCCTTATCACCAAAAACCTTATATATATCTGTACCAAGGCGGACAAACTGATTCACATAATTAGTATCTTCTCCCTGATCTATAACAAAAGGATTTTGCGCACTTCCATCTCCGCCAGTAATAGCTAAATTTGCTTTCAAAGTAATCACAGCTCTAACCCCATAAGCCTCATCAAAAGCGGCGGAAAAAACACTTCCATCAGGTTCCACATACAAATTGCTATTATCTTTATCTAACCCTAGTAACCAAAAATATTTTCCAATATTAAAATAACTATCTTGTCCCCCAGCACGAACATAATCATGAATAGATAAAGCAGTAACATAATCTTGATATTCAATAGTAGAAGAAGAAACTTTAGAATCTAAAAGTTGATCTTCTGTATAAGAAGTCTGAACTAAAAATTTATTTGGATTAGGAAGAGTATCATAATAAACTCCACTAGGAGAAGAATCAGATTTTGTAAGCCATAAATGAAGATTAGAAGACTGATAACTACTTTCCTCTCCCCACATAAACTCTGCTACAATATCATCTGTAACCATCCTTACACTACCATCATTAAGAACCTCAATAATACGAAAATTCCGATTAGCAAAACGAACATAATTATTAGATACCTTGCCTTTAAAATAATATCCTTCTGTATCCTGATGTAAGCCATTCCCATCTTGTACTATAGAATTCAAAGACAACATTGTACCGTTCAAGGTTTGCTCTTCCTGCCTCATTTTAATATTTTGCTTCCCATAATAATAATAACTACGAGCCCCAAAATATACTCCAACACCAATTACTAAAAGTAAACTAACCACATTAAATAAAAATTCTTTTCTACCAATTGGATAGTAAGTTTTTTTCCTCTTCTTTCTTGCCATCATATAACTACCTCGCATCTTCCTAATTATAACAAACATAAATCAGACTTTCAAGACAAGAAAAAAAATAATTTGTCCTAAGACAAACTACTTTTAATGATAGAATAAATTTTTTGATAAGTTCCATTCGTATAATGAAGACCGTCCGTAGTAGAAAAGCCCTCAGAACGCAACCTAGAATTAGTATCAATATACTGAATATTACTAGATAAAGAATTTTTTAATTTTTGATTAAATTTATCGATATTACTATTCAATGAATTTCTAGCACCATCCGTAGGATTGACAGAAACAAACACGACTTTTGCGCCCTTTTGTGTCCAACTACTTGCATTAGAATTTAAATAACTAATATACTCATCCGAATGATATAAATCATTTACTCCCATCAAAATAATAACTGCACTACCGGAAGTAATCCTACTTTCAATATTAGGAATGCCAGTATCTTTCATCCAAGTATATCCTTTTCCACTTTCACAACTCCAAACATCTGAAGAAGAAGAACTAACAGCACTTCTCATTCCGACCGTTCTAGAATCACCAACAAAAATATATCGAGTAACAGTAAAATTCTCTTCTGTACTACCCTCATCATAATCATCCGGATTTGAAATAAAGCCATTAGACTTATCAGAATCCGAATATGGATCAATATAATCAGGATGAGCATTTGGATCCGTAGAAGAACTAGCAGCATAATTCCAACAAGTACTAAGTTCAAAAGAATCATCCAATAATTTCATAGTTACATTAATAATCAAAGGTAACATAAAAACTACAACAATACCAATAGCCCAATTTTTTATTACAGCTTTTAATTTTTGATCTTCTGGAGAAACCATAAGCTTAGTCAAATGAATCGTAAGACCAATAATTCCTAAAATAGGACCAATAATCCAAATTAGATTTAAGGCACTCTTAATGATATTTAAAACATTTGCCAAACCCGGATCATTACAAGTTTCTACTAATTCTAAAATAAACATAGATCTCCACTCCCCATTATCCATAACTACTCAGTTATAATCCAAAAAGTAGACATGTCTCTAAGACCATTACTACCACCAGCAACTGGAGTATTAATAATCTCATGATTAATCACTAATTCAGAAGAAGAACCACCATCCAAATTAGCAGCATTATATGCTCCATAATTTTCCATGATTTCTGTTAAATCAACCATATCTGCCCCAATACTAGAAGGAATTCTACCATTGATTACCAAAAATAAAACAATTCCATCCTTTCTTTGACCAATTGCCGTTCGAGGAGCGATTCCCCAACCACCATTACCACGGATAAAAGAACTTTTCCCGTTAACAATCAAATAAGGACCAAATTCAATCGCATCACGATACCCCATCTGTAAAGCTTCTTCCTTGGTCATCTTTCCTAATACCAATTTATTATCTTGAGTAAAGCCAATAAAGCCTCCTCCCATATTAGCATCTTGAAAATCACTAACGACCTTTCCGTCTTGAATTACCGTTCCATGAGGAAGAGCACCATTAGAATTCCAATCCGGATCATAAAATCCCCCTCCATTAATGGCAATCACAGCATTTTCCCTTTCAGCAACCGTTAAAATAGATTCGCCACGTACTCCTAAATACTGTGTCGTCGCTAAAGAGACCTTAGATGGATCATATACAGCAACCAAAAATCCTTGATAACCCGTTCCACTAACAGGAATTACCTTATATAAATCATTTCCAGGATCCTTCGTTAAAATCTGCTTTTCATACTCATTTTTATAAATCGTCTTATTAGTATATTTTTTCAATTGAATCATATTTGGATCAGTAACTTCATCCACTTCGATCAATTGATTTTCAGCCAAAACTTTCTGAATTGTCTCATCACTATAAAACCAAGTTGCTAAATAGCGATGATTCATAGTAGTCATAGCACTAGTAATCCAAAAATTACGAAAGCCATCCCAAGGACCATAAAACAAAAATAGAAAAGAACCTAGAAAAACGCAGAAAATACTACTAACAACTACAATAATTTTCTTTTTTCTAGACCACTTCTTTTTCTCCTTTTTCATGATCACACCTCCTCTTTACTCTTTGCCTGAATATTCTTTATCCCCATTATAATCAATATAATCCTTATCTGTTACATATTTTTCAATACGAAGAGAACTACCAGCATCTGTCTGGTATTGATTATATTGTTCAATATTATCATTATATAAAAAAACATCGGAAACAAAGGCATTGATCACTTGTTCATAAACCTCAGGATATCCTTTACACATAGTATTCACAGCTTTTTCTGAAAAGTAAACATCACTACATAACTCCATCAATTGATCTGCAGTATTCGAAAGCTGATCAACAACTCCCTCATACTGTTCAAATGACTTTTTTAACTCCAAATCATTCGTATATAACGTATCATAATAAACATCTTCAAAAACAGTCAAATATAAATGATTTCGAATATCATTAAAAGTATCCATCTGCCCTTGAAAAGTTTCATAAACATCTTCCACATTAACCATTCGCAACTGAGTAGCTGCTTTATCTTCACGAAAACCAACCACAAATGAACTAACAAGTCCGGAACTTAAAAGTATCAAACCAATCACAAATAGAATCAAACTAGTCTTCTTATTCATAGTATCACCATAAAAAATATATCAAATTTTTAAAATTTTGTATACGATTTCAAAAAAAGAAACACCAATTTGACAGACTAAGACTTTTTAAAATCCTCATCTGTTTCTTTAATAATATAAATAGGACGACCCTTTACTTCCATATAAAGTTTAGATAAGTACATTCCCATCACACCAAAAAAGAACAATTGAATTCCACTAACAAAAACAATAATACAAACAAGAGATGGCCAACCACTAACTGGGTCCCCCCAAATCAAGGTCTTAATAATAATAAACAAAATAGTAATAAATGCGATCAAACAGAAAAGAAGCCCGACAAAAGCCGAAAGAACTAATGGAGTGGTAGAAAAGGCAAGAATCCCATCTAACGCATATCGAAACAATTTCCAAAAACTCCACTTGCTATTTCCCGCAACGCGTTCAGGAGCCTCATACTCAATCCACTTTGTATCAAAACCGACAAAACTAAAAATCCCTTTCGAATAACGATTATACTCTGACATAGAAACGATCGCATCCACCATTTTTCTCTTCATTAACCGAAAATCCCTAGCCCCTGGAACCTGAGGGGTAGAAGAGATCTTCTCGATTAATTTATACCAACAATTCGTAAAAACTTTTCGAACAAAACTATATCCTTTATGGCTTGGACTACATAAAGCCACACAATCAAAATTTTCTTCTTGAATCAAACGATACATCTCAGGAAGCATCGAAGGAGGATCTTGCATATCTACATCCATAATTGCAACATAATCACCTGTAACATGAGAAAGTCCAGCATACATTCCCGCTTCCTTTCCAAAATTCCTTGAAAAAGACAAATAATGAACCCTTTCATCCTGTAAAGAAAGTTCTCTCAACACTTCTAATGTTTTATCACTACTACCATCATTAATAAAGAAAAACTCAAATTCACATTTTTTCATTTCTTTTGCGATTTTAGAAATTTCTTGATAAAAAATAGGAATCGCTTTCTCTTCATTATAACAAGGAACAATAATTGATATTTTTTCTTTCTTCATAAATACTCCTTATTCACTTTTTAAAAACAAACAATTTACTAAATATATAATTAGCAATAATAACAATTACATTCATAAAAATTTTTGAAATCATTTTACCCATAGAAAGAAAATTCAAGCAAATAAACATTCCTCCCATATCAATTCCAAGAGA
The DNA here is from genome assembly GCA_944358405.1 of uncultured Bacilli bacterium. GTDB lineage: Bacteria > Bacillota_I > Bacilli_A > RF39 > UBA660 > CALVQX01. The sequence continues at coordinate 8,070 of CALVQX010000028.1, read as the reverse complement.
CAAAAGACGAAAGAAGAAAAAAGAAATCATCTCTTTCAAAAAAACAGAAAATTGCATAGACTTAGAATGAAATACAAACAACTTATTCGTAACAAAGGCAAAAAGAACAGATAAAACCCAAGCAAGTAAATTAGCAATATAAACATCCATCCCTGCTTTATCTAAAAAGTAAAAACTAACAATATTAATTAAAGTAGTCAACACCCCAAAAAAACCATACCAAAGGACTTCTTTTGCCTTATTATACCAAGAAACATGATTATCCTCTTGAATATAAGAATCAATCAAAAAAACCATATTTTGTGTATTACTCTGAAATTTCTTAGGTCGAAAACTCTTAGCCTTCTCTAACATTTTACCTAACTTATTAAAATCCCTTAATTCCAAAATATATCCATCTTCAGAAAACTCTTTTACAATCTGTTTTTGATGATCATTCACATGCTCTCCATACTTTTTTAATCTTGGTGCCGCAATAACAATCTTTCCTTTTTTAATAGCAGAAAGAATAGAGCCAACACCACCATGAGTAATTACTAATCGACTCTGATCAATTAATCGATTAAGTTTTTCAGGAGGAACCAAATCAAAAATTTCCATTCGATCAGATGTATAGTTCGTACAACCAGCCTGCACAACAACCTTTTCCTTAATATTCCCCTTTTTTATCTCATTATCTATTGCAACAAGTAATCTGGAAAAATCCTTATCTTGCGTTCCCAAGGTAACCAATATCATTAAAAAATCCACCCCCCATAAATAGAATCAGGATATAATTTCTTCATGCTCTCCCATTGTACAATAAACATATCAGCAAAAGGATAAATCAATTTACCTGTAGCAGTCTTACTATGAATATTAGCAAATGTCTCAATATAAATAATACGACTACCTAAAATTTTACCAATACAACACATTGGACCAGCTGTATGAGTCCCAGTAGTAATAATATAATCCGGATGAATCTTTAAATAAAAATAAAGACTTTTACAACAATTCCAAAAAAGTCGAAAAGGATAAGTAAGAAAATGACTCTTTGTTCCATAAACCAAAAAGGAAACTTTTCCAGGATATTTTTTTAGTAAAGATAAATTTGATTTCGTCTTTTCTGTAATCAAATAAGAATCATAACGATCAAAAAGATCTTTTAATTGCAATAACTCATTCAAATGTCCCCCTGTAGAGGAAATAAATAACACTCTTTTCTTTTCCATAATATCACTTCTTTTCTATCAAATCGATCCATTGCTTTAAAACAACATCCCCAGTATACTTTGCAACACTTTCCCTTGCAGCTTTACCTATTCGTTTTCGTTCATCTTTTTTCTCAATCAAATCCTCAATCTTTTTTATCATGGCAGAAAAATTACGATGTTTAATCAAATAACCATTCTTTCCACTCTCAATTAATTCCCTAGCTCCCTCTGCTGAGTCAAAGGCAAGACATGGAAGCCCATGAGACATAGCCTCAATCAAAACAATACCAAAAGATTCTGTATAAGAAGTCATCAAGTAAATAGAAGAATCAGAAAGAACTTTATCAATATACTTTTTATCCCGAAATCCATGAAGAACAACTTTATTATGAAGATGATGAAAAGCAATAAAATCTTCTAAAGCACCACGCTCAGGACCATCCCCAATAATATCCAACGTCCAATCAGGATAAGCTTTAATCAATAAAGTATAAATTTTCAATAAATCCAACTGTCCCTTTTCCTTAGAAAGTCTTCCAACAGAAACAATTCTTTTAGCCTCCAATAAAGCAACCTTCTTAGGTATCTTATCAATCATATTAGGAATATGAACACATCTACAATTAGACTTTCTTAACTCCTTGGCATAAAACTTTTGCAAAGCCTGAGAAACCAAAACCAAATAATCTAGTTGAATAGAATTTCTAACCACATTATCAGCATATTTTAAATCATCATGATAATGATTATGTTCCCAGCCGATTTTTAAAACACCCTCTGGAGCATATTCCCCCAACCAACCATCAAAAATATCTCTAGTTGCAATCACAACATCAGCATCTGTATTTTGAATATAATGAATCATGGTACTTCTTCGAAGACGTAAAATTTTCAACGCCAACAGTCCTTCTTTACACGCCCGAATGAACTTTTTCTTTTGAACAGCTTGATGAAATTGCTCTCGATTTGGTTTCAAATCCGGAAGCAAATAAATAACTTTTACTCTAGAATCTAAAGAAAAAGCAGGCTTTTCATACAATTGATAACTACAAGCAATTTCTACTTCATAAGTTTTACATAATAAATTAGCTAAAGCAACAATAGATTTTTCAATACCACCATATCCTAAATGTAAAGATAATATTGCAATTTTTTTCATATAGATCACATTCTTTCCAAAAGATCTCTTCACTACCATTATAACAAAGAAAGAAAGAAGAAAACAAGAACTAATCCCTAGAACTTAAAAGATCAAAAAAGCTAGCATAAGCTAGCAAAAGACTATACAGAAACCTTCTTTTTTGAAAAATCTTTACGTAAAAAGAAAAGCAATTGTCCAAATTCAAACATAAACACCAAAAACAGCGGGAAAACAATTCCTAGTAAAATTCCATTTTGAGAAAATAAAAAGGAAAGAAAATATCCTAAAAAAGGAATTTTAGTAGTAGACCATAATCCTAAAACAGAAGAAGAATCAATGATAGTAGTATCATCATTGCCATCAAAGGTTAATTCAAACTGATAAGAATTCTTATTAGGAATAATAGAAGAAACTCTTCCCATACGAATTACTTGATCGGAATCAAGATAAGAAATGACAGAATTAGCAAGAATTTGCTTTGAATTCACCTTCATAACAACAACCATATCACCTTTAGAAAAATAAGATCCCATTCTATCATCTGTTATAGGTAAAAGATATTGATCCCCAAACTCGATCATTCCACGATCATCTCTACAAACAGAAAACACCAAAAGAGAAACTGCTTCTATAATAACTATGAAAAATACAACAAAGAAAATAGTTTTAATAAAACGGGCCATAATGACTGGATAACAAAAAAAGCCTTAGGCTTTTATTGCATTTGTTGAGTAGAATCCATAGGAGCAGAAACTGATTGAACCTGCGGATTAACAATAGTTGGTTCCGGAGTAACAACAGGTTGTACTGAAGGTGTATTCACAACAGGAATCGTTTGGGTATTTTCCAATGGATTTGCTCCACCATAAATTTGGTGAGGTTGTTCTAAATTCAAATCAGAAACAGCTGGACTTGCTCCACCATAAATGACAGGCTGTGGTGTAGCAGGTGTAGCCTGAGTTTGAACTACTTCTGGTGCAATTGGCACAACAGTAGGTTCAATGACTGGAGCTGTAGATGGTTCTTCAATAAAAGGTTCTACTGGAGCAATAGGCTCTACAACAGGAGCTACAGATTCTACTGAAGGAACAACAGGTGCAGGATCCACAACAGGAGCAACAGTTGGTGCAACAGATTCCACAACAGGAGAAGCATCTACTGAAACCGGTGTTGGAGATACTGGACTTTCTGAAATAACTGGTGTTGGCTCTACAACAGGTGTAACTGGCGTCGTTGCTTCAACAGTTGGCATAGGTGTAGCTGGAGCAACAGGTTCCACAACAGGTGTTGGGTTAACATTTGCTGCAACACTAGGTTCTACCATCGTTGGTTGAGCAGGATTTATATTTTGAGTACCATTCATTCCAGAATTCACATCAGGTGTCGGAATATTACTAATACTACTATTTTGTGCCGCTACAGAATTCATCTCAGGTACCGCTGCTCCATTTGTAGCAACAGGACTAGGAGTAGCAACTGCAGTCGGATTTTGCATAGCCATTGAATCTGTTGGATTAACAGCAGCTGGATTAGAAGCTACAGCCGAATTAGCATTCACATCTCCAGAAACAGCAAGTACTGCTTTTTCCTTCTTCCCTTTTACAGAAGAAACAATAAAAACAATTAATGCAATAATTAATACTAAAACTCCACAAGTAATCAATATACCAGGTACGGTAAGAAACCAATCAAAACTAAAATTCATAAGTATCTAACTCCCTCTATTCTTAATCTAATAATATAATATCAAAAAAAAATTATAAATGCAAACTTTTTATGAATTAGACAAAAAATTTACACTGTAAATTCTGTCCAATATCCTTCCTTAGGAACATCCAATTCAAAAGATAAGAATTCCTTAGAAACTGGATGATAAAATCCCAATTGATAAGCAAACAAGGCTAATGGGGTCTTATCCTGTCTACCATATCGCTGATCGCCACAAAGAGGATATCCGCGAGAAGCAAATTGCACCCTAATCTGATGATGTCTACCTGTTTGCAAAGAGATACGAACTAAACTATGATTCTTCCGATGATTTACTTGAAGCACCTCATAATTTAAAATAGCTTGTTTTCCATGCTCAGAAACAATAGTCGTACCATCTTCCAATCGCTCTAAATAATCCAAAAATTTTCCCTTAGACGGAACAACCTCACCCCACACTACAGCATAATATTTCTTTACAAATCGATGTTCTGCAATCTGAGTGCTAAGCCTAGAAGCAGCTTTCGAAGTTCTAGCAAACACCATAATACCACCAACTGGTCGATCTAAACGATGAACTAAGCCTAAATAAACATTTCCTGGCTTTTGATACTTTTCTTTAATATAAGATTTTACTAAAGAAAGCAAATCTAAATCTCCAGTTTGATCAGCCTGACTAAGCATTCCCGATGGTTTTTCCACCACAATAATATGATTATCTTCATACAAAACATTCAACTTAATCATAACTTTCCCATCTTCCATAAATACCACAAGGCAAAATCAAAGACTGCTTTTGAATTGGTAGGCCAACCTCTCCACAAGAAATTTTTCCCGAATGCTTTTTTTGCACTGTTAATTCTAACAAATTCGCTAAAACCGTGGCAGAAAGACCTGTCGTATAAGAATTAATTAAAAAAAACAAAGGCTGATCACTTAAAAGTTCACAACAAAGTTCAATCAATTCACTAAGATTCTTCTCAATATTCCAAACTTCCCCATTAGCTCCTCTACCATAGCTAGGAGGATCCATAACGATAGCATCATAACGATTTCCTCTTCGAATTTCTCTTTTTACAAATTTAACAACATCATCTACCAAATAACGAACCTCAGCATCACGATATCCACTAGAAGAAACATTCTCCTTACACCAATCAACCATCCCCCTAGAAGAATCTACATGAACAACACTAGCACCGGCCGAAAGACAAGCCACCGTAGCTCCTCCCGTATAAGCAAACAAATTAAGAACTCTAATTTTTCTCTTTGCTGACTTTATTTTACGAATCATATAATCCCAATTAACAGCTTGCTCTGGAAAAAGACCTGTATGCTTAAATCCCATCTGCTTAATATGAAATGTAAGATCACGATAACAAATCTCAAAACGACTAGGAACTTCATGCAAATTTTCCCAATGTCCCCCACCTTGACTGCTCCGATAGTAAACAGCATCGATGATAGAACGATACTTCTCTAACAAATCTCCCCGATCCCAAATAATCTGTGGATCAGGACGAAGAAAATAAAACTTACCCCATCGTTCCAATTTATAACCCAAGGAAGCATCAATCAATTCAAAATCCTTCCACTGATTTGCAAGTAACATAAACTCCTCCTTCAAAACATGAAAAAAGACCACCGGTCTTTTAACCATTAACATTAAACTGTTTGCCATATGTTGTAATTAAAAAGCTACCATTATAACCCAATATTTTATCTTGATATTTAGCTAAAACATCATCTTCTTTTAAAGAATATTTACACTCAACATCAGCATACTCCTCACATTCTTCAGCATTTGTTTTTCTCATCCGATAAATTTTATTTTTAGTACGAATATAAGTAGTAGAAGGAGACTGATTACTAAAATTAAAATCTAAAATCGTCCCATATGTATCTTCGCTATAAACAACCTCACTACTTACTAGCTGATAATTACTCTGTGTATCTTGCCTAGAAATGACCAATTTATAAATATTACCATCCGTCTTCAAAGCATAATAAACTCCAGTTCCTTGATCTACAGTAACAATTTTTCGAACGGCCAAATCTTGAAATAACAAAGAATAAATTTCATAAGAACTATCGGTAGCACTAACCAAAGAATAAGGGGTAGTATTAGAACTACTAGCTAAATAATATAATTGATTATCTTTCGCACGAATAATTTTATTATCTAAAATAGCAGAAACCTGTCCTGAAAAATCTGCTTTCTTACAATTAGAATGATTGGAATACTCCTGACTCAAAGACAATTCATAAATATCACCATCCTCGGTAATTGCTATAGAAGAATCTATATACCATACCGGATTAGAAGAATCTCCATCATCCATTGCCAAAGAATCACAAGAAAATGAGTCATTCGAAAGAGAAAATCCAGCATGACGAATCTCTCTGGTAATAGTACCATCACAACCAGTGCTAAACAAAGCAAACATTAAAACTAAAATACCAAACTTCCATTTTTTCATATTATCCCTACCTTTATAGTAAGAATATATCATAAAATAAAAATTTTGAAAACAAAGATTCTACAAATCACAAAATTTCTTTAACTCTTCATAAATAAAACATAAATCACTAGAAGCATCTTTACTATATCCTTCTAATACCAAAGCTCCAACATCCTTTTTCCCACTTTTTTTCTTTTCATAAATTTTTTCTAATTTTTTAGAAACAATCTGAATGCTCTCTTCATCCGTAATAAATTTTTTAGAATATATCTGCATAATTCCTAATTTTCTAGGTTTATGATCCCATTGAAAAAGAAAAGAATCTACTCTTCTCCAAAAAGAAGATCTTTGATAATTTTCATAAATCATAATAGCATATATCAATAAAGGAACAGAAGATTGACACTGCAATACGGACTCATGATATTGATGTTTCAATTTAGCAAAGGATACTAAAATATTCTCCTCTGAAAGAGATTTTTTAGAACGATTCTTCTTCAAAGTGACATCTTGAATATGAAAGAACTGATAAAAAAATAAGAAAAAGAAAAACCAAAGCATATTCTTCAATTCATTTGCTGTCAAAAAAACAAAAGAAACCTGACTAATAACCAACCGTTCTAGTAAAAACGCACTGCCAATCATTAAAATTCCACCAAAAACTTCTTGTTCTTCTCGAGCAAAAAAATCTTCTCCTAAAAAATAAGTAACATAAATCATCTCAAGTAAAAAAGCAATTACCGTAACAATAAAAATATGTTCAGAAAAAGAAGGTTCATGAATAATAGCCGCTAGAAAAAACAAGAAAAAGCAAGAAAAGACAACCATTTGATAAATTCCTAAAGTATATTTTTTCTTAAGCCATCGCAAAAAAAGAAACAAGAAAATTCCAGACAGAAAATATAAAACAAATTCCCCCATAACATCACCTCTAAAACTACCGCTTATTATATAGAAAAAGGCAACATTTTTCAAGAAAAAAAGAAAAATCACGAAGATTCCATCTTTTTTAACTTTGCTTTAATCATCAAAATGAGATCCATCGATGCATTAATTCGATGTAATACTAATAAAGCATCTTGTAATTTTGTTCGAAGAGAAAGTCGTTCTTCAATTAATTGTGCTTCATAAAAATAATCAAAATTAGGAATCGGATTTTCTAAAATAAACTGGCGAATATAATCTTCTATTTCTTTTAAAACATAAACTTTAAGTTCATACTCATCCATAGAAGCAACACCATAGTATCCCCCTACCAAATATTGAAATTGATCCTCAGGTTTCATAGATTATCACCATTTATTATCTTATCACATTTTTCTACAGAAAAGACCAGGACAAAAGTATGAAAAATGATTTATTTACATGATGATGACAATTGAGTTAACACATCATCTAAACAAGAGGCAAAGTTATCGTTAATATAGGTAACTTTGTTTTTTTAAACTATATTTCTTTTTAAATTCTACATTTTTTAAAATTGAAAGCACTGATTTTCTAATGATATTCATATTAAATGCGACTTTCTTATCAATAATAGTTGAATCATCTTCTTTTAAAGTAT
>CALVQX010000027.1 GCA_944358405.1 uncultured Bacilli bacterium | reverse complement strand
CTACCATCGAAAGAACTAGTAGAAGTTTCTTTTACTAATTTAACAGCTTCTTCTTTAGGATATACTTTGTTACGTTCTATTTTAGACATAGCTTCTGTATATTTTTTACTTCTTTTTTTCATTTTTATTCCTCCTTACGTGGTAATAGCGGTTGTAACCTTCCACATAGGTATAACCTACATGTAAAATATTAGATTACTTATCAGTATAACCAGGAATAGAAATACCCATATTTTTAGCAGTTCCAGCAACAATCTTCATTGCAGAATCTACATCATAAGCATTCAAATCTGGTAATTTAATTTCAGCAATCTCTCTTAATTGATCTTCTGTTAATGTAGCAACAACTTCATTGCTTCCCTTAACAGCACCTTTATTGATCTTTGCATATTTCTTAAGTAAAAACGCAACTGGTGGAGTTTTAAGTACAAAATCAAAACTTCTATCATCATAAATTGAGATTTCTACTGGTAAAATATCTCCCATCTTATCTCTAGTAGCATCATTATACTTAGTACAAAAATCTTGTAAATTAATTCCTGCAGGTCCTAATACTGTACCAACTGGTGGAGCTGGTGTAGCTTTTCCTGCTGGAATTTGTAATTTAATCTTTTTAATTGCTTCCTTTGCCACGAAAAACACCTCCTATAAATTTTAGTTTTCGCGAGTGCTCCAAATAGCTTGATTCCCGCTTTCATAAATGCAAACCATGCTTCCCACTAAATCTATATTAATAATAAATATAGCCACTAAATAATAACATAAAGTAATCTTTTTTGCAAGTATTATTAAGCTTTTTCTATTTGACTTAATTCAACCTCTACAGAAGTTTCCTGCCCAAACAAATCAACAAGTAACATAACCTTCTGATTTGGTAAATCAACAGAGTCTACTTTTCCAAACATTCCATTAAATGGTCCTGCAACAATTTTAACTTTAGTTCCTTCAGTAAGTTCTGTGTCAACATCAATTCGACTAATTCCCATATTACCAAGAATTTTATCCACTTCATAAGGCTGTAAAGGTGTAGGTTTTGCACCTTTTCCACTAGAACCTATAAATCCAGTAACACCAGGGGTATTACGAACAACATACCAAGCCTCATCAGTCATGATCATTTCTACTAAAATATATCCTGGGAACATCTTTTTCACTTTTTCCTTGGAAACACCATCTTTTACTTCAACAACCTTCTCCTCAGGAATCACAACACGAAAGATATAATCTTGCATATCCATAGATTCTGCACGCATTTCCAATTTTTCTTTCACTTTATTCTCATGACCAGAATAAGTATTAACTACATACCATTGCTTTTCCATACATGAACTCCTCTCTAATTAAATAATAATTGTATTAAAGCAAAAATAATATCTATTAAATAAAAGAATAAGGAACAAAAAATAACAAAAGCAATTGTCGCTACAGAATATTTAACCATATCCTTTTTCATTGGCCAATGAACTTTAGAAGTCTCACTCTTAACTCCATGACAAAAAATACGAAATCTTACCCATAAACGCTTCTTTTCTGAAGAAGATTTTTTCTTCCTAGAATTAGAAGACTTTTTCTTTGGTTCCTTCTTTTCTATTTTACTCTCTTTTTCTACCTTTAAATCATCAATATTATATTTTTCCACTTTTTCTTTTTTTCTTACTTCAGCCATATTTTCACCAATTCCTTATTTTATCAAAATAAAAACACTTCTAAGTGCTCACCTATAAAATAGCACAAACCACTAGAAATGTCAAATATATTTTTAAATTGTATCTAGTACCTCCATACACTATTACTAAAACTATAATACCAAGTAAATTCTTCTAATACTCACTTACTTCAAATCCAAGTTTTTGAATGATATCAATAGCATCACTATCACTTAAAGCATTAAATAGTAATCCTTTTGTCCCTTCGATTACGAAATACCTATTTTCAGGAATGATCGAAGAGGCTGAACTAACCGTATACTGTATAGTCTTATAACCATGATATCTTCTTACTTTGCTCGTATCATTTACTTGAAAAGAGGCAAACATATCATTAGCATTTTTACTAGAAGAAAACTCAATATAATCAATAGCCACAAGTTCATAATATTTAGAATCAGAAGACACATCAGGATTAGGAAAATACCAGTGATATACTTCTGTTGCTCCTGCTACAACAATTGCGGCATCTTCATCATAAATATAGCCACTACTAGACAATATGTTTTGAATATTATTATAATCCAGTTTATTGGATTCACTACCAAAATTTAAATAAAGACCACACAAAATTAACAAAAAACCAATGACAAAAAGAACAATACTCAACTTTTTAAATCCACTCATATAAATCCTCTCTCAATACTATCACACAAAGTATATCATAGCAAAAAATAACATACAACATACAATAAATTATCTTTCTACCAAATAATTAAACACGACTTAATATATTAAAACATATACCCAATGATAATACGATTTTTTATTAAAAGAAAATTTTTCACCCTAGACTACTAGCCCAAACAATAAATGTGAAAACAAGACCTAAAATAGCTACTAAACATGGAATTACCAAAAAACTAATATAAGCAGCATCACTCATTTTATTAAGCTGCGAATAAATAGCATCATTATATCTTTTATTAGTATCATCTTCCCCCAAAATACTAGTACCATTACTTTTAACTAAATGTTTTCCACCTTGAAAAGCCGAAGCTTCACTACCAAATTCTTTCTCCATCGCTTCTAAATCTCTACGCTGTTTTTCTCTAACATAATCATGAAAATAAACAGATGCACCTCTTTGAATAATTCCTCTATAATAGGGAATATCACCTTCCGGTAAAAAGGTAGCAAAACTATCAAAATTTTCTTTTAAAAATCCAGATTTCATATAAGGCAAGCAATTGGTATAAATCCCAATTTGTAAAAAAGAAGAAGTATATATATTTTCACGAACGATCTCTCTTTGATACTCAAAATTATCAGGTAATGGTGATAAAGAATGATATTTTACTTGATGAATAGAATGATGTAAAAACTCAATTTCATTGGGATCAAAAGACTGAATAAAGTATCCGTGATCATGAATATATTTCATGGTCTGATCCATAGAAATAAAAGCATCCCGCAACTCTTCATCAGACTTTCCTGGAAGCCAGTCATTTAATGTAATATTATCGTCTAATTGTACTTGATTATTTTTCATCCGATCCATAAAGTTTGGCATATCCTATTCACCCTATTATCATTGTAAAACAAAATAACTAAAAAAACAAACGTTAACTGAAAAATTTCTCTTTTTCTTGTAAAAACTTACGAATTTTATACAATCGTCCATCAATGGTACTAATAGGAAGATCTAATAATTGACTAATCTCTCGATAACTAAAACCATTGTAACGAAGTTCTAAAATACTGCTATAAGAAAGATCAAAATGATTTTTATATCGAATGAACATCTCTTCTGAAAAATGATCAAATAAAATATATTCTGGATCAGAAGTAGTATCGCTAACACTAAATAAAATATCATCATAAGTAGCCTGATTTAAAATTAAATGTTTACTGCTACTAGCATTTCGACAATAAGTAATAAAATGTCTCTCAATACATAAAGAAGCATAAGTATAAAACAACACTTGATTACTATCTTTATAAGTATGAATCGCTTTATTTAAAGCAATCAAACCTTCCTGAACTAAGTCATCAAAATCAATTCCATGACATTTTGCAAAATCTAAATACTTATGAGCAATCTTATGAATTACAGGTAAATATTTTTTCATAAACAAATTTTGGGAATCTTCATCATTTTCACGAATCATATAAAGCATTTCATAATCATTAATATTCTTATAGTTCATTGAACCTCACTTTCTATTCCGGATAATTTCATAAATCATAATGCCTGCTGCAACAGACGCATTTAAACTATTTGTCTTTCCATACATAGGAATCTTTGCTATATAATCGCAAGAATTACGAACAACATGAGATATCCCCTTAGCTTCATTACCAATAACTAAAGCAATTTTGCCAGAATAATCAATCGTACGATAATCTACACTATCTTCCAATGCCGTACCAACAATCCAAAAACCACAGTCTTTTAACCGTTCGATTGTCTGAGACAGATTGCTAACCATCACCATATTAACATTATCTAAAGTCCCCACGCTAGTCTTCATTACAGTAGCATTAACAGGAACCTGACGATCTTTAGGCATAATAATCCCATCGACTCCAGCAGCCTCACAAGTTCGAATAATTGCTCCTAGATTATGAGGATCCTCTAAATGATCTAATAACACCAAAAAGTTAGGATCTTTTTTTAACACATCATCCAATTTTTGATAGGAATACTCCGGAATAGATAGTATTATACCTTGATGTACCCCATTCACCAAATGATCAATTTCACGTTTTGATTTCATTTCTACTTTTAAATGATTTTTTTCAACAAGAGAAATAATTTCTTTATCCTCAAACCCTTCTTGCAAAATAATTTTTAATACTTTTTGATTTTTTTTCAACAATTCACGTGCAACATTTCTACCATAAACATACATATTAATTACCAAAGATGAAACTCATAATTTCATCTATTCTTCCTTTCTGATTTTCTAAATCTAAATAACCAATTAAACACTCCAATCCAGTAGCATATTTATAAGTAACAATATCACAACTTTTAGGATGAGAAGTGGTCTTATAATTTCTAGCTCTTTTCACAATTTCAATTTCCGATGAAGACAAGAAATTACAATCTATCATCTTTTGCAAATAATTAGCCTGACTTTTTGCGCTTACATATTGAACCGCTGCTTTCTGTAAATCATTCACATTAGCAATCTTTTTTTGAATTAAAAAACGACGAACATAATTTTCATAAATCGTATCTCCTAGATATGCCAACACCAATACGTTAATTTCTTTTGTAGACATAATAAATCACCATACAAATTATAACATTAAAAAGAAAAAAAGAAAATTACTTCTACGAAGCTCTAATTATCATTTATAATGACTACAAAATAAGTATTAAAAACAAGAAAAAAGCAAATACTTTCGTATTCACCTCATTCCTAACGATTATTTTTAAGAAATAATTTCATAACTAGTACCTTCCCTAGTATCTATCAAACGAATTCCCTTTTCTAATAACTCATCACGAATTTGATCTGCCAAAGCAAAATCTCTATTCTTTTTTGCTTCACTTCTTCTCTCAATCTGTAAAAGAATTTCCTCTTCGTTAGAGACCATCTGCTTTTCCTGAATCAAATTTAAAGACAAGACATAGTCAAAATTCTCGATCAACTTTATTTTTGTCTTTCCATTACAAGAAGGATCTTTCAACACTTCATACAAAACTGAAATAGCATTTGCTGTATTCAAATCATCTTGCAATTCTTCACAAAACTTCTGTTGATAAAACTGAAATTTCTCATCGTCAATTACACCATCTAAAGAAATAGAAGAAATTCGATTACGTAACTTTTTTAAAGTTGCTTGTGCTTGTTGTAAAGCATCATAGGAAAATACCAACTGTTTCCGATAATGTGAATTTAAACACATGAATCGAAAAGCCAATGGATCATACCCCTGCTCTTTCAATAAACTAACAGTAAGAATAGCTCCATTAGATTTACTCATTTTTCCACTTTCATCTAATAAATGCTCATTATGAAACCAATAATTACACCACTTATGACCTAAATATGCTTCGCTTTGTGCAATTTCATTAGTATGATGTGGAAAAATATTATCTACACCTCCACCATGAATATCCAAATATTCTCCTAAATATTTAATAGAAATACCGCTACATTCAATATGCCATCCAGGATAACCAAGTCCCCAAGGAGAATCCCATAATAACTCATGATTTTCAAATTTACTAGTAGTAAACCACAAAACAAAATCTGCCTGATTTCTCTTGTTAGAATCTTCTTCTACACCTTCACGAGCCCCCACCACTAAATGATCTTCTTGATGATTTGTTAAAACATAATAATCGGATAACTTTGCAGTATCAAAATAAACGTTACCACCAGATATATAAGCATATTCTTTTTCTAATAAGCGTTCAATAATTTTAATATATTCAGAAATATTCTCCGTAGCTGGAGAAACAACCTCTGGCATTTTACAATTGACCAATTGAAAATCATTAAAAAATGCTTCTGTATAAAATTTAGCAATTTCCATCGCAGATTTATGCTCTCTTTTTCTAGCAACTTCCATCTTATCTTCACCAGAATCAGAATCACTAGTCAAATGACCAACATCCGTAATATTCATAGCACGTAAAACATCATAGCCAATATAACGCAGAGTCTTATCCAAAATATCATGTCCAATATAATTCCGAATATTCCCTATATGAGCAAAATGATAAACAGTAGGCCCGCATGTATACATCTTTACTCTCCCTTGCTCATTAGGGACAAAGTCTTCAACTCTTCTTGTTAAAGTATTATATATCTTCACTTCACACCACCTAATATTAGTATACCATAGAAAAAAGAAAAGTAAATTGACAATTCTAGTTCAAAATTAGAATAAACTATAAAATTCCTTACGTATTTTGTTCCATCAAATCTTTTAATCTAGTATCAATAATTTTATCAACCCTTCTAGCCCCAAACAAAGCATAATCACATTCCTTTTTTATTTTATCCACAATTTCTGGGGATAAAATATTTTTACATTCCACTTTTTCCGCAGCTTTAGTTAATTTCATCCGAATGATTTTTTCAATATTTTTTTCTGTAATATCCTGAAAGAAAAACACTCCATCAATACGATTCATCAGTTCTACCCCCAAAAATTCCTTCAATTTGTTTTGAACTCCTTCTACCTTACGATCAGAAAAACCAATTGCTTGCTGATTTGTTCCTAAATTTGAAGTCATAAAAATAGTAGTATTACTAAAATCAAC
This sequence comes from uncultured Bacilli bacterium, assembly GCA_944358405.1. Classification (GTDB taxonomy): domain Bacteria; phylum Bacillota_I; class Bacilli_A; order RF39; family UBA660; genus CALVQX01. Next base: position 16,059 of record CALVQX010000027.1, on the reverse strand, counting down.
CACTTCACCAGTAGAAGAAGTCATATAACCATCATCAAACACCTGTAAAAAAAGCTTCAAAACACTAGAATTCGCTTTTTCTATTTCATCTAACAAAATAACAGAATATGGATTTTGTTTTACTCGTTCCAAAACATAATTATGATCTTGATATCCCACATAACCAGGAGGAGAACCTATAATCTTACTAACAGTATGAGCTTCTTTATACTCACTCATATCAATTTTAATAAAAGCATCCTTCGTATATAACAATTTAGCATACTCTTTTACAAAAAATGTCTTCCCAACACCACTTTTACCAACCAATAAAAGAGAATATGGAACTCTTTTTCTAGAAAATTTCGAACCAGTAGTAATATTGATGATATCCTTAATCACAGAATTTTGTCCTATTACAAATTTAGTTAAATGATCACAAATAGCTTTAGGATTCAATTGTATGATCTTCTTCACAGGAATCTTTGTTTTAGCATATACAACATCATACAAAATATCACTAGTTATTTCTTTAATTTTACGATTGGTATCTTTTTTTAACATAAATCGATTTAACTTATTTTCTAAGGCAAGTTGTTTTTCTTTCAACTCAGATGCTAATTTATAATCATGATTAATAATAGCCTCATTCTTTTTTTCTTTTATCTCATTAACTTCCATAGTTAAAAGCCTTACTCTCTTATCATAATTATCATCGACAACAGAAGCTTTAGAGCAAGCCTCATCCAAAATATCAATCGCCTTATCTGGTTGTTTTCCTAGACGAACATATCGATCAGATAATTGAACAATTAATCGAATCATACTATCCGAAATTTTTACTCCATGATAATTTTCATAAATATCCCTCAACTGCAACAAAATATTTTCCGTTTCTTTTAAAGACGGTTCCTCGATAAATACTTTTTGAAAGCGACGATCCAAGGCCTTATCGTTTTCTAAATATTTGCTATACTCAACCTTTGTAGTGGCACCAATAATACGAATTTTTCCCCTAGCCAAATATGGTTTTAAAATATTAGAAGCATCGATCGCTCCCTCTGCACCACCGGCTCCTACCAAAGTATGAATTTCATCAATGAATAAAATAATATCAGGTTCACATTCTAATTCATCAACTACTTTATTAATTCTCTCTTCAAATTCTCCACGATATTTGGTCCCCGCCACCAAAGAAGCCATAGAAACACTAAGAATTCGTTTGTTTTCTAGCTTTTTAGGAACTGCACCTTTTACAATACGCCTAGCTAATTCCTCCACAATTGCAGTCTTTCCAACTCCAGCATCTCCAATTAATAAAGGATTATTTTTCGTTCTACGCAACAATATTTCAATAATTCGATCTACTTGTTCCTCTCTACCAATCACAGGATCAAATCCATCTTCCCTATACTTTTGGTTAAAATCAACAGCATACTCTTCTATCAACAATTTTTTATTACGCTTAGACGTATGATATGTAAATTTATTAGAAAATTTTTCATAAAGCAAATCGATATCAACATTCATTCCCAAAAGAATTCTATTTGCAACTCCATCTCCTTCTTCTAATAAAGAAATAAATAATTTTTCAACAGTAACTGCACCACCATCTTCTTTACTATCTAAAATAGCATTTTCCACAACCCTTTTTAATAAAGGTGTATATAAGAACCAATGATTAGCTGTTTTACCGATACCAATAATTTTAACAATCTCTTTTCGATATTTATCATAAGTAATTTGATAATCATTTAACAATTTTGTAACCATTAAATTAGAGTTATGTAATATTGCTAATAATAGATGTTCACTTCCCACATAAGGGTGGCGTAATTCCATCATTTCTTTCTTAGCAATTAACAATACTTTTTGTGCATCTTCATCAAATTTTGAAAACATAGAATCATCATCTCCTCATAATAATTCTATGGATATTTTATGCATAAAAGCAACAAAATATGTTCCCAAAAATCAGACAATTATTGCAAAAAAAAGAGATCAAACGATCTCTAATGACGAATTAAAGTAATACTAAAATAGTAAATATAATTAATAATATTACTAAGAATTCAACAAATAACTTCCAAATTGCTTTTAACCATTTTCCATAAGAAATCTTCAAATATGATAAAATGATCATTAACACAACACTTGTAGGTGCAACTAACATAAATAAACCATAAATTGATTGGAAAACAATACCAATAATAGGATAATTCTCCGTATTAGTTACTATGCTAGCTAAATATGGAAGAACACTTTGGAAAGTATACGCAGGATCTGCATTGAAAATACTTGCTAAACCAGCAACAATTGTTGATGTAAATACATTAAATCCATCAGTAATACCTAAAATAGCATGATAAATAGTTAACTGGAATGGATGATATGTTGTAATTACTAAACAAGTATAAATTAAAATAACCATTAATGCTGGAGTTAATACTTTTTTAGCACCTTCTGCAAAACCATCTAATACATCATCAAATTTTACCTTGTAAACCAAAGTTAATAACAATGTAGCAAATAGCAACACAAGGATCATATCAGTAATCGCCCAAGTACCAAATGCAGTAAATGTTCCTAACAACTTACTAAAAATTGGGAACCCAAACAATTCAAAGTCAGTAACTGCTTCTGTAGCTGTATCAAATGCAGTATTATTAAATGAACTTGACCAAGGAATAAACGCAAGAACTAAAATAACAAAAATAATAGTTAAAGTAAGTACAAATGGCCAGATTTTATGTTTCTTAGACTCACTACAAGTAGGAATATATTCATCCTCTTCCTTAGTTTCAACTTTTGTTTCTTTAACAACAATAACTTCTTCTTCTTTTTCAGCTGCTTTACTATCCTTCTTAGAAGATTTCGTAGTTTTTGCTGTTTTTGATACCTTCGTTGATTTAGCATCTTTTCCTGCTTTCGATTTAGATTTTTCTTCTTCTACTTTAATTTCTGCCTTCTTTTCTTCTTTTTTCTCTTGACTATTTTTTAATTCTAATCTTTTGATATACATAAAAGTATTAAGAATTAATAAAATTAAACCTACAATTAAAATAATTACTTTTGTAAGAATTTCTGATGTAATATCAAGAGATAGCACAGAAACGATAAGGCTCGTATTACTATAAGCAAAAGTAGTACCAGCAATACCTATCATAGTAGAACCTACCAACGTAAGTGCAGTTACAATCTTATCATATCCCATTAATAAAATAATTGATACTAACATAGGGAAGAAGATAAATAAACCAAGTTGTAATCCACAAATTGAAGTAAGTACAGCCAATATTACCATAATAATAGACAATACAATAAATTCTTTTCCCTTGCATTTAGCAACAAATCGATCTAATAGATTACGATAAGCTGGAATCTTATGTAAAATTCCATAGAATCCTCCGACAACTATTACGAATAATGCAATATACCCAAAATATGATAATGAAGTAATTGGATAATTGATTAAATCAAATAGTCCCATTTGAACGCGTCCTTGGTCAACGTATCCACTTGAATAATAAGCAGCTGGAAATATCCAAGTAAGTAACATTAACACCAAAATTGTAATAAGAACGACTTTCACTGTATTATGTTTCTTCATAATTAACCTCCCACTCTAATTATACTACATACTCCTTATTTTACAAGCATTTGCCAACTTTTTTTATGAAATTTTAGTGAAAAAAAAAGAAAAGATTTAAACAGAATCTTCTCTATTTATAGAAAGTGGTCTCATCAATGGAAATAAAACAACATCCTTGATATTTGCAGAATCTGTAAGAAGTTGAACGACACGATCAATTCCCATTCCCCAACCACTAATTGGAGGCATTCCACATTCCATAGCAGAAATATAATCATAGTCCATAGGCATTGCTTCTTCATCTCCAAGAGATTTTAATTCTGCTTGTTCTAATAATCTTTTTTCTTGCTCTTGAGGATCGACAAGTTCGGAATATGCATTAATAATCTCTGCACCATTGATAATTAACTGAAAACGATCCGTAACCTCTGGATTTTCATCGTTCGCTCTAGCTAGAGGACTCAAACTAATTGGATGTTCAATTAAAAAGATTGGATTAATAAGATGTGGACGTGCAACCTTCTTATATAACTGATCTACCAAATTACCATATCCCAAATCTTCAAGTGGAGTCTCACTATCAATTTGAATTTGGTCTTCTTGAATTTTAGTAAGTAACAATTCCTTCGTATTATATTGGTGAATATCAATATCACTATATCTTAAAATTAAATCACGAAAACTAACGCATTCCCATTCTCCACTTAAATCAACTTCATGATCACCGATCATTACAGTAAGAGTACCAAATAATTTCATGATAATACTTTGTAACATCTCTCTTAAAAACTTCATATTATCCTTATAATTATAATAAGCACAATATCCTTCAATCATAGTAAAATCTTGCAAATGTGTTGCATCAATTCCCTCATTACGAAAACATCTAGCAATTTCAAACACTTTAGTAAATCCACCAACAATAGCCCTTTTTAAATAAGTCTCTGGAGCAATTCTTAGATACAAATCAATATCTAAGGCATTATGATGCGTAACAAATGGTTTTGCAGTAGCCCCACTAGGTTTATTATTTAAAATTGGTGTTTCAATTTCAATATATCCATGCTCATCTAAATAATTTCTGATTTCACGAATAAATTGACTACGAAATAAAAACTTCCTTTTAGAATCATCATTCATAATAAGATCTAGATATCTTTCACGATAAATAGTTTCAACATCTTCAACCCCATGAAATTTCTCAGGCAAAGGTTTTAATGCCTTTCCTAAAAAAGTAATCGATGAGGCACGAACCGTTTTTTCTCCAGTATGAGTAGTAAAAACTTCACCCTCAACACCAATAAAATCACCTAAATCATAATTAGATTTAAAGTCTTGATAAGCTTCTTCCCCAATCATATCTAATTTTACGGACACTTGAATTTTTCCTTGAATATCAGCAATAGTCAAAAAACTCATCTTGCCCATCTTACGCATTAAAACGATACGACCAGCAACTCGTACTCCAGTAACTCCATCATCTAATTTGCTAGCAGAAAAAAGATCATAATTAACCTCATATCGTTCTGGATAGGGATTTGAAATTCTTGCTAATTTTTCTCTCCTCACTAACTCTTGTTCACTTAATTCTCGCATGTTTCTAACTCCTTTACACCTTCAATTTTAACAACTTTTGTATGAGCAATTAAATCATGTAGCCCACGACCATCTTCTCTAAACATAACCATAAATACAGAAATTAGCATAACAAGATATTGAATTCCCTCAAAAATTCCTACTCCATAAAAATAAACATCACTTGAAGCAAGAATAATAAATCCTAAAACAATCATTTCTACTAAAATAGAATTAATAATTAAAGAACGGAAAATCATTTGATTCATAGTTAATTCCTGCTCATCATTAGAAATGACCTGAATTCTTAACAACTTCTTACCAATTGTTTGCCCATTTTGATAAAACTGATAAACAACAAAATATAAAATAGCTAAAAATAAATTAATAATAGTCACAATTCCATTTTTTCTAGCCAATTGATACGTAATACTTATCGTTTCAGAAAGATAATCATTCATATCAATTTCTTGATTTAAATATTGATCAATAATTGTAGTAGCCTCTTCATTTAATTTATTAACTCCTTCTACATCAATAAAAGGAACAGAAAATAAAGATGCAACAGTAGATACTAACATAATATCAATAATAAATGCTGCTAATCTTTGAATAAATAATGCCTTTTCCCTACTTGGACTTTGCTTTGCCTTTTTCTTCATCTAATAATGCCTCCTTAAATTCATTTAATAAAAAAATTATATCACGAATTTGTGTGGTTTGATAGACTTTATTTTTGATAAAATTAGCATCTTTCATTCCTTTAAAGTACCATCCAATATGATTGCGTATTTCTAAACATACCAATTTCTCATTTTTCAACTCTTTCAAATAGGAAAGATGCTTTAGACACATATCAACCTTCTCGAGTGATGAAACTTCTGAAATACTTCGTCCATCCAAATAAGCAATAGTATCGCGAATCAACCATGGATTCCCTAATACACCACGCCCAATCATCACAGCATCACAACCGGTCTCTAAAAGCATCCTTTTGGCATCCATTGGTGTTCTAATATCACCATTTCCAATTACCGGAATATGAACACATTCCTTAACCGACTTAATAATAGACCAATCCGCTTTGCCACTATACCCTTGACTACGAGTTCTAGGATGAACACAAATAGCACAAGCACCAGCAGATTCAACTATTTTAGCTATCTCCACTGCATTAATATGCGAAGAATCCCAACCACTACGAATTTTTACAGTCACAGGAATAGGTACCGCATCCACTACTGCTTTAACAATATCATATACTTTTTCAGGATCCTTTAACAATGCACTACCCGCTTGGGAACGTAAAGCCACCTTAGGAACAGGACAGCCCATATTAATGTCAATAATATCGGGATGCATATTCTCATAAATATATCTGGCAGCTTCTACAAAAGAATCCTTATCGCTACCAAAAATTTGTTGAACTAAAGGACGTTCCATGTCAGTCATCGCTAACATATCAAGTGTTTTTTGATTTTGGAATGTAATTGCTTTATCACTAACCATTTCAGCATAGATAAGTCCACAACCCATTTCTTTACAAATACGACGAAAAGCAGAATTACAAACTCCAGCCATAGGCGCAAGAACCACTTGATTTTCAATAGATATATTTCCAATTTTCCACTGCATATTTTACATTCTCCTTTTCGTAACATCATTAACCTCTTCCATCACTGAAGAAATCCGGTAACAATTACCAATAACTTTTCTAATCACATCATCCCTATAAATAACAGAATCATTAGGAATATGTAATAATTCAAAAGAGCAAGCCCAAGATAAAACATTAACTGCTTCATCTGATGAAAATGTATCAACTTGTCTTTTTTTCCACATAGCAACTTGATTTAATATTTGTTCCCCACAACTTACATAATCGATTTCTTCTGTTCTAGGAAAATAAAAATCATGACAACATTCAAAAGCATTAACAACCAATTCCAAATAAAAGATATTTTTATAATAAAAAATATAATCAGCATCCAAAAATAAACTTAAAAACTTAAAATATTGCTCTAATAATTTAGAATAATCACAAACCATAGGAAATTCATCACTATGAAAAAACATCTGTAAAAACAAAATTATATCCTGCTTTTCCATCCTAACATTCCCTCTTTTGCATGCATAATATACCATAATTTAAAAAAAAAGAAAAGATAAATTACCTTTTCTTAACAAAAGTTAATCCTAAGGACTTATTTTTTTGATTATAAGAATCAGTTAACTCTCTCTTTTCCTGTAAATTTCTAGCAAATATCGCAGATGAAACTGTAAATGTTCCCAACATAAGCACCGATACTAAACATCCTTCACTAAAGGACTAGCAAAATAGGCAGCAGAAATAGCCGAAAAATAGCCACTAGACCAAAGATTAGCACAAATAGAACCATATTTCTTAATAAAATCTTCTTTAAAGTAATTATATTCAAATATCTGCTCCCGAAACCAATCATGATCAAAAAAATACTCTTCGATAACATCATCTTCTGCTCTTAACTCTCGGATGGAACAAACTCCAAAAAAACGCCAAATAAATTCTTCCTTACCCATAATATTCTCTCCTTCTGATTAGCTCTTTTTGCCTGTCTAACTAATTCTCTATGATGACTTCTACTACGTCTTCTTTTCTCGCCAAACAATGTCCCTGATTTTATTTTCCTCTCTTTCAATCCTTTCAAATTATAACTATATAAATTATATTATACTAGCTTTTACTTTAGTTGCAAAAAAAAGCAAACTAATGGTTTGCTTCATCTAATTCTTTTAGTAATTCTGCTTTACTCATTTTAGAATAATTTTTAATTCCCTTTTCTTTAGCAATTTCACGTAATTTAGTAACAGACATAGATTCATAATTATCTCCGTCTTCTTCCTCTGGCATTTTACCATTCTTTACTAAATAGTCGATTTGTTCTTTTGTTAAAGTTTCATATTCTAACAAAGTATCAGCAATTAATTTTAATAAATCCCGATTTTTCTTAATGATTTCTGTTGCTTTTTTATGACAATCATTGATAATTTTACGCATTTCCATATCAATTTCATTAGCAACTTCATTAGAAAAATGCTGAGTCTTATTATAATCACGTCCTAAGAATACGCTGCCTCCTGGTTGTTCAAATTGTAAAGGTCCCAAATCACTCATACCATATTCACAAACCATAGCTCGAGCAATCTTAGTAGCCTTTTCAAAATCATTATGTGCTCCCGTTGTAATCTCACCAAAAACAATTTCCTCTGCTGTACGTCCACCAAGAAGACCTGTAATTTCTTCCAATAAATCCGTTTTAGTAGAACATAATTTTTCTTCACTAGGAACCATCATATTATATCCACCTGCTGAACCACGTGGAATAATTGTCACCTTTTGAACATCACTAGCATTACTTAATTTCAATCCTATTACAGCATGCCCAGCTTCATGATAAGCAACTAATTTACGATCATTTTCACTATATTTATGAGAAGTTTTAGCAGGTCCCATTAATACACGATCTGTAGCCTCATCAATTTCACTCATAGTAATTTTATCCTTATTACGACGAACCGCTAATAATGCAGCCTCATTTAATAAATTCTCCAAATCAGCACCACTAAAACCTGGAGTACGTTTTGCCAAATTAGCAAGAGTAATCCCATCTGCAAGAACCTTATTTTTAGCATGTACCGCAAGAATTTCCTCACGTCCTTTAACATCTGGTAGATTAACTGTTACTTGTCTATCAAAACGTCCTGGACGAAGTAATGCCGGATCTAACACATCTGGACGGTTCGTAGCTGCAATAATAATAATTCCTTCATTAGCACCAAATCCATCCATCTCGGTAAGTAATTGATTTAATGTTTGCTCACGCTCATCATGTCCACCACCAAGACCAGTACCTCTTTGGCGACCAACAGCATCAATTTCATCAATAAAAATTAAACATGGTGCATTTCTCTTAGCTTGTTGAAACATATCACGAACACGACTAGCACCTACACCAACGAACAATTCTACGAAATCAGAACCACTGATAAAATAAAATGGCACATTGGCTTCTCCTGCAACGGCTTTTGCAAGTAGAGTTTTACCAGTTCCTGGAGGCCCAAATAATAATACTCCCTTAGGAATTCTAGCTCCCAATTTTTGGAACTTCTTAGGATTTTTTAGAAAATCGATTAATTCTTTTACTTCTTCTTTTTCTTCTTTCAACCCTGCAACATCCTTAAATGTTACTTTATTATTATCTGTATTTAATCTAGCTTTACTTTTTCCAAAGTCCATAGAGCTTTTATTTCCAGCCATTTGACGACTAAAGAACCAAAAAGCTACACCTACTAATAATAAAATAGGTAAAACATTAACCACGATCAATAAGAAAGAAGAAGAGGAAGGATCTGGGGTAGTAATAAATTTAAATCCTTGCTCATCACTAGCAGCTACGATTCTTTTCATTACTTGCTCACTAAGTGGTAACCTAGCAAAGAAAGACTCATTTTCTTGATAGCCTTCTAAAGTTCCACTAGCTTCATAAGTATAAGCATTACCTCTAGCTACCAACTCTAACTCTGTAATTTCTTTTCCATCTAATGCCTTAACAAATTCATCATAAGTTAAGACATGAACATCTTGATTCATAACATTGAAAACATATAAAACAAGCAACATAATTAATGCCAAAAATAAATAAGGCAATAACCCACGTTTTACTGTTTTCTTATCAATTCCTTTATTCACAACTTTTCCTCCTTAACTATATCTTAGTATTATATCATAACTATCTACTTTTTTCTTATCAAATTTAGATTTTTTTATTCCAGGAATCCAAACAATATGACCTTTAGAATCTACGACAATTGGCCAAGAATCTCTTTGATCTAAACGAATTTTCTTATCAATAAAAATATCTTTTACTTTTTTAGAACCATTCATTCCTTTGATCATCATTTTATCTCCCATTCTTCTAGTTCTTACAGTCAATGGCAAAGCAATCTCAGAACTATCGAGACGACAAATAAAATTGCTATTCTCAGGCAAATCATCAACTCTTTCGATCACATGATCATTAGGAAGTATGACATAATCATAAAATTCTATTTCATAGCTAGTTATTTCATCTGCCTCACGTTTTAATTCTAACATATTATAACACTTATTCGCAACAACCTCATTCGGCAAATTAATGAAACTGTTCGCTTTATTACTATAAATCAAATTTAAAATTAATTCAATATGTTTATCATTAATTAAGATCAAATCATCTTGATAAAACTCACTAAGAAGATAATATAAGATCTCCTTCTGAATATAAGAATCTTCCTCCTTAAACTTATCTATAACAATAGAATCTGCAAACAAAACCCGATCTAAAGCTTTATTACGCTCTTTTTCAATAAAGTGATTAGCACCACTTAATACTTCACTAAATTTTTCAAATTTATGATGAACATTAGAATCTTCTTCTTTCAAAAAAGGCAAAACATACTTACGATAACGGTTCCTCGTATACTTATCTTTATCATTAGAACTGTCAACAAAATAAAAAACTTCATTTTCTAAATCATATTTTTCTAATTCTTGTTTTGTATAAGAAATAAGTGGTCGAACAATCTGATAAGTATCCATATCTACAATTTTCTGAAAACCACGATATCCATTCAGATTAGATCCCCTTACAATCCTCATAAGAATTGTCTCAATCAAGTCATCTCCATGATGAGCAGTCATCAAATAATTTGCATCATACTTTTGAACTAAAGATTCAAAAAAATGATATCTAATATTTCTAGCCTCATTATGAAAATTATCATCACCATATTCTTCAATAGTCATCATTTCAAAAAGTAACTGATTCTTTTCACAATATTCTTTTAAATATAAAGCTTCCTTCGCACTTTCTGCACGAATATTATGATTTACATGTGCCACAATCAAAGACAATTGATAACGTGTTCTAATCTTTAATAACATATCAACCAAAGCCATAGAATCAGGACCAGCAGAACAACCAATTACTATAATATCACCCTGATGAAAAGAAAAATTATCTTCTATTTTTATCATATCTTCCTCCGTACCACGAAAACATTATATCACAAAGCAAAGAAAAAAAGAGAATTTTTATTCCTCAGGGATCTTAAGAATAAATTCTCCATCCTTAGAATACAAATATTTTTCTCTTGCATATCTTGCAATATAATCTGGATCCTGTAATTTATCAGCATCCAATTTTAACTCTTCCTCTTTCTCCTGTAAAGAAATCAACTTTTTTTCCAGTCTTTTATTCTCTTGATATTTGTCATAAATCTCTACCCAATAACGTCCAATAGTAAAAGTAGTAGCAACAATGACAAAAACAGAAGTAAATCCTAGCAAAAGAATTCTTCTGCCAACCTTCTTAACTTTTGTTTTTTTCTTTGCTTTTAAATAAGCCACATACTTTCACCCACCTTTTCACCATATATTATAAAACTACCAAAAGGTAGTTTCAAGTAATTTATTTCTTTTACAAATAAAGTTTACACTTATTTGCCACGAAAAATATGACCAAAAGGATAATTAATATAAAATCCCAAAAATATCATAATCAAAAAATAGGGATGCAAAATGCCATGATTAATCCATTTTAATATAAAAAAATATAAAAGAGCCATATCTAAAATAAATAAAAAAGTAATAAGAATACGTATGACTTTTCTTTTATGAAACAAAAATTGATAATTAATATTTACAAAAAAAGCAAATATGATACCAAACAGAAAAGAAAATGCTAAAGTAATAATTTGTGTTTTTAATACCATTATTTAAATAAACGATTAAAAATACTATCTTCCTTACTTTTTTTAGCATTTTCATCGGTATACTGAATACTATGAATCGTTCCTTTAATGGAAACATTTCCTTGTAAAGTATCTAATTTGACCAATTCTAAATCATTTCCCTTAATAACCATAAATCCCATAATAGTTTCCAATAAAAATTGCTCGCTATCAAAGTTTTCTATTTTTTTTACTCCCGTAATAACTAAACTTTTTCTTTCTAATAAACTAATTCCATGATTATATCCATTAATATTATTTTCTTGTTTATCCATAATATCCTCCTAATCAATACTATGCAAAAAAATGAATTTTTATACCAAAATAAATACGTATAAAATAGATGCAAAAAAAAAGATACCAAAGTATCTTATTCTTCCTCTGATGGTTCTTCTGCATTTTTATAAGCATCCAAAATAGCTTCTTCAAACATAGCACGAACTTCAGGATTAATTGGATGAGCAATATCACGGTAACCACCTGTAGCTGTCTTTCGGCTAGGCATTGCTATAAATAGTCCGTTGTCCCCTTCAATAATACGAATATCATGTACTGCAAAACTATCATCAAGTAATACAGAAGCAATTCCCTTCATACGAGATCCTTCCTTTTCAATTTTACGTACATTTACAGATGTAATTTTCATGCAAATATTCCTCCCTCTTTAAAGCATAACCACTTTATACCATCATTTTATAATAATACAAAGGAAAATGCAACATTTTTATGTAGAAAAAGCTCGAAATAAAGAAGGAAAAGAAAAACAATTACTTGAATATTAATCAATAATTTCTAAATTATCTACTAACAAATCACTATAACTAAAAGATTTCACTTTATCATCATCTGAAGTAATAATAAAGATAGCAGGATATATAGCCGTAATTGTTCCGGCAAACTCATCTATTTGATTACGCGTACCACGAAAACGAAAAGAATGATAAACTCCCTGATTTTCCTTTACCAACTCTTTAATTTTCTCTATAGTCATCTTGGATACCCCACATACATAGTTCCATTAGTTATAATTCCTCCCATCCCATCTTTTCCATATTTTGTTTTTTCAATTAAACGAATTAAATCAATACTCTGATTCTTATCAGACAAAGCTAACGAGGAAGCAATAATTGCTGGATCCAATGCATGAATATTAATTCTTTTAGGACTAGAAGCAAAATTAGCTCCAGCCTTTATTAATTCTTCATAATTTGACTGACAAGCCCCCGCAATAATAATAAGCTTATCCTGACTCTTTTCATATTTTCTTGCCTCTTTCACAGCATCAATAAAATTCGCCGTATTTTGATAATTATGAATATCTTTAGCATCCTTTTTCTTAGAATAATAAGCATCATGTCCCGTAATTACCACAATATCAGGGCGAAACTCCTGCAATAACGGTCCAATTCTTGCAGCCATATCTAATTCTGACAAAGTAATACCATTTGCTTTAACATTCATATCTTTATAAAAACGCATACAGCGTTCTAAATATTCTCCATCCCCATCAATATGTAAAATTTTCCCCGGCAAATAAAAATATTGACTGCGATCAATTTGAATATCACGTACATTCTCTTCAATAATTTCTTTATCCACATCAACATCATCACGAATAGCTTTCACCAAATCATGAATATCACTATCTGCATAAAGTCGTAAATCAACTCCCTTTAAGATAGCAACATCCCCATCAAAATTAACAATTTTAAATAAAATATCATGCTGATGAGAAATTCTAGTTACATAATCACCTATTCTAAAATCCAATACAATCATCTCCACTCCATTATATGAAGAAAAAAAAGAAAATAGTAAAAAAATCACTATTTTCTCAAATAAAAGAAATTATATTAATACATTAGCTAAATCAACAAAAACAGTATAATCAAGCATTTCCGCACGAACATCCAAAGTATAATGATATTTCTCTAAAACCATTTGTATCTTTTCTAAATCATAATGACGCAAATTATTACGAATCGTCTTTCTCTTAAATTGAAAACTATCCCGAACTAGCTTTTCAAAAAAAGAATAGTCTTTCAATGGCAATTTTGTCTTCTTCTCTGTAAATGATACCACCACACTATCTACATTAGGCTTTGGAACAAATTGAGATCGAGACACAAAAAATTCTTTTCTTATATCATAATGATAATTAAGAAGAACAGTAATAGAACCATAATTTTTATTTCCACAAGTAGTAGAAAATCGTTCTCCCACCTCTTTCTGAACCATCATAACAATTTTGTCAAAAGACAATTTACTTTCAATCAATTTTAAAAGAATAGGCGTGGTAATATAGTAAGGAACATTACTAACAAAATACAAATGTTGATATTGATAACACTGTATATCAGCACGAATATCAGACTTTAAAAAATCTTGAAACAAAACTGCTACATTAGAAATTCCCTGCAATCTTTTCTCCAATTCAAAAGATAAATCAGAATCAATCTCATAAGCGAGTACCTGCTTAACTCTTTTTGCCAACTCCTTAGTCATAATTGCCCCACCTGGACCAACTTCTACAACTAAATCATCATGAGTAAGATTAGCTACAGAAACAATTTTTTTTACAACATTATCATCTTTCAAAAAATTCTGTCCAAATCTTTTTTTAAATTTTACATCATATTGCTCCATACTATCACCACCAAAGAAATATCAAAATTATATAATAAAATTCAAAAAAGAGCAAAAAAATGAAAAAGACTAACTAGAAGTCTTCAATTTAGTCAACCTAATAATCCTACGAATCTCACTTAAAATAATTACCACACAAGGAAAAACTACCAACAACACAAAACCAATACCTGTAGATAAAAATTGACGAACATAACCAACATTAGGAATTTTAAAAATCACTTTTCCATAAATATTTTCATCTTTTACTAAAGAAGGATCCTCACTAAAATTATTATCACCCTTCGTCCTAAACACATAAGAATTGCTATCAACAGAATCTTTTTTTACAACCCTATGAGTAACAGTCAATCCTGGATAAGAAGAATCAGTAGAAGAAAATGTGATAATATCGCCTACGTCAATCTCACTACCCTCTTGTCTATGTACAACGATAGCATCATTAACATTAATAGTAGGAACCATACTAGGAGAAACAATAACATAAAAACCAAATAAAGGAGTTTTAGCATTTCCCTGCTGAAGATTATAAAATAAATCAATAAAATAAACAGCAAAAAAAAGAAAAAGAACTGATAAAAAAAGAAATACTGCTAATAAAAATGATTTAGCAATAAAATGTGAAAAAAACTTTGCCTTATATAAAGCACTATAATGTAATTGTGCATTATTATATCTAATTAACCGCTCCATTTTATTACCTCCTAATATATTTACCAAATTTTACTATATAATTGAATTTTATATACACCATCAAAAGAAGAATTTATCAAATCCGTATGCTCATCCAGCCAAGTCCTTAAACGAAAATGATCCACATACTCTTTCGTGACATCACTATCATTAGAAAAAGTAGAAGAAAATAAAGTCATGCTACTACTAGGACTTCCTAATGTACTATTTTTCCCATTAGCAACAAAAGAAATAGGGTAACTAGTATTAGGGACAGCTCGATATTCCTCCCCTAATCGTTTTTCTAAATAAAAACGAACATTAATAGAAAAATCGGAAACAGAAACTTGCTCTGGAAAAATAACAAGTTCATAACTTACACTAGAATAAGCTGGTAAATAAGTCAAAACATCAAAGTCTATTACAACATCATCATCAGATAAAACTTTACCATAATAATCATTCATAATAGAAAGATTTGCTAAATTAATATCCAAAGTAGAATGATTAGAAAGTAATACAACATCTCCAGAATGAGAAGTAACTACATCAAATTCTGTAGATGGCTGAATAAAAACTGCATAAGAAACACCTACAAGTGCCAAAATCAACATAGCAACCCCTAAAACAGACAATAAGATTTGCCGAGATAAAGAATTTTGCATAGGAACTATCCTTTCTATCAATCTATAAACAGAATATCACAGAGACAAAAAAAAAACAAATAAAAAAGCCAAATTACGATTAAGCCTTTCCATTAATATTAACTTTTACTCTATATTTTT
>CALVQX010000026.1 GCA_944358405.1 uncultured Bacilli bacterium | reverse complement strand
TCTTTCCTTATAATTATTTAGAAGATCAAATAGTAGAAAAAATAAAATCAAATATAAAGATAAAAATTGAAAATTTAAATATAGAAGAATTAAATAAAAAAGTTGCTAGTGAAGTACGAAAGCAAACTAAAGATATAAATAAAAATATAAGTTCTTTAATGAGTGAAAAAGAACAAATAACAAGTAGATTAACATCATTATATGAAGATAAATATAATGGCATTATTAATGCTGATACTTATATGGAATTAGCAAAACCATTTGAAGAAAAGTTACACCAAATTAATGAAAGCATTAACAATGATAATATAAGAGAATATGAAATAAAAAATAAATTAAAAGAATTACCTGATTATACTAAAAAAATAAAAAAGCTATTGGATTTAAATAAACCAAGAAAAGAACTAATACATACATTAGTAGATAAAATAGTGATAGATAAAAATAGAATTATAACGATTAAATATAAATATGGTGTGATACCAGATTGTACGTTTGAATATCAAAATTTAAACGTTGCTCGTAATCCATATGGGAGAAAAGGAAAGATCCAATGTAATAAATAATTTATCACTATTAATTTAGTGATTTTTTTATATAGCTAATTTGGTATTTTCGACTTTTGGGTTTATAATGAATTTAATCAAAGGAAAGGAGGAGTACTATGAATCGAGAATATAATGAGAATATGAATAAAATTCTTATTGATGGATTAAAAATATACTTAGAATCACATCTAAATGAAAAAGATAAAAAGGTATATAAAGCAGTGGAATCTTCAGTTAATTTTTTAGAGTCAACAACAAAATTAACTCCAGAAGAAGCGAGAGAATATCAAGATATTATAATAAAGATAGTGGGTATTGATGTTATTCAAAGGGTATTTAATAATATAACAACTGGTAGTATACGATGAACGAGCTAATCTTGTGGTGGCGAAGGTGCAGAAATAGTTTATTCTCTTCGAAATGATGATACACTGGCCACCTTAGCCTTGAATAATATAGGGGATGCTGGACAGATTAAAAGAAAGGTTTATCAACGTAGATTACCAGAAAATCCTAATAAAGATTACTACTACATTTTAAGAGAAACAGCGAATGCAGAACCTTTATTAGTGGAATATGGGTTTATTGACAATACCAAAGATGCAGAAAAGCTAAAAAATAACTTAAATGAATATGTAGAAGCCGTAGTCAAAGCAATTGCCGAATATGCAAATGTTCCATATACGCCACCACTTGGAACCTCACCAGAAGGATACTATACAGTACAAAGAGGTGATACTTTATATAAAATAGCCAACCAATTCAATATAAGTGTAGATGATTTAAAAAAATGGAACAATCTTACATCTGATGTAATTCAAATCGGACAACTCTTACGAATATCTCAAAATATTCCATCCACCGGTTCAACTTATATAGTACAAAAGGGTGACACTCTATATAAAATAGCCAATCAATACAATACCACAGTAACAGAATTAAAAAGGATAAATAACTTAACAGGAAACACCTTATATATAGGGCAGGAGTTGAAAATACCAGGTCAAAATGAAGAAGTAGAAGAAGAGGAACCAGAAGATAATAACTATACAATTTATGAAGTAATGAAAGGAGATAGCTTATGGCTAATAGCTCAAAAATATGGAATCACTGTGGATGAATTAATGAAATTAAATAATTTAACTGATATAAATCTCCAAATAGGAGATAAATTGAAAGTTCCAAATAATGAAACGGTAAGTACTTATACAGTAAAAAGTGGGGATACACTATGGTCAATAGCGAAAGCGAATAATACAAGTGTAGATGAACTAAAACAATTAAATAAATTAACTTCCAATCTACTATCAGTAGGCCAACAACTATTATTACCATAAAGGAATTGAGTATATCAATTCTTTTTGTTTGGATCAATAAACCCATAATATGCAAAAATCAAGGGTATCCCTTGACTTTTTATTATGTTTCGGGGTAGGAACATAATAAAACCACCGCTATGCAGGTGAGAGCTGAAGAAGTGATGGCGTTAAGAAAAAACGATGATGAAAGTTCTTTATCTCATACAAGATGGAATTGCCAATATCACATAGTCTTTACTCCAAAATATCGAAGAAAAGCAATATATAGAAAATTACGCCGAGATATAGGCGTCTATTTGAGAAGACTATGTGATTATAAGGGAGTTGAGATAGTAGAAGCTCAAGCATGCCCAGACCATATACATATGTTAGTGAAGATTCCACCTAAAATAAGTGTATCATCATTTATGGGATATTTGAAGGGAAAAAGTTCATTAATGATATTTAAAGAACATGCAAATTTAAAGTATAATTATGGAAATCGTCATTTTTGGGCAGAAGGATATTACGTGAGTACAGTAGGACTTAATAAAAATACAATAAAAAGATATATACAAAATCAGGACCTAGAAGATAAAATAAAAGATCAAAGAAGTTTGAAGGAATATAAGGACCCGTTTATGGGTAAGTAAGAGTAGCAAAGGCAATTGGCAGACTAAAAAAGCTACCAAATGGTAGCTGCCAGTATTAAGCCTTATAGGCTTCAGAGAAAAACCACCCTTTTTAAGGGTGGTTTTTTACTTTTTCAAAAACTAAAATGAATGGAAACTATTCTAAATTCAACTTTTTATTTAAAACTTTTACTGTAAGTATGTAATATCCTATGGTAAATAAGATAGATAAAACAAGTGCAAAAAACATAAATCCATTAATTAATCCAAAATCTATAATATTAGTACCAGAGATATATTTTTGGTAATTAGAATCTAAAAGCATCCATGGTAATAACAGAAGAGAAGATACAATTTGTGTCACATTATATAAAACGATACCATAAACAATAGAATACATTACTTTATTGTTATGTTTTTGACCTAAAGCAATTGATGCATAAATCATAACTTGATTATATACTACACCAATGAAAAGAGAAATTAAAATAAGTATTAAAAATAAAGTATCCACCTGCTGGAACAAATCTGCTAAAAGTGAAAATATTTTAGCATCAAACCAAAGTCCATATACTCCAATAAATAAGGATAAGATAGTAAAGAGAAAAGATAAAAAAATAAATGTAGTTGAACTAATTGCTTTTGATAGAATTAAATGATTTTTACTAACTGGTAAAGTATGCATTAAGTAGCCTTCATCTTTTATTAAATTCTGATAAAATCTAAGTATCGTAAAGATAAAAGTCACAATTGGTATGGCAATTAATACTATGATAAAAATAGCACTAATAAAACCACTAGGTACAGAAAAAATAGAAAACTCTTTAGCCAACATATTAGCAATTCTAGTAATAATTGCTAGTAATAAACCAACAAAATAAACAGGGACTAATATTTTAGATAAAGATCGAAAATCATATTTTAATAATTTACTTAGCATTTAAATTCCTCCCTAAACAATTTATCGATTGTTGTTTTTTTCTTATGACGAATCGTATCGGCATCTTCGTTTAATAAAATCTTCCCTTGATTAATAAAGATAACTTGATCTAATATTTTTTCGATATCAGCAATTAAATGAGTAGAAATAATAATAGATGCTCCTTCATTAAAATTGGTAAGAATTGTTTCTAAAATATAATCACGACTTGCAGGATCTACCCCACCAATAGGTTCATCTAAAATATATAAATCCGCTTTTCTGCTCATAACCATTACCAACTGGACCTTTTCTTTTGTACCTTTAGACATATTCTTTAATTGATCATGTTCTTTAATCTTTAGTTTTTTAAGCAAATCCATAGCTTTTTTCTCATCAAAGTCTTGATAAAAATCTTTAAAAAATTGGATTAATTCTGAAACTTTCATATTCATATTTAAGTAAGTTCTTTCCGGCAAAAAGGAAATAATTTTTTTACTTTCAATGCCAGGTTCTTTTCCTTGAATCAAAACCTCTCCGCTCGTTGGTTGTAATAGATCATTAATAATTTTAATCAAAGTGGTTTTTCCACTACCATTAGGACCTAATAAGCCATAAATTTTACCTTTTTCGATCTTAAGATTAATATTTTTTAATGCCTCTTTAGAACCATAATTTTTACATAAATTTTTAAACTCTATTAACTCCATTATAAATGATTCCTCTCTTTCAATAATTTCATAACATCTTCTATTTCTAATCCCAATATATTCATATCAGAAATAAAGGTTTCGATTTTTTCCTTTGCTAATTCTTTCTTTGCTTGATGAATGATAGCCTCATCATTTGTGACAAACTTACCAGCTGTTCTCTGAGTATATATCAATTTTTCCTCTTCTAATTCTGCCAAAGAACGTTGAACAGTATTTGGATTAACACGAATCATAGTAGAAAGTTCCCGAACCGAAGGAAGCCTATCACCACTTTTAAAATGACCAACAACAATTTCTAGTTTTAATTTTTCAACTAATTGTTTGTAAATTGGCTTATCATCATCAAATTCAAACTCCATAACTACCTTGTATGATATATATAGTCAGTTACAAGAGAGATTTTGTAATTAATACTGACTAGTATATTATCATATTCCTTCTTTTGAATTTCTCTCTAATTTTATATAATATACTTAAGATAACTGTGGATTGTATATTTAATACCTGTAGATTTGACTACTTTCTTGGAGTTTACAACCACAGTTTTATCTTTAATTGCTTATTGGTTGGTTGAAGCATTGACTTCTTATAACAAGCAAGG
>CALVQX010000025.1 GCA_944358405.1 uncultured Bacilli bacterium | reverse complement strand
ACCATATCATTCTAAATATAACCCTATAGAAAGATTATGGGCAAGATTAGAAAGAATGTGGAATGGGATGTTACTATTAAGCAACAATATATGTAATAAAGTAATGTCCTCGCTTACTTGGAAAAACGTAAAAGCAAAAGTAAAATATATTACCAAAGAATATCCAAAAGGGATCAAATATACAAAAGAAGTCATGAGTAATTATGAAGGTACCAATATTCATAGAGATGAGTCATTAAAAAAATGGAGTATAATCATCACCACATTAATTTAAAATTTGTAACTTTTATTTTTGGACAATGCCTATACAATTAGCAAATAAATTTAGTAATGCTAGGCAAATAGAAAATTTTTTGCGAAATGAAATTGCACGAAAACTGGTAGAAACCATTGAATAAATAATAATATTTAATTATAATATATTTAAATTTAGTAAACGGAATGTAGACATTATCCACAATTTGTTCACAAAACAGCAATCTTTATAATATTATTAATACAATAAATACTATAAATATAAAAAGCAACTTGACCTTATATTTCAACATGAACACATAAGATTATAAATATTGTAAATACCCATAATCTCTTAATCGAGATAACTTGTGGTTCGGGAAAAAAATATAAACAATGCTGTGGAAAGAACGCATAAAATAAAATTAGAAAAAGCTAGCAAATTTATTGTTTGTCACCAAATAAATAAAGAGGTGGACAAAAAACATTGAAAATAAAGGATGTCAGCAAAATAAATTTATTGACATCTTTTTTCTTTGAAAGAAAATTATATAATGTATTACAGACTATTGACGAATAGGTAAATATTTTGACTTATTTGTCTTTTCTTTTGTAAATGTAGACAGTTTTAAATGAAATGAAATATATGTACTATACATAATGATGTAAGGAAAATTGATTCAGATTCATCTCTGCATAAAGAGTAGTTAATTCTCGATGAACTCTTTCCTGCCCTCCGAAGTAGGTGTACCTCAGTCCATGATTCATTTTCCATCGGAAAAAACTCTCTCTATATGTTATGAGCATCACATATATATTTCTTTTATAATTTTTAGACTAGGTAGAAGGGTCACAAATACCGGTATAAGTTATTGTATTTTAGATTTTTATAAGTAGTTTTAAACTAACTTCATGAAAAAGGAACTTTAATATATGAATCTTTATCAAAACTACAGGATTTATACTTTTTCTTTCAGATTTAGAATATAGTTTTTCTACTTCATCATAAATAAAGTTCCAATCAAAATATTTTTCTATTATTTGCAAGAAATAATCTTTGGAACCCATATCTTCTAAATTAACTATTTTATATTTTAGATCTTTTAGTCATTGACATAATTTAACCAAAAATACCCATTTCAATAAATCCAATATATTAATTGTGATATAATTAAAAATAAGAGATGATTATATGAAAGTTAGAAACTTAAAGGAAGCTGTCAAAAGTTTTTCTGATAAAGAAATTTTAACTGAATATAAATCTCTATCTGAATTAACTAGTCACGAGTTATTAAAAAAATTGAATACTAATATTAACGGTTTAACTGAAGAGGAAGCCACAAATAGATTAAATAAATATGGTTATAACGTGATTAAAGAAGAAAAAATAAAAAAATGGTATAATTTTCTAATCGAATCGTGCAAAGATCCATTCATATACATTTTATCTGTTTTAGCCATTATAAATCTCTGTTTGGGTGATGCTTTAGGTGCACTTATTATTGCCATTTTAGCTTTCATCAGTACCACGATTAGATTAGTTCAAGATTACTCAGCTTATAAGTTCGACCAAAAATTAAAAAGTAAAATATATACTGTCGCCAATATTTTGAGAAGTAATCAAACTAAAGAAATAAAAACAAAAAACGTTGTTATTGGTGATATTGTCGAACTAAATGCGAGTGCCATGATTCCAGCAGATGTTCTTTTATTAGAAACAAACGACTTATTTGTCAATCAATCTGTTTTTACTGGTGAAAGTGTTCCTGTAGAAAAAAGGCTCAATATCAATCTTCAGATAGTGTTTTAAATATGCCGAATATTTGCCTTATGAATTCTAGTGTTATTAGTGGAAGTGCGAAAGCTGTAGTCATTTTCACAGGAAAAAAAACTTATATTGGCCAAATGTCCCAAACTATGCAGCAAACACCACCTTTATCTAATTTCCAAATTGGTATGCAAGCTGTTAGTAAAACTTTAATCACTTATATGGTCGTAATCACCATTGCTGTATTTATTTTAAATTCTTTATTACATCATAACATTATGGATGCCTTATTTTTTGCTATATCAGTAACTGTCGGTATAACTCCAGGAATGCTTCCAATGATTGTGAATGTTAACCTATCGAAAGGTACTAAAACACTTGCTAAAAAAAGGACATTAGTTAAACATATAGAAGCAGTCGAAAACTTAGGTGCTATTGATATTTTATGTACTGATAAAACAGGAACCTTAACTCAAAATCAAATAACCTTACAATATTATCGTAATATTGCTGGTAATGAAGATGAAATGATTTTAAAATATGCTTATTTAAACAGCTATTATAGTACGGGGATTAAAAACGTTATTGATAGAGCTATATTGAATTATGCTACAAACCACGATATTCAAAATAAAGTAAAAAATTATAAAAAAATCGACGAAATACCGTTTGACTACAATCGCCGTATGACTAGTGTTGTCGTTAAAAATGGTGAAAACATCCGCATCTTAACAAAAGGAGCTGTTACTGAAATATTGAATAAATGTACTAAAGTTAAATATCAAAATAAAATATCTGATTTAACAGAGGACAAAAAAATAAAGTTAAACACGATGTTGAACAGTTAATAAATAAAGGAATGCAAGTTATCGCATTAGCTGGTAAAACAGAATATACAGGTCAAAATAAATTTAACACTCAAGATGAAAAAGAATTAGTTTTACTAGGTTATATAGCTTTCTTAGACCCTCCTAAAAAAGAAGTTAAAACAATACTAAAAAAACTAAAAGAAGTTGGAGTAACAACAAAAATTTTAACTGGTGATAATCCTGCAGCCACTAAAACAATTTGTTTAGAAGGTGGCCTTAAAACCGATGAAATCTTAGTTGGTGAAGACATTGAAAAACTCACTGACGAAGAGTTATCTAAAAAAGTAGAGACTGTCGATGTATTTGCTAGATTAACGCCAATTCAAAAAGAAAGAATAGTTTTAATTTTAAAGAAAAATAGACATGTTGTAGGTTACATAGGTGATGGTGTTAACGATGCTCCATCATTATCAGAAGCCGATGTCGGTATCAGTGTTAATTCAGCCACTGACATTGCCAAAGAATCCAGTGATATCTTATTATTAGAAAAAAGTTTAAAAGTGATTTATGACGGTGTTATAGAAGGAAGAAAAGTCTATGGTAACATTATGAAATATATGAAAATGGCTTTATCAGCTTCATTTGGAGACGTCTTTAGCGTCTTCCTAGCCAGTATTTGTTTACCATTCTTACTAATGGTACCAATACAATTTTTACTTCAAGACTTACTTTATGACTTATCACAAATAGCTATTCCATTTGATGATGTAGATGAAAATTTCTTAGCTAAACCACATAAATGGGATACAAGTGATTTAAGAACGTTTATAAATGTTATGGGTGTTGCTGCTTCAGTAATTGACTTAATTGCCTTTGTAATATTCTGGTTTGCTTTAGGATTTAATAGTGTCAATGACCAAATATTATTCCAAACAGCTTGGTTTATTGAAGGTGTAATATCTCAAACAATGATTGTTCATTTCATTAGAACAGAAAAAATACCATTTATTGAATCCACCGTTAATAAATGGTTATTACTATCAACCTCATTATGTATAATTGCCTCTATGATATTACCACCTCTTCTTATGAATATTAAAGATTTTCATTTTACTACATTACCATTTGCTTTTTATATGTATGTCATTATATTAATGATAATATATGCAGTATTAACAGAAATCGTCAAACGAATTTATATTAAAAAACATCATAGATGGTTATAGTTACATTAAAAAATATAAAGAAATGAACTGAGGCCCCAAACGTTGGGCAGTTTATAAATAGGTTCTAATTAGAGGATTGTAACCTGTAATTTATAGGAAACAGTCCTTTTAATTTTCCTTTAATTCTATCATAATTAGAATAGTTAATATACTCATCTATCGCCAGAATCAATTTATTTATATTTATCTTCTTGATCATAAAAAATCTCTGTCTTAAGTATAGCAAAAAAGTTTTCCATTATGCCATTATCCATGCTATTTCTTCTCTTTGTCTTACTATTTTTAGATAACGTTTATCATAGTCAAAACGTTTGGTATCTATACCTAAAATGTTATTCCTATTAAATATATCACTATGATAGTCACTACCGATAGAATAAATAGAGTGAATATGAAAGTCATCCTATTCTTTCATCCCTTGTTATATAATACTAAAACAGAGAGTTTTGTCAATTATAGTGCAAGACATCAAAAATATTTTAAATTTGATAATTAACAGAAAATGTGATATATTACCAAATAGTGCCAGAAATCATATAGAAGCCTTTGGTCATTTTTTGCATCTGTTATTTATGAAAAAGTTGCACAAATTTTTAGAGTAAAGTCCGTTTTTACTAAAAAATTGATTTATCAGACTTAATTCCTGATTTAATTATTAAAAAGGAACTTAAGTCTTTTAATTACGCAATAAAAAGCAAAATTTTCCACATCAAAAATAACAGGCAAAAGTTCGTTTTTCAAACTTATTTCCGCATTTTTTTAAAAACGCGCTTCCAAAAGAAATTGATGATAAGTACAAATCATAAAGAAGAGATTGTTTTTTTTAAAGGTTTATGATATAATAAGCACACTTTTAAGGAGAATGGATTATGGAAAATATAAAACTTAATAATGTAACTTCCTCATTTAATGAAATAATTTCATTTGATGAAAATAGTAATTTTAAAAGAATGGATGAAACAGCTGCAATTGAATACTTTTTAAATTGTAATGATGAGGTCATAAAAAATGCTTTTTTAGATAAATTTGCTATTTATATAAAGAAAGGATTAGAGGCAAGAGAGTTTCCTAATAATACTATGCAAGATCTAATGTTTGTTATTTATTATTTATATGATGACCCTTTTTTCTTGCTAGTACAGTTTGATGAATTAGTTGAATCTATAACTGCCCGCTTTTGGCATAGAAAATTTCTTTTTTCTAATATAGATACAAAAGAAAATATGAAACGTTATTTTTCAATTATCACGGATATAATATCTGATGTTAAAGATACAGAATCTCACAGTGATTTAAAATTATCCACCGAATTAAAAACTCAATTAATTATGTATCGAAATGACGTGGAATTTAATAAAAGAAAAAAAGCTTTTCTCGATCAATATAAAGACGTAGATGAAGAACAATTAAAAAAAGCATTTGAATACTATATTTCTAAAGAATATAAAGAAGATGGTTCAAAGAGAAATAAATTGGGTTTCTTTGGTTATAATGAGGATAGATGTAATCGCTATGAAATTTATCATCGTGCCTACACTTACTCTTTAAAGACATATGGAGATGAAAAAACGAAAGAACTCTTTCAACCCTCTGGTGGCAAATATTTAATTACAATTTGTGAAAATAGCAATTTAGATGACTTCTTAAATTTAAAAAGAACAGTTGCTTCTTCCTATTTGAATATATATGGTAACACTTATGATTTATCGTTAGGAGTTTTTGGTAATAGAAATTATAAGAACAAATTAGAAGAATTATTTGATAAAGTTAATAAGTCATTTACAAAAGACTTTAAACAAGTCGTTTTAAAATATAAAGCGATTATGGAAGAAGATAAAAATTCTATGATTCAAGCTATAATTGATAAGGTGGATTTCCATAGTTTTGTGGAAAGTGACTGCAGAAGTATTAAGGATTATTGTGAAAGAAAAGGAATAGATACTGCTGTATTTAAAAAAGCATTAAGTTATTTGAATGATGAAAATATGTTAAGAAAAATAGAAGAAAAGAAACAGGAGTTATCTAGCACTCGTTTTGCAATTATAAATAGTAAAGCCGATAGAATTGTTGATTATATGATCCATGGTGTTCCTATAGATGATAAAGAAACTCGTGAATTTGATTATTTAGACTATAAAATAATGACCAACTTAGAACTTGATGATTTTAGAAAAATTGTAGGTAAAAATGCTAGCCCTGAGACTGCAAGAGTAGTTGGTAAGTTTGTAGGAAAACGTAAGAATAGTAGAAATATTAGCATTAGTTCAATACTCGAATCTAAAACTATAATTGGATATGGAACTGATAAGGAACATGAGATTACAGAGGAAGAAAAATTAGCAACGATCGAATATTTAAGAGATAATCATTTAATTTCTAAAAATGGTACAATTGATTCTAAAATTTATAACATTGCTATTAAAAGATACCTTTCTGGTACGTTATTTGATGAAAACATAAGAAAAATAAATCTTAAAATATAAAATTACTTCTCTTATTAATATGGATTGTAATGATTATGTTTTAAACTTTCATAATCATAGATAACTATTGAGTTATTTTTAATATTCTCTTATTTGAAAGATTATAATAAACATATATATTGATTTTTGATAAATTCGTTTCTAAAAATAATTATTGATCCCTTATGATTGTCATACCTTTTATTATAGTATCGTTTTCATATTTTTTAGAACTTCTAAAAATTAAGATACAAGCAACAAACAAATTATTAATAAGTCAATTCTCCTAAAATTATCAATAGTCTCTTTACGGCCCTTTTGTTATTCATCCACTCCACTCCTTTCTATTATCAATTATGCACCAATAGATGCATTTTGTCTACACAATTTCTCTGAATTTGCTTTTTTTGACACAATGATTTTATTGAAAATAGTTTTATTAAAACGAAAAAGAACAAAGGAAAAAAGCATTCTAGATGGAAGAGAAGAAACTTATAATCATAAATATTATATCAGAACTGCTCAGAAAAATATCCAAATGAAAATGTTGAAAGAAACAACATCATGCTAATATAGAACACTAAATATTGGGTTTATCTTATGATAAGATCAAAGGATACTTTAGATAATTCATCAAAAAGCAGAGTATTCTTGATTTAATAAAGGTATATATCAATGAAAAAAGGCAATAATAAGAAATGTAAAGTTACATTAGAAAAGTGTGATTTTTTTATTTCTTTAGACAATTTTAGAAATTAAAATGCTATACTAAATAAAGAAAGGTAGGGAAAAATGAAAGGATTAAAAATATTCCAGTACGGATGTGGAAAAATGAGCGTTTACACCATGCGCTATGTAATAGAAAATGGTGGAGAAATTGTTGGAGCTATAGATATCAATCCTGAGATAATAGGGAAAGACATTGGTGACATTATAGGAACAGAAAAAGTAGGTATTATTGTAGAAGATGTAAGCAGTGCAGAAAAACTGCTAACAGAGTTAAAACCAGATTGTGCAATCGTCACAACGATGAGTCTACTTGCAGATCTAGAAGATGCTTTAATGACTTGTGCAAAATGTGGAGTGAATGCAATTACTACTTGTGAAGAAGCATTCTTCCCAATGAATTCTAATCCAACCTTAACAGAAAAAATAGACAAACTTGCCAAAGAAAATAACTGTACCATTACTGGTAGTGGATATCAAGATGCTTTCTGGGGTAATTTGATTACCACTTTAGTAGGAGCAAGCCATAATGTAACTAAAATAAAAGGTAGTTCTTCTTATAATGTAGAAGACTATGGAATTGCTTTAGCAAAAGCTCATGGAGCTGGATTAACTAAAGAAGAATTTGAACGTGAAGTGGCATCAGCGGATGAGATTTCTGATGAAGAACGACAAAAAGTAATTGAAAGTGGTGATTATGCTCCATCATATATGTGGAATGTAAATGGATGGCTATGTGATAAGCTAGGATTAACCGTAACAAGTCAAAGACAAAAATGTGTACCACAATTCAATGATTATGATATTGAATCTAGTACATTAGGAATGACCGTAAAAAAAGGAATGGCAACAGGTATGAGTGCTGTTGTAACAACAACGACAAAAGAAGGTATTACTTTAGAAACAGAATGTATTGGAAAAGTATATAATAAAGATGAATTCGATAGAAATGAATGGACAATCTATGGTGAACCAGATACAACTCTTGTCATAGAAAAACCAAAAACAGTAGAACTTACTTGTGCATCAGTAGTCAATAGAATTCCAGATGTAATCGCATCAGAGCCTGGATTTATTCCAACATCACGTATGGGAGAGTTAAAATATAAAAGCATTGATCAATAGTAATCAATGCTTTTTTAAGAAGAAATAAGAAAAAGAAGTAAGTCAAGGAATACTTAGTACATAAAATCATAGGAATATCAAAATTTATAAATAACTTAAAAGAAATTGGTTAATAATAATATAGAAAAGGTGGAGAACTTTATGTACTATTATTTAAACAATTTTCTTTTATTTTCCTTTTTTAGTTTTCTTTTTGAAAACATCTTACATTTTATAACAACAGGTGAGTTTACTAATAATCCCTTTTATGGACCATGGATGCCAATTTATGGTTTTGGTATTATTATAATGATTTTTTTAACAAGATTAATTTTCAATAGATTAAAACTAAATAGACCCCTAAAAATAATCATTCTGTTTATAATCGTTACTCTGATTTTAACTATATTAGAATTAGCAGGAGGACACTTAACAGAATTTATTTTTCATAAAAGTTTTTGGGACTATACAGACTTAAAATTTAATTTTGGCAAATATATTGCTTTAGAAATAAGCTTAGTATGGGGAACTGCCTGCCTAATTTTCTTATATATAGTAAAACCTTTAACAGATAAGTTTGTAAAGAAAATTCCAAAATTCGTATCAATCATTCTTTTAATTTTAATAATTGTTGATTTCATTTTTAGCTTTTTCTTAAAATAAATAGGGAAAATAAGTTTTATAACCATAGACATAAAATTATAGCCAGTAAACAAAGTAAATTTTGCTTATAGTCTTTTAGTTTATAAATATATTATAATACTTCTACGTAGATTGAAAATATGATATTTAATATACCGGAAGAGATAAAATTACAAAAATATTTGGTAAAAAAATATGTTTTAATAGAATAAAAATTTTTCCAATCAGCATGTACAAAAAATCTCTTTCTAAAATTATTTATAAACTGCAAAGCAATATATCAAAACAAAAATGAATACAACTTTTACAAACTAAAAAAATATGTTATACTTGTATACAAGAAAAATGAAAAGGGGATATTGTATGCTGAAAAAAATGGGAATAATATTAATGGGAGTGGGTTCTGCTATTATTATAATTGGCCTATTTTTATTATTAAAACAAGATCCTAGTGTAACTGTATTAAGTGATAAGATAGAACTCATCAAAGAAGAAGTAGAAAGTACAACAAATGGAAAGGTAGAAAAAGACTCTCAACATCTGATATTCTATGATAATTATGGATTAAAAGTAAATTATGGGTTAATTAACAAAAATTATACAGTTCAAGAAAAAGATAGCAGAATCATAATTGATTCAAAAGATAAAAAATATCATTTTGAAATTACCAAATTATATGATCAAAACCAAACAATTACAAATGATACAATAGCTCAATTTGAAAATTTAAAATTATCATTACGAGACAAATATCAAGAAGTAACAGGGGACATAGAAGATTCCCTACAACTAGACCCGGAGATAATCGATTTTAAAGAAAAATACGGAGTAGAAAAAGATATAAGATTTATGAGTTTGAATCAAAAAAGAGCAATGATAGAAGACCTATTTGAAATAGATTTATCGTCTGATATATCTTCACCTAATACAACACAAGAACAAGCAGAAACAAAAATAATAACAGAGACTCTATTTAATGATTTAGAAATGAATGGAAAACTAGTAACAATTTCTTTGGTTACACTCAGCGACGGAACAGAAAAATTCCCCTATCCAGCTACTTTTGCAATATATGAATCAACAACACAAGATGGAAAATGTAGATCGTGCGTTACTTTTGCTAATCAAGAAGAGATGCAAAAAAGACAAACAAGCAATTAACCTGTTTGCCCATTTTATGGAGTATATTACTCCTAATCTATTTACAGAGGATCTTCACACGTTACAGTGAACCTTCCTCACTAATAATATATGCAACAATAAAAAAAATATACAAAATATAATAATAATTTTTGTATAATGAAAATAATTTTGTTTACAATAAGAAAAGAGGGATTAGATAGAAATGAAAGAACAGAAAAAAATATTAGAAGCAAATCAAGAGATAATTGAAAATTTATGGAGGATGCTTTGACTTAGATAAGGAGTTAGAAGAAATCAAAGCATTAACTAAAAAAACAGAAGAGCCTGATTTTTGGAATAATCGTGAAAAAGCAGAAGAAATTCTAAAATCTATTTCTGAAAAAAAAGAAATAACAAATACGATTCAGTCATGGAAAAATAAAATAAAAGAAAATATAGATTTAATAGAACTATTAGAAATAGAAGAAGAGCCAGAAATAGAAAAACAAATAATGGCATTTACAGAGAACTTGCCAAAAGAGATAGAGAAGTTAAGTTTATTATTGTTGTTAAATGGACCATATGACAAAAACAATTGTATTTTAGAAATTCATTCTGGAGCAGGAGGAACAGAAGCTTGTGATTGGGCAATGATGCTATATAGAATGTATACTAGATGGTGTGAAAAGAAAAACTATAAAATAGAACTACTAGATTATCAAGAAGGGGACGAAGCAGGAATCAAAAATGTTTCTATGCTAGTAAAAGGACGAAATGCTTATGGATATTTAAAAAATGAAAAAGGAGTACACAGATTAGTTAGATTATCCCCTTTTGATGCAAATAACAGGAGGCATACTTCTTTTGCTTCTGTAGAAGTAATTCCAGAAATAGAGCAAGACAATTCAATAGAAATAGATGAGAAAGATTTAAAAATTGATGTTTATCGTTCTAGCGGATGTGGTGGCCAAGGAGTCAATACTACAGATTCAGCAGTAAGAATTACACATTTACCAACAAAAATAGTTGTAACATGTCAAAATGAACGTAGTCAAATCCAAAATAAAGAACAAGCCCTAAAAGTTTTAAAAAACAAATTATTATTAAGAAAAATGGAAGAGCAAGAGCAAGAAATGAATAAGTTAAAAGGAACACAAATGAATATTGAATTTGGTTCTCAAATTAGAAGTTATGTTTTACATCCCTATTCTATGGTAAAAGATCACCGTACAAATACTGAGACAAGTAATGTAACAAAAGTATTAGATGGAGATATAGATATATTTATTGAAAATAATTTAAAGAAAGGGGCATAATATGAATTTTTTTTCCAGAGCTAAGACTCTAAAGATTCTAGAAGAAATCAATCGCAAATCGAGTATAAAAAGACATATTCAATTTTGTATAGGTTGTTTATTAATAGCAATCTCTTATAATTTATTTTTAGCCTCAAATGATATTGTTGCTGGTGGAATAGGTGGTTTAGCAATTATTCTAAATCATTTATTTGGGATAGATAACTCTACAGTAATTTTAGGATTTGGTATCATATTAATCATTTTAAGTTATTTTTTATTAGGAAAAGAAAAGACAAAAGCTTCTATATTAGGAACATTATTATACCCATTATTTGTTAGATTAACTAAAAATATTAATCTATGGATTGATATTGATACTTCACAATTGTTATTATCAGCAGTATTCGGCGGAGTAATATATGGTTTTGGTGCTGGAATGATTTTTAAAGCAGGATTTACAACAGGAGGAACAGATATTATAAATCAAATTCTATCAGAGTATTTAAAAATAAGTATAGGAAAAAGCATGCTATGTAGTGATGGATTAATTGTATTATGCTCAGGAATTGTATTTGGTCCAACAAAATTAATGTATTCTATTATTATTTTATATATTATAAGTCTGATGTCAGATCGTGTGATTTTAGGAATTTCCGATAGTAAAGCATTCTATATTATTACAAATGAAGAGGTGGCGATTAAAGAATATATTTTAAAATATTTGAATCACGGAGTTACCGTATTTAATGCAAAAGGTGGCTTTGCCAAGGAAAAGCAAAATGTTTTAATGTGTGTATTGCCAACGAAGGATTATTATCGTTTAAAAGCAGGAATTGAAGAAATTGATCCTCATGCATTCTTTGTTGTGACAGATGCCTACGAAGTGTTCGGAGGTGAATAATATGAATGACATAATCAATAAGATAAGGAAAAAAAATTTTGGATATAAAAGTATAATTATGTTAGTATCACTTCTACTCAATGCACTAGTATATAATCTGTTTCTTTTACCCATCAATTTAGTATCTGGTGGAACAAATGGGATAGCAACAATTACCAACTATGTTTATGGAATAGATCCAGCACTTATGCTTTTATTTCTTTCCATTGCCTGTGTAATTTTAAGTTTGATGTATTTAGGAATAGAAAGAACGATGGGAAGTATAGTAGCAAGTTTTGCCTATCCAATATTGGTTGCTTTAACTAGACCAATAACAAGCATTATTATCATCGATTATACAGACATATTTATAATTGTAATTTTCGTAGGTGTCCTAAGTGGTCTTGCCAATGGTTTAATGTACAAAACAGGATATAGTAATGGTGGATTACCAATAATTAGTCAAATTTTAGAAAAATATTTTAAAATTCCTATAGCAAAATCAAGTCTAATAATAAATTTAATTATCGTATTTGTTGGTTCGATTTTCTTTGGTTGGACAAAAGCAATATATGCAATTATTCTATTATATATAAATAGTATAATGATTGATAAAGTACTACTAGGAGTATCAAATAATAAAGCATTTTATATTATTACTAGTGAAGATCAACAGATCAAAGACTATATAATAAAGACATTAGGTCATAGTGTAACTGTTTTTGATGTCAAAGGTGGATTCTTAGAGAAAAAAAGAAAAATGCTATTGACAGTAATCCCTACTAGAGAATACTATCGAGTAACAGAAGGCATCAAAATGTTAGATGATAAGGTGTTTTTTATGGCTACGGATTCTTATGAAGTAGTAGGTGGAAAATAAAAAGAAAGTGACAAAAGAGGAAAATACCATAATTCTCCTCTTTTGTTATGTCGAAATTTATGGTATAATGATTTAACTAAGGTGGTGAATAAAGAGTGGATTTAATAAAAATAAAAAACGTCGAAAAAAAATACAAAAATGGTGTGACTGCAATTTATGATTTAAATTTATCCATTGAAAAAGGTGCTTTTATCTTTGTAATTGGTGGCAGCGGAAGTGGAAAGAGTACCTTAATTAAAATGCTATACCGAGAAGAAAAACCAACCAAGGGTCAAATTATAGTAGGAGGCTTAAATGTTGCCAAACTTAGAAATAAAAAGGTATATAAACTACGAAGAAAACTAGGAATTGTATTTCAAGATTATCGTCTTTTACCAAAATTAACAGTATATGAGAATGTCGCATTTGCGATGGAAGTAATTGGTGCCAAAAAAAACGAAATTAGAATAAATGTATTAAAGGCACTAGAAGAAGTAGGATTAAAAAACAAAGTACATAATTACCCGGATCAATTATCTGGAGGAGAACAGCAAAGAGTAGCAATTGCTAGAGCAATTGTAAATAATCCAAAGTTGCTTCTTTGTGATGAGCCAACAGGGAATTTAGATCCTGAAAAGAGTATGGAAATTATGAAAGTACTAGATGATATCAATAAAACAAGAGGTACCACTATTATTATGGCTACTCATGACAAAGATATTGTTAATGCCATGAAAAAACAAGTAATTACTTTAAAAGATGGTCATTTAGTAAACTTTAAACAGAAGGGAACATATGATAATGAAGCTGTTTAGAATGTTAGGAAGAAGCATCCGAGATGCCTTTAAAAGTGTAATTAGAAATTTTAGCTTGTCATTAGCTTCAATCTCTTGTATTACTATTACACTAATTATTGTAGCGATAGCGATTATTGCCTCTTTTAATGTAAATAATTTTACGGAAGAAATTGAAAAAGATTTAACAATAGTTATATTTTTAGAAAACGATGTAAATGAAGAAGAAATAGCAGATGTAAGGCAAGAATTAAAAAAAATGTCTAACGTAGATAAAATTACTTTTAAATCAAAACAAGAAGTAAAAGAAGAGATGCAGTCAGAATCAGAAGTTTTTAATACGGTACTTAATGAATGGGAAGACGATGAAAGTCCCTTGAAAGACACATTTCAGGTGAAAGTAAAAGAAATAGAACAAATTAAAAATACTGCTGAAAAAATAGAAAAATTTGATAATGTATCAGTAGTAAGATATGGAGAAGGTATGGTAGATCAAATGATCAGTGCATTCACCTCGATTA
This sequence comes from uncultured Bacilli bacterium, assembly GCA_944358405.1. Taxonomy (GTDB): domain Bacteria; phylum Bacillota_I; class Bacilli_A; order RF39; family UBA660; genus CALVQX01. Next base: position 29,507 of record CALVQX010000025.1, on the reverse strand, counting down.
AGAATGTAACATATGCCGTAGTTATCGCCTTAATTTTAGTCACAATATTTTTAATTATCAATACAATTAAATTAACTATTTCTGCAAGACGTAGAGAGATTGGAATTATGCGTTTAGTAGGTGCCAGCAACTTTACTATCAAAATGCCATTTATTATTGAAGGAATGATTTTAGGATTACTTGGTTCCATTATTCCGGTATTGTTTACAACATATGGCTATTTAGCTTTCTATAGACATTTTGATGGTTATTTATTTTCAGAACTAATTAGATTAATTCAACCAGAACCGTTTATCTATACTACTTCTTTAATTATCATAGGAATTGGGATCTTAGTCGGTATGATTGGTAGTGCAAGTGCCGTTAAGAAGTATTTGAAAATATAATGAAAAAAGCATTTATTATAGCCATGATTCCTATCGTGTTGCTTTCTTTACTAACACTACCAATAGAAACGAAAGCAAAAACAATTAGCGAATTTGAAGCAGAAGCTGAAAAATTAACTAAGGAATTAGAAGAGAAGAAAAGTAAATTGGCTAAAAACGACGCAGAAGTAGCTGAAATTAAAAAGAAAATAGCAAATATAGAAACACAAATAAAAACAACAGAAGAAGAAATAAAAACGTTAGAAGAGGAAATAGAACGAAGTAACCAAGAAATTAAAGAAAAAAGTGAAGAAAGCAAAAAAATATTAGAGTATTATCAAATAGCAAATGGAGAGAATGCTTATTTAGAATATGCTTTCGGAGCTACTAGTATCACAGATATGATTTATAGAATGTCTGTGGTAGAACAATTGACAGAATACAATGATAAAATAATGAAGGAGTTAGAAGAGTTAATAGAAAAAAATAAGAATCAGCAAAAAGATTTGTCTGAAAAAAAAGTATCATTAAATAATTTACAAAAAGAATTAGAATCAGAGCAAGAAAGAATAGAAGATGAGAGTGCTAAAATTAGAGTCGGCATGCCGACAATTGAAGAGCAAATCAAAGCAGCGAAAGCAAATGTTAACTATTATAAAAACCTAGGCTGTGGAGCGACCGAAGATATACAAGCATGCCAATATAGAGTTCAGCAAGGATCTGGAAGTGGCGGAGGCTCTATTCCAAGTGCTAATGGGTTTTACAGACCAATAGAATATGGATATGTAGTTCGTGGACTTAATAGTAGCCATATCGGATTTGATGTCTCAAGTAGTAATAAATCTATTCCAGTATATCCAATTGCAACAGGACAATTATTTTTTGCTGGTTACGATAATGCTGGTGCTTATATTGTAGTGTTAAGACATAATATAGGAGGAAGATATGTCTATGCAACCTACGCACATATGAGAAGCTTTAGTTCCGTAATTGCACCATATGTAAATGATGATCCAGGAACAAGTGATAGTATTGCAAATGGACCAATTATACCATATACAACACCACTTGGTAATATGGGTTCAACTGGAAACTCTACAGGACCACATCTTCATTTAGAAATGTCTACCTGTAGTTGGCATAAAGGTGGAGGATGTCTGTCTTATAGTGCCTATGTAAGTAGAATTATAAACCCCGCTAATTATGTCACTTTTCCATCAAGATGGACGAACCGTTAAAGTCATGATTTCATGACTTTTTCTTGTCTTCTAAAGTAAAATAAGTTATAATATCTTCCTAAAGGAAGAGATAAAATGATTGACACTAAAGAATTAAGAGAACTGATGAAATTAAATCAAGAAGAACTATTTTTACAAGCGAAAGAATATTTAGGTGTATATTTATTATCTGTAATATCAGATCCAAAAGGAAAAAATCAAAGAAAAAAACTATTGCAAAAATTAAAAGAGTATCAGAAAATAATAAAAGAGGAAAATAGATATTTAGATTACATGATTAAAAATCATAAAAAAATTAGAGATTGGGAAGAAGCATGTCAGATAGTAAAAGAATTGGATATTTTAAATGAATTAACCTATACTCACTATGATAATATCTTAGAACAATATGAAGAAACACTTTATAATGATCAAATAACAAGAGAGATTATTCCTAATAAAAATTTTGAGACTTTATTAGAGAGAACTGACTATTTAGAGCGAATATTAGGTTTAACCTTGACAGAAAAAGATTTAGAAGCTTATTATCAAAGCGAAGTAGCTTGGGAATATTTAAAAGGACAAACAAAAATACTACCTGGTAAATTAGAAGATACTAAGTCATATTTTGGATGTTACCCACAAATAGAAAAAAATCTTCTAATGGAAATAAAAATATGTGTTCCTCCAATTACAAATTTAGAAAGTATGAAAATTAATGTCCACGAATATAAGCATGGAATTGATCTATATCCTTATTTAGGAAAATCTTATCCAGAGATGGATTATGAACAAAGAGCTAGAGAAGAAGAAGAAAATTACAGAATGAATGCTTTAATAAAAAAGAAACTCTATTAGATTAGAATTTCTTTTTTAATGTTTTAGCATAATCCTCAAAAAAATCTCCCAAAGTAGAATAACCATTACTTTTTTCTATAAAGAAGTCAATATAATCAGTTCTTTTTCTCATATCGCGAAACATCTCAATAGGGATCCGTTTATCAAAAGAAGAAAAATCATAATAAGAAAAAATATCTTCACAGAATAAATTAGGAATTTGATCATTCTCGTTAATGTCAGCACCAATAGAATAACTACTATCATCAAATATATAAAGACCTTCTTTTAAATTTTGCGAAAATCCCCAAATAGAATTAGGAATATTAACATCTTCTAAAACAATCCCATAGGAATTAACTATAGGAATCACTTGAAAAAAGGAAAGAATTTGATTCAATACAAGTTCTCTAGGCAGTTGAAAAAATAAGTCTTCTACTTTTCCTCTAGAAGAATAAAGAAAAGGAGTAGCACATCCTATATAATCATTATTTTCACTATAAACAGCAAATTGACTAACAAGAATAGGGAGTAACATAGAAGATGCTTCTATAAAAATATTGAGTTCCTCTATCGTTGGATACCACTTTTCAATGTCTTGATAAAGCGGTGTAGAATGATATAGCTTAACTGAAAAATCTACATTCTCTGTTTTTAAATGATAAACAGAGCCACTAAATCCACTATCAGCAATAGGGAATTCTGGTAACGTGTATAGTTTTTCATGAATAATTACATTTCTTTTAATAAGAATCACTCCTTAAGGAGCTATATATTAACATAAAAAAAGAAAAAATCTAGTTTGATTTTTCTTGCTCCCAGGAAAATTCTGCTCTTCCAAAATGTCCATAGGCGCTTAAAGAATAATAAATTGGTTTTTTTAAATCTAATTCTTCAATAATATGAGAGACGGAAAAGCAAAAATGATCTTGAATATATTGTTGAATTTCTGCAAGAGAAACATTTTCTGTTCCGAATGTTTCAATAGAAACATGAAGTGGAAATTCTTGACCAATAGCATAAGCTAAACCAATTTCAACTTTATCGGCCAAATGATGTAATACAAGGTTTTTAGCAACATAACGTGCATAATATGCGGCACTCCTATCAACTTTACTAGGATCTTTGCTGCTAAAGCAACCTCCACCAACTCGTCCCATGCCTCCATACGTATCAGCAACAATCTTTCTCCCAGTAGTACCACTGTCAGCATCAGGACCACCGATCGTAAAAGGACCTCCTGTATTAATTAAAAATTTTGTATTAGAATCAATAAATTTTGTCTCGATCACTTCTAGTATGACATTAGAAATAATATATTCTGTTAGCTCTTCCTGAGAAATATCAGGTTTGTGATGAGCAGCAATAATAACAGTATCAACCCTAGTAGGAAAGTTATCTTCATATTCTACAGTTACTTGAGTTTTTCCATCTGGAAGTAAAAAGCTATTTGGATTAGATTTCCTTATCTCCGTAAGTTTCTTTGCCAATTGATTAGCAAGCATAATAGGTAAGGGCATATATTCTTTAGTATCAGAGCAAGCAAATCCAAACATAATTCCTTGATCTCCTGCACAAGTATTTTCTTTTTTTACCGCAGAGCCAATTTCAAAAGACTGTTTAGAAATTCTTTGAATCACTTCAAAATTTTCACCATAACCAATATCTTTTAAAACCCAATGAACAATTTTTTCGTAATCTAAATTAGCCTTTGTCATTGCCTCTCCATAAAGAAAGACCGTTCGATTTTTGATAGTAGCTTCGATAGCCATATGACTATCAGGATCTTGCAATAAAGCTTCATCCAAAATTTTATCACTAATTTTATCGCAAATTTTATCAGGATGACCTTCAGTAACACTTTCACTTGTAAAATATTTTTTCATTTTCTCCTCCTATATTAATCTTAATAATATTATAACGAAGAATAGAAAAAAATAAATAAAAAGTTGAGGGAATGATATAAATAAAAACACAATAAAAAATGTATTAAAAAAACTATTATTGGTACTAATAATAAACCAACAATTGCATAAATTGTCAAAATAAAAGCAAAGTAAAAAAGAGTAGAAGGTTGAGAGTATATCAATATTATTAGCTTTATTGTTGAAAAGATATCTGAATAAAGTTATAATAATATTACTTGGTAACTAATTGTAAAGGAGATGATTTTATATAATTTACTTATTAGATATTTCAGAAACATGTTCTGATCCTGGAATAATTAATATATTAAGAATTTGTAAATCTGCACTTACCATAATGCAGATAATAGCTCCAATATTATTAATTATAAGTCTCGTTTTACATTTTACCAAAGCCATGATGAATCCAGAAGATAAAAAAATAAAAGCTAAAATTAAGAATTGCTTAATTGCTGCTGTTATCTTATTTATTCTTCCTGTGATTATAAACCTGACCATGCTTTTAGTAAATGATAATTTTTCTTTAGCAAATTGTTGGAATAATCTAGAAAATGTAGCACTAGAACATTCAAATTATATTGAGCAAAACGAAGATCAAAAAAAGGATTTTTTAACGAATCCTGATGATTATGATGAAGGATCGGCTGGGGATACTGAAGATGGTTCTAATGAAACTATTGGTGGTACTGCAACAGTAGAGGCTTTTTTAAACTCTTTAAGCACGATGTCTCACAAAGTAATACAAGATAAAAATAACGGAAATAAATGGACTTATAGTAATAGCAATACTAGAAATACATTTTCGCAAGCAGATTCCTCTACAAAGTCTACAAACTGTGCATTATATATTGTATGGGGATTAATCGATGTAGGAGTTTTAGATAGTGGAGATCGTTTCTATAAAGCCTATAGAAACAGCAATAATTTTATCAGTTACAGAAACGATGCAAAAGAAAAAATGCAAGAAAAAATGTATTATATAGATGGGGAAAATAAAACAGCATCTAGTTTAATTAGCAGTGGAGACCTACAAGCAGGAGATGTTGTTTTATGGTATAATCAGCAACATACAAATGTATATGCAGGAAATGGAAAATGGTATGATGCAGGAAGACAAAGTGGAAGTAATGGCAGTGGACCGAATGACAACTTCAAATTTACAACTTTAGGACCGGTAGAAATATCTAGTTTGATGAATGCTAGAGTATGGCAAATATTGAGAATAAAATAAAAATACACAAAAAATTGAAATATATTAAATAATATTTCAATTTTTCTTTTTTAAAGTGTACTGAATTTCTTTGGTGGTACTATCTTTTCTGAAAATATAACCATCTACAAATAATTTGTGTTTATCTCTAGAAAGAATTGCACATCCAGGAGTACCGATCGCATCAGAATAAGAATAAGAAAAGCCTAAATTACTACAAGAAGAAATATTAACAATGTTCTTATCTAATCGAAAGATATGAGAATGTCCTCGCAAAACTATTTGATCAGAAGAACTAGCAAGTGACAAAATATTACTGTCTGTAGGATGCTCCAAAAACAATGGGAAGTCACCAAATTGCAATAAACAACTCCCATATCCTAAAGGAAAAACATCGGTTCTTTTTTCTAAGAGATAATCCCAAACATCAATGCCAAGAAAATGAAGTCGTACATCATGATTCCCTAAAATAACAAAAGTATCAAAACCATTAGGATAATTCTTCGCAAAATCCAATATTTGTTCATAGCATGTAAAAACTAGTTGATTTCGTTTTTTAGAATTTTTAGGAATAGTATTTCCACAGTATCCGTCAAACATATCTCCTAGATGCAAGACTGTATTAATATTTTGTTCTTCAAATAATTGATACGCTCTATGAATATAATCCCAGTTCATAAAGGGACTACCAATATGTGTATCAGCAACAATTCCAATCTTCTCGTCCTCAATTTTAAACAAACATTGCATTTTTTTTAAAAGTTCTTTTAAATAGCAACATTGAACTAAAGAAATATTAGAAGAAATACCAAACTGAATAATTCCTAACATCTCATTATACGTTAAATTATACCGTTCCATAAAATCAAAGAAATTATTAGAATTCAATTTTTTTGCGATCGTTAAATATAAAGCATCATTTGTCATATTATCACCGTTTATTAATATTCTAACATAGATTGCTAAAAAAAGACCAAAAACAATATGTCAAACTAAAACAAAAAATTTCCAATGTATGCTAGTAGTAAGAAATATACGAAAATCAAATAGGAAATATCTTTTAATTGTTTTATGAGTGATTTAATAATTTATAAAGTAAAATCTAAGAACATAATTAAAAAACAATCTTTTCAAAATATATAATAATTGTTTTATCACGAAGAATGTAAGATAAGTATATAAAGTTATCAATCAAAAATGAAACAATAATAATTTGTATAGTAAAAAAATTTTTCCTTGCATTCTGACAAAAGAAATGTTAATCTTATTCTAAGATAAGAGCTTACGTAGTTGTGTAGTAGAAATATAATTTGAGAGGAGAAAGAAAATGTCAAAAAGTATATTGACATTCGAGAGTGTTATGCTGTTTGGTAAAAAAAGAAATGGGTTTAGTTTAGTAGAATTAATAGTGGCAATAGCGATTTTAGGAATGTTAATGTCTATCGCTATTCTTGCCGCTACTAGATGGTTAGATAAGTTGGAAAAGGATTACTATAGTTCTTTAAATAAAAATATAGTATTAGTTGGGCAAAGTTATGTTCAAGATAATAGAAATGCATTACCAAAAGTGATCGGTAGGAGTACCAAGATTCCTTTGAAAAGATTAAAGGATAAAAAATATTTGACTAGCGAAGTGGTAGATTATGGTAAAAAAGCATGTGACTTGGATGAAAGCTATGTCAGAATTTTCAAATACTCAGAAAACGATTATAGTTACATGACCTACTTAGTTTGTCCAAATTATACAAGCAAAAAAGAAACTTATGCAAATGGTCCAGAAATAGAAATAGACTTTAATAATGACGTTAATGTAGCAAAAGCAGAAGTAACAATGACCGATCCGGACAAAATTATTAGTTATAGTTATATCGTTTATAAAGATGGAGTAGAAGTGAAGAATACAGGAACCGTTTCGGCAAAATTAAAAAGAGAAGTTAAGGTCACGATATCTTTGAAAAAATATGTTCCATCGAAAATAAAAATTACTGTTGTTGCTACAGATATTTATGGAAATGTTTCAAAAAAATCACAGACGAAAGAATTAAAAGATACTATTCCACCATTGTGCAAAGACATTATAGGTAGCAGTAAAAAATGGACTACAGGGGAAAGAAAAATTACCGTTTCTTGTTCTGATGATGGAGTCGGATGTGAAAGAGAAAGTTACTCTAAAACATTTAAAACAAATACAAAAGAAGGAACTATAACGATTAAAGACAAATCAGGAAATTCTACGGAATGTAAAGTGGATGTATATATCGATAAAGATACACCAAGTATACCAACTTCAAAAATTCGGTATGATTCTAGTTCAGGAAACATAAAGACTGATACAAATTGGACGAATAAAACTTTATGGTGGGGAAATTTTTCATCTAGTTCTTATTCTGGGATCGACCATTATGAATACTCAGAAGACTGCAAAAAGAAGACTGGAAATATTATTAGCGGTACATCTTATCAAAACGATATGAAAAAAAGTTATTGCCTTAGAGCTGTAAATAAAGCAGGAACAGCAAGTGGTTGGTCCAACGCTTCTATATTCAAAATTGATAAAACGAAGCCTACCTGTAATGTTTCTGGTGGTAGTAATAATTGGACGGCCAATGACGTAACAATCATAGGAAAATGTAGTGATAGCGGTAGTGGATGTAAAACTACAGAAGTTAGTAAAAAAATAAATAAAACCACAAATGATGCTATTAGTCCAGGTACTATCCAAGATAATGCTGGAAATACAACATCATGCGCAACTCAAACAGTAAAAGTGGATAAAAATGCACCAACGTGTACATCGAGCGGAGGAAATAATGCCTGGACAAATGGTAGTAGAACATTAACAGGAAAATGTAGTGATAGCGGTAGTGGATGTAAGGATAATGCTTCTTATACAATTACATGGGAAACAAATTCTACAAATGTTTCTCCAGGAACGGTTTGTGACAATGTTGGACATTGCACTACTTGCCCTGACAATCAAACAGTAAAAATTGATAAAACCAACCCTACTTGCAATGTGTCTTCCTATACTGTTTACTATCCGGCAGGAAGTAGTACAAAATCAGTAAATCGGAAAGTAACATGTAGTGATGGAAGAAGTGGTTGTGTCAAAACAACATATCAAGACGATAAACTGACAGAATTTGGCGAGCTAAAATCAACGGTAACCGAAGTATATGATAATGCTGGAAATAGAGCAACTTGCAATACAACATCTTCAAAACTGTATGAGGCTTATTATAAAAATGACTATGGTGGATACTATAAAACATTAGAAGATGCATTTAATAATACATCTAGTGGAACCATATATCTTACAGCAAATTTGACTGATGGCAGCAACCCAGAACTCAAAAATAAAAATGTTACATTAAATTTGCAAGGACATACACTTACGTTAAGTTCTAGGCGTATTTATGTCGAGAAAAATAGCACCTTAAATATTAATTCTAATGGTACAATTCAAACGACTTCTACTGCCAATTCTGGACCAACGAATACCATAATAGTAGACGGAACTTTAAATCTATCCCAGGGCACTATAGTTCATTCGGCACTGTATACATCCCAAAATGGTGCACGTAACTATAATTCAGCAGTATATGTAAGAGAAGATGGAAGGTTTAATATGAGTGGTGGAACACTTCGTTCAGGATCTAACGGATCAAAATATTCCAGAGGAGTCAGTGTTTATCAAGGAAGATTTAATATGACGGGAGGAACTATTAGTTCTACTTCAACTGGTGATTTAGGAGGAAGCGGAGTAGTTCTTTCAGGAAATAAAGCGAGATTTCATATGACCGGTGGTTCGATTTCTATAAGTAAAGCAACTGATGATAGATGTATTATTTGTGCAAATGATCAAAGTCGTGTACGTGTGCATGGTAATAGTATGATTAGGTTAACTGTATCTAATGGTAATAAAAAAGAAGCAAGTTATGGTGTATGGAATGATCAAACTTCTCATGTCTGTATCAGTGGCAGAGTTTCATTATCATGCACCAATATTAGAAGCTGCTTAAATGGCCAAAATGACAACCATCTTTACTATCAAAATGATAGTGTCGCTATTTCAGCAAAAAATGCTGGCAAGACTTCAAATACATCAACAATAAATCGTGCATGTGCTGATACATATTTCTAAGATGATTTTAATACTAATTAAAATATTAACGCCAATATTATAGGAATCATTAATAAAGTAATTTAGGGAAAGGAACTTCCCTTTTTATGTTAGAAAATATAATTTCCAAAAATCTTAAAGAAAGAAAAAACTTAGTATAGAAGCAACAATTAGATAAACAAGAATTGTTTTTGTTATTGCTTAAAATATTTGTAATATAACATATTACATTTCATGGAAAGTTAACATAAGTGTTTTGATACAAGTAAAATTTTCCAAAATCAAAAAAATTACCAATAACGTATAAAATAATACGATTAAAGGATAATTATTTAAGAAGAAATAAATAGAATGACCAAACGAAAAATGTACAATAATTATGAAGTATGATATAATAATCAAAATATTTAGTAGTTGGGGTGAGGGAAATATGAGTGACTTTAAAAAGCTAAATTTATTAGAAATAAGAAATACTGCTATTGAGGATTTGGTAAAATATTATTCACAACTAAGAAAATATGATTATCATCAAGGAAAGCAATTAGAATTTATTGAATTTAGGAAGAAAATTCATTTTTTAATATCGCTAATTTTGAAAGCAGATCAACTATTATCGAAAGAAAACATAATTGTATTAGAGGATTTACATAATACTGCCACTGATAATCCTAGAATTTATGCCTGTACACATATTGGAGGAAATGATATTCAAAGAACATTTCAAGTGATAAAAGAACCTGCATATTTAATGTTGGGAGATCCAGGAATACTTTATAAAAAACTAATTTATCAAGGTCTGAAGATGAATGGAGTTATTCCTTTGGAGACTACCGATAAAGAAGATAGAAAAATTGCTTATAACCGCTCTGTAGAACTTTTACAAAAAGGAGGAAATTTACTAATTTATCCTGAAGGAGCTTGGAATGTTTCTCCAAATTTGGTTGTAATGAAAATTTTTAACGGAACAGTTCGTATGGCTCAGGAAACAGGGGCAGAAATAATACCTATAGCAGTAGAACAATACGGAAAAACATTTTATTTTAATATTGGTCAAAACTATACAATTTCTAAAAATTCAGAAAAAAGTGTGCAAGAACTAACGAATGATTTGCGTGATAAATTAGTCACATTAAAATGGGATATTATGCAATCACAACCAAAATTAAAACGCCAAGAAATTCCCAATGACTACTTACACCAATTTCAAAAAGATATTGTTGGAAGATGTAATTATGGTTATGGTTTTTCATTAGAAGATGCATTAAGAGAGAGCTTTCATGACAAAACCATAGCAACAGAAGAAGAGGTATTCTCATTTTTGAATAATTTGGAAGTAAATAAAGATACTGCATTTCTAATGAAAGATAAAATGAGCTATGTACTGAAGAAAAGATTAAATAGATAGTTTGGTAGGATAAAGAGGTGATAAAAATGGGAGCAGTATTGTTGCCAGCGGTTGGCTTATTGATAACGTCTACGTTGATGATATTATTTTATTCCAAAAAACATATGAACAATAACGAGGTTAATATATACTCCAAACTTCTAATATTAAATACAATTTTTATCATAATCGGATTAATTGCTTTTATAATAGCAAAAACAACTGCTAATTTTTTATTAATAGAAATTTTTCAAAAGATATATATGAGTGTTTTGATAATATTAAATTATTATTCGATAAAATATTGCCTTTTGATTTTTGATGTAAATATTCAAAAAGCAAAAGTAGTTAATATAATACTAAATTTAGCAACTTGCATCGCTATAGCATTAATTTTAATATTACCTCTAAATGTAATTTATTATGATAATGTATTGGATGGTGAAGACCTATCTTACAATGTAGCTATTGCTTATTCAATATTTAGTTTTTTAATTTTCTTGGGATTAACAATTTATCTATTATTTAAAAAAAATAATATTACTAAAATAACTCCATTTTTAATTTTAATTTTACTATATCTGGTTGGATTTATTTTAAGAGATGCCTATCACGAACTAATATTTGAAGGATTTTTTTATTCTTATATTTTACTAATTATGTATCATACGATTGAAAATCCAGATGTTAAAATGATAAATCAATTGAATTTAGCCAAAAATCAAGCAGAGAAAGCAAATAATGCAAAAAGTGAATTTTTATCAAGTATGAGTCACGAGATTAGAACTCCACTGAATGCTATAGTTGGTTTTTCTGAGGATATTGCAAGTTATAAGGAACAAGTTCCTAAAGAAGTGATAGAAGATATTGATGATATTCAAAGTGCTTCTCAGACATTATTAGAAATTGTTGGAAATATTTTAGATATTAGTAAAATTGAAAGCGAAAAAGTAGAGATTATTGAAAAACCATATAATTTAAGAGAAGAAATAAATAAAATAACTAAATTAATCATTCCAAGAATTGACAAAAAGCCAATTACATTTAAGATTAATATGGCAGAAGATATTCCAGAAGAATTGATAGGGTCAAAATCACAAATCAGAACAATCATAAATAATTTACTTACCAATGCAATGAAATATACTGAAGAAGGAAGCGTAGAGTTAAATATAAAATGTATAAATAAAAATGATATTTGTAATCTTATAATTTCTGTAAAAGATACAGGAAGAGGGATAAAAGCAGAAAATATTGATAAACTATTCACAAAATTTAATCGCCTTGATGAAGACCGCAATACAACGATTGAAGGTACAGGATTAGGATTAGCAATTACAAAATCATTAGTAGAATTAATGAATGGAAAAATTACTGTTCAAAGTCACTTCGGCGAAGGCTCTACATTTATGGTTACCATACCCCAAAAAATAAATAGAATGACGAATACTTCTGCATTGATTTCTCAAAATACACAAAAGATAGAAGAACTAACCTTAGATAAAACAAGCAAAAAATCTATACTAATAGTCGATGATAACAATTTGAATTTAAAGGTAGCTAATAAAGTTTTATCTAGTTTTAATTTTGATATCGATGAATGTAGGAGTGGAAAAGAATGTTTAGAAAAAATCCATTCTGGAAAAAAGTATGATTTAATTTTTATGGATATTATGATGCCTGAAATGTCTGGAGAAATTACATTAACAAAACTAAAAGAAAACCCGGATTTTAATATTCCTGTGATTGCTTTAACCGCCGACGCTATGGAAGGATCAAAAGAGAAGTATTTATCAGAAGGATTTAGTGACTATTTAGCAAAACCCTTCACAAAAGAACAAGTGGAAAAACATTTGAAGACGATTTTTAACGACGAAAAAGATATTATATAACTAAAAATAATTTTTATTCAAAGTAAATTACCAAAAAATAATAAGTAATAGATAGCCAATATTATTAGATATTGACTATTTTTTATTGATGAAAATTTTATTAAATTAGCTCAAAAAAGTTTTTTTAAAATATAAAGTATAATGCTGTTCTATTGTTAATTAAGTAAAAAAATGATAGAATATTTTATGAAATTAACGTTTAGTATTACTTAGTAATTTTTAGTCTCAAAATTAAAGTTTGTGACTTATAGCCGTGTAAATTCGTATAGGTATGCTCTTAAGCTATTTTTTTAAGGAATGATTGCACGAACAATAAAAAAATAACACGAATATTACACGAAAAATTTTATAAAAAAACTAAAAAAGGTGATATATATGTTTAAATTAGAATCAAAATTCAAGCCATCAGGAGATCAACCAGTTGCTATTAAACAATTAGTAGAAGGTATTAAAGAAGGTAAAAAAGGGCAAGTTTTACTAGGTGCAACAGGGACTGGAAAGACATTTACGATTGCAAATGTGATAAAAGAAGTGAATAAACCTACGTTAGTTTTAGCTCATAATAAAACCCTAGCAGGGCAACTATATTCAGAGCTCCGTGAACTATTCCCTGAAAATCGTGTGGAATACTTTGTATCATATTATGATTATTATCAACCAGAGGCTTATGTCCCTTCAACGGAGACTTATATTGAAAAAGATTCTTCTATCAATGATGAAATTGATGAATTACGTCATGCGGCGACGTCAGCTTTGTTATCCAGAAGGGATGTTATCGTAGTTGCTAGTGTTTCTTGTATCTATGGAATTGGAGAAGTTGAAGAATATAAAAATAAAATGTTAACACTAACAGTAGGAGAACAAGTAGAAAGAAATCAAGTGCTAGCTAAGTTAGTAGAAATGTTATACGAAAGAAATGATTTTGATTTTAAGCGTGGAACATTTAGAGTCAGAGGAGATGTTCTAGAAATTATTCCGGCAAATCAAAATACAACAGGATATCGAATTGAGTTTTTTGATGATGAAATTGATCGAATTTGCGAGATTGATACATTAACAGGTGTTGTAACAAATAATGTCAAAAATGTCAGTATTTTTCCTGCCAGTCACTTTGTAGTAAGTGATCAAAAATTACAGGATGCCATTGTTAGAATAAAAGAAGAGCTAAAAGAAAGATTAGAAGAATTAAAAGCAGAAAATAAATTAGTAGCAGCAGAACGGCTAGAACAAAGAACAAAGTATGATCTAGAGATGCTTCAAGAAACTGGATTTTGTTCTGGAATTGAAAACTATTCAGCACCAATGGCCGGGAGAAAAAAAGGAGAAACTCCTACTACGTTAATGGATTTCTTTCCTAAAGATTATCTATTAGTAGTAGACGAATCACATGTAACCCTTCCTCAAGTGCGTGGAATGTATAACGGAGATCGAGCTAGAAAAATGAATTTAGTAGAATATGGTTTTCGTCTACCAAGTGCCCTAGATAACAGGCCTTTAAAATACGAAGAATTTGAAAAAAAGATTAACCAAGCAATTTTTGTTTCTGCAACTCCTGGAGATATAGAATTAGGATATACTAACGGTAAATATGTAGAACAAATTATAAGACCAACGGGTCTACTAGATCCAACAATTGAAGTAAGGAAAACAGAAGGACAAATCGATGATTTAGTAGGGGAAATTAAAGATAGAATAGAAAAAAATGAACGTATTTTGGTAACTACTCTAACTATTAGAATGTCAGAAGAATTAACAAATTACTTAAAAGAGCTAGATATTAAAGTAGCCTACTTACATTCAGAAATTAAGACGTTAGAAAGATTACAAATTATCCATGATTTGAGAATAGGAAAGTATGACGTAGTAGTAGGGATTAACTTATTAAGAGAAGGCATTGATATTCCTGAAGTTTCTTTAATTGCAATACTAGATGCGGATAAAGAAGGATTTTTACGTAGTTCTAGAAGTTTGATTCAAACAATAGGAAGATGTGCTCGAAATGCCAACGGACATGTCATCATGTATGGAGATAAAATAACAGATTCTATGCAGCAAGCAATAGAGGAAACTGCCAGAAGAAGAAAAATTCAAGAAAAATATAATCAAGATCATCATATTGTTCCTCAGACAATACAAAAAGAAATAAGAGAAGTAATTAGCAATGCGGATACAACCTCAAAAGATAAAAAGCAAAAGAAGATGACTAAAAAAGAACTAGCAAAAACTGTTGAGGCAATAGAACAAGAAATGAAAGAAGCAGCAAAAGCATTAGACTTCGAGCGTGCAATGGAGTTACGTGATATCCTATTTGAGATGAAAGCAGGAAATGGATATGGAAAATAAATTTTTATTAAGAGAATTAGAAAATAAAGAAAAAATACATGAAATATTTGAGCATCAAACTTCAGGAGACTTAAATGAATTAACAAAAATAATTAAAAGAGACTATCCCAATGATTTATTAGTAAGTTTTGACCCTAATGAATACTGGGAAAAAGTAGAAACTATAATATCAAGAGAAACAGAAATCTATCGTTACGGAGAAAAAAAGAACTCTGCTTTAGTACAACAAAAGTCTGAAAAGATTATAGATCAGTACATTGCTTTAAAAGTATTAGAAGACTTATCTATCAAAAATACACCTTTAAAGTTGTGTTTTGATAGAGTTAGACTAAATATATTTCAAAGAGGGGACTGGGTAGCTTACGAAATCTTTCAAAACAAAATGCCAAACAGTGACTACGTAAAAGAAATTCTAACATTAGATGAAAGTTCACCTGCTAGAATCCATTTTATAGTAAATGGAATAAAGAGTAACCAATTATGCGATACTCTTAGCAACTATCTTGATAATACAACAACGTTTGCAACTAGAATATACTTATCACCGAATGGCTTTTATACTGCAACAATAAAACGAAATGGAAATTCTGTATTTTTATGGGATGCATATGATTATATGATTTTTGATAGAGATAACGAAGGGTTTCAACCTAAGCCATATCATCAAAAAACTAAAAAAGTAGGTCAAAAGAAAAATGGATAAGTATAAAAAAGTCTATATAGAAATAACAAATTGTTGCAATCTGAATTGTTCTTTTTGTTCTCCTGTTGCCAAAGAAAAACGCTTTATGACAGAAACAGAATTTGAACATATTCTAAAAGAAGTATCTAAAGTTACAAAAGTTATCTATCTTCATGTCAAAGGTGAACCTTTACTTCATCCCAAAATAATCGAATTTCTAGATTTAGCAGAAAAGTACAACATTAATGTAAATTTAACAACTAACGGAACAATATTTCCAAAGGTAGTAGACAAATTAAAAGACTGCAAAGCACTTCACAAAATAAATTTTTCTCTTCACTGTGAACAAAGGAATGAAAACTATGAAAAAGAAATATTCAAAAATGTTGAAAAGTTATCCCCAGGAACTGTGATTATCTATCGCTTATGGACATTAAAAAACAATATATTAGATAAAAATTCAACAAAAATAGTGGAAAAACTTAAAAATTATTATAATTTATCCACAGAAATAGTGGAAAAACTACAGAATGAAAATAATATAAAAATTTCTTCCACAATTTATGTGGATAAAGATCAAAAGTTCGATTGGCCAGAAATAACAAATCACAAAAGTTGTGGATATTGTTATGCACTAAAAACACAAATTGCGATTTTAGTAGATGGAACAGTAGTACCATGTTGTCTAGATAGCAACGGCATTATCAATTTAGGGAATATTTACAAAGAATCAATAGAAGACATACAAAATAAAGAAAGATATCAAAAACTAAAAAAGTCTTTTCAAGATAGAAAACCGATAGAAGAATTATGTAGGTCATGTACTTACAAAGTAAAAAAGGAGAAATAGATATGATTACGATGTATGAAAGAACAAAAAAGGATAATCAAAATCTTTATGGAGTGAATCAAATAGCCTCTACAGAGAATCCTTTTATAGAAAGACCATGTTTATTATGTATTTCTGCACAAGATATGCATATGAAGTCAGTTTTTGGAATAATAAGAGAAGGTATGCAAGCAGCACGTCTACGAACGACTCAGGAAGACGGACCAGGATATGACATAAAAGATTTTCCTGCCAGTTTTTTAGGAATGACATTTCAAAAAGATGACCGATATGAAAATTCTGGAATAGAATTAGCAGAACGTTATTTAGAACCGATAATAGAAGAAGACGGTAACAGAATATCAATAGAAGAAGCAAAGAAAAAAATGAGAAATATAAATATTATGACTTATTGTAATGGAACAGAAACGTACTTAATAGCAGAAGAAAAGTTACAGAAAAAAATGACTGCATTAGGATATACTGAACAAGAGCAAAAAGAGATATTATCACAAATTTCACTTACTACCATAGGAACAATGCAAAATACAAGTGAAATAAAAGCAACCTGTATTAACTTTATGGACACAATGGATGAAGAAGTTATGACACCAATATCACAAAGATTGCAAAAGTGGTTAGAAGAGACCAATCAAAAGAAAGCTTTAATTTCTATTACAGAAAATAGTGCTATTTTCTGTTTCTCTGGTTCTGGTAATCATGCATTGCGAGAATATTTTGAAAATGATTGCTTAGCAAAGTTGCCGATTAGTATTCTTATTTGTTCTAGTTTAAATAACGGAATATATAATCAAAAAGCAGCGGATTTTATGCCATTAATGTATTCTGATGTAGAAAACATAATAGATTCTGAAGTATTAAGTGAAGAAGAAATAACTCAAGAAGAACAATTAAAAAGATTTGATAATCAGTTGAATTATGTAGATGCTAAGAAGTTTTCAAAAGAAGAAATATCTCTTTTGAATGAAATAGATATATTATGTAAAGAAAAGCAAAAAGTAGATAAACAAAATCAAACGCTAAAAACAGATCTATCTAGATCAAAAGAAAAATATCAAGGTTTGGAAGATGCAGTAAAGCAAAATACCAATTTAGAAACTTATTACAAGATATTAGAACAAGGAACTGGCTATCAGATACCAGTATCTGTATCAGAAGAGATAAAAGAATCAAAAAAACATTAATAAAATAAAAACCAATTGATAATTTGAAAATAATTAAAATAAATACATCTTTGAACTAGGCAAGGATCTACAATATAAAAATTAGAAAGGTATAAGAATATGCTAGAAACAAACTATCCAGATTCAAATTTAGAGAGGAATATCAAAGAAGGAGATCATACAATTTTAGAGCCAATTACCTATGAAAAAGTTACTTACAAAGGCTCTGGCAAAGCAGAGGAAAATAGAATTTATAATTTATTTTATAAATATAAAGAGAAATTATGTTATCGAATAAAAATAATACCAGCTACTGAAAATGAAATCCAAGAATTTATAAAGAATTGTAAAAAATATAATGTGCCAGAAGATGGAGTAAAAAAATTAGTAGAATATTATAAAATGAATAATAATTTTTTTAACTATACAACATGTAATGATCTATTGTTATTTGAATGGTATAATGATGTACACAAAGAGCTATGGTTAGGTCAAAGAGATGATACTACATTTAGATATATAGGTTCTATAAATAAATTTGCTATAGGTGATGCCTCCAATCCTTCGTACGGAAAAGACTATGAATTTGATTCAATAGAAGAAATGTTAGAATCATTTCTATCAGGAAAGACAATATAGAATTAATTAATCTTATAAAAAATAAATACAAATAAAAATTAAGGGTATTTGATTCTTAATTTTTATTTTTCTATCTAGAGCAAATAGCTCAGTTTTTAAATTTTTTTTTGAAAAGTATGCTATAATATGTAGCAGGTGATGTATATGGATAAAATAATAGTAAAAGGTGCAAGAGAAAACAATTTAAAAAACATAAATATAGAACTTCCTAAAAATAAATTGATCGTAATGACGGGATTGTCAGGAAGTGGGAAAAGTTCTTTAGCATTTGATACCATTTATGCGGAAGGACAACGAAGATATGTAGAAAGTCTCTCTGCTTATGCAAGACAATTTTTAGGTGGTTCAGAAAAACCAGATGTAGATAGTATAGAAGGACTATCTCCAGCAATTAGCATTGATCAAAAGACAACCTCCAATAACCCACGTTCTACGGTAGGAACTGTGACAGAAATTTATGATTACTTAAGACTTTTATTTGCCAGATGTGGAATACCATATTGTCCAACACATCATATTCCAATTACTTCACAAAGTGTAGAAGAAATGACAAATAAAGTATTAGAATATCCTATAGGAACAAAGCTAATTATTTTATCTCCAGTAGTCGATGGAGAGAAAGGAACTCATAAAGACACGTTAGAAAAACTAAGAAAAGACGGTTATGTAAGAGTTCGTGTTAATGGAGAAATGTTGGATTTAAGTGAGGATATTACTCTAGATAAAAATAAAAAAGACAAAATAGATGTAGTAATTGATCGACTTGTACTAAAAGAAGAAGTTCGAAGTAGATTATTTGAAGCAATAGAAGCAGCAACGAAATTATCTAATGGGAAGGTCATTGTACAAATATTGGGAGAAAATAAAAAGGAATTAACTTTTTCAGAGCAATTTGCATGTCCTTATTGTGAGTTTTCTCTTCCAGAATTAGAGCCTCGTATTTTTAGTTTTAATGCTCCATATGGTGCTTGTCCAGATTGTAAAGGATTGGGGGTAAAATTACAAATTGACGAAGACTTAGTAATCCCTGATAAAAGTTTGAGCCTTAATGAAGGTTGTATTAAAACACTGAGCGATGATCAAGAAGGAATTTATTATAAAAAATTGGAATGCGTATGTAAACACTATAAAATAGATATGGACAAACCATTTAATAAACTAACAAAAAAGCAACAACAAATCATTCTTCACGGTTCTGATGAAATGATCAAATTTAATTACACCACAAAAGGCGGAAATATCATGAATTCTCTAGATTATTATGAAGGAATTATTGATAATTTAGAACGTAGATATATGGAAACAAGTTCTACTTGGATTCGTGAATGGTTAGAAAATTATATGGTAGAGTATGAATGTGATACATGCCACGGGGCTAGACTGAAAGAAGAAGTATTATCTGTAAAAATTGACGGAAAAAATATTTATGAAGTAACATGTATGAGTATTAAGGAATTGTTAAAGTCATACAAAAGTCTAAAATTAACCGAAGAACAAAAACAGATTGCCAATCTTGTATTAAAAGAAATCAATGAAAGATTAACATTCCTATCAAACGTAGGATTAGAGTATTTAACTTTAAGTAGAAGCGCTGGAACATTATCAGGAGGAGAGGCTCAAAGAATTCGTTTAGCAACTCAAATAGGTTCTCATCTAACAGGAGTATTATATGTATTAGATGAACCAAGCATTGGACTTCATCAAAGAGATAATGAAAAATTAATTAATTCGATGCTAGAAATGCGTGATTTAGGAAATACACTAATCGTGGTAGAACATGATACCGATACGATGCTAGCCTGTGATTATCTAGTAGATATTGGACCAGGTGCCGGAGATGCCGGTGGAAGAGTAGTGGCAGCAGGAACTCCAGAAGAAGTGATGAAAAATGAAAATAGTATTACAGGTCAATATTTGAGTGGAAAAAAGTGTATTGAAATACCTAAAACGAGAAGAAAAGGTAACGGAAAGTTCATAAAAATTAAAGGAGCAAGTGAGCATAACTTAAAAAATATTGATGTCGACATTCCGCTTGGTACATTTACATGTATTACTGGAGTATCAGGAAGCGGAAAAAGTAGCTTGATTAATGAAATTCTATGTAAAGAAATTGCCAACAAACTTTACAAATCAAAAGAAAAGCCTGGAAAATTTAAAAAGATTTTAGGCATAGAAAATCTAGATAAAATAGTCGCGATTTCTCAAAATCCAATAGGAAGAACACCAAGATCTAATCCAGCAACTTACACCAGTGTTTTCGATGATATTAGGACTCTATTTACAACAACAAAAGAAGCTAAAATGTATGGTTTTGAAAAAAACAGATTTTCTTTCAATGTAAAAGGTGGAAGATGCGAAGCATGCAGAGGCGACGGAGTAAAAAAAATCGAAATGCACTTTTTACCAGATGTATATGTACCTTGTGAAGTGTGTCACGGTACTAGGTATAATAGAGAGACTCTAAACATAAAATATAAGGGAAAAAACATAGCCCAAGTTTTAGATATGAGAGTAACCGAAGCATTAGAATTTTTTGATAACGTCCCAAAAATTAAACACAAATTACAAGTATTAGAAGATGTAGGCTTAGGATATATAAAACTAGGACAAAGTGCGCCAACACTATCAGGAGGAGAAGCAGAACGTGTAAAATTAGCAAAAGAATTGCAAAAAAAGGCCACCGGAAAAACATTATTTGTTCTAGATGAACCAACCACAGGTCTTCATACCGATGACATCAAACGCTTGCTTGCAATTTTGCAGAAAATAGTAGATAATAAAGATACAGTGGTAGTAATTGAACATAATTTAGATGTAATAAAAGTAGCAGATTATATTATTGATTTAGGACCTGAAGGCGGAGATGGAGGAGGAACCATTGTAGCAACAGGTACCCCAGAAGAAGTTGCTGAAGTAAAAAAATCCTATACAGGACAATTTTTGAAAAAGATGCTTTAGAGGTGAGATAATGCATTTAGTAATTAAAGAAAAAGGAAAGTTTCGAATCAATAGGATTTTAGACTGGTTGATATATATGTTAGGATACACATTAGTTTTTATTGCTGTAACTAGTTTATTTGATAGTGTTCATATTGATAAAAATCACTATTTTCTTTACTCTACACTAATTGTACTAATTATTTATATTTTGAATAAAACAATCAAACCAATTTTAGTAACGCTAACGATTCCAATCACTGGAATTACCTTAGGATTATTTTATCCATTCATTAACTTATTTATATTAAAACTAGCAGACTGGATACTACAAGACCATTTTCAATTAAAGAGTATTTATATAGCATTATTTATAGCAATATTACTATCAGTAATGAATTTTATAATGGAAGAAATTATTAGAAAAATAATAAAGAGGGTAAAAAAGCATGGATAGAGTAGCAATTGATCTTGGGCCAATTCAAATATATTGGTATTCAATATTTATTTTTATAGGCTTAATCGTAGGATGTTTGGTCATATTTCAAGAAGCAAAGCAAAGAGAAATTGATGAAGATTTTTTAATTAATTTAATTTTCAATTCCATTATATTTGGATTTATTGGAGCAAGATTGTACTTTGTATTGTTTAATTTAGGTTACTATTTAGAAAATCCTATAGAAATTTCAGAAATTTGGAATGGTGGTTTAGCAATTCACGGTGGAATTATAGCAGCCTTAATATTCATTGTTTATTATTGTAAAAAACATGATGTAAATATTTTAAAAATGTTAGATATTATTGTAGTAGGTTTGATCATTGGCCAAGCAATTGGTAGATGGGGAAACTTCTTTAATGGAGAAGCTTATGGTGGCATCACTTCTTATCAAGAACTGCAATCACAAGGAATCCCTGATTTCATCATTGGTGGAATGTATATTTTAGGAGAATACAGAGAACCAACCTTTTTCTATGAATCTACTTGGTGTTTGGCAGGATTTATATCATTATTAATTATTCGTAAATATAAATACTTAAAAAAAGGTCAACTAACTGGATTTTATTTAATATGGTACGGAATTGGAAGAACATTAATAGAAGGAGCAAGAATGGATTCCTTAATGTTAGGACCAATAAGAGTAGCGCAATTAGTATCCATCATAGGAATCATTGCAGGATTTATTCTTTTCTTCTATAACATCAAAAAAAGCACCCCACAAGATCCTAGATTATACAGTAAAGAGGTAGAGCCAGCAAAAGTAGAGGGAATTAATTATATAAAAAAGAGGTGAAAAGATGTATAAAAAAGTAGTAGTATTTGGAGGGGGAACCGGAATATCCGGAGTATTAAAAGGACTGAAAAAATTCCCTGTAGAAATTACAGCGATAATTACAGTATCAGATAATGGCTGCTCTACAGGTAAGTTAAGAAAAGAATTCAATACTCCAGCAGTAGGTGATATAAGAAAAGTAATTACAGCCTTATCAGATATAGATGAGCCAATCAAAAAGATGATGGAATATCGCTTCCACACATCTAGTGATTTAGATGGCCATGCCATGGGAAATTTAATTTTAACATCTATGTTAGATATTACAGGATCTCTGAAAGAGGCAATTGCATCACTAAGTAAATTGTTTGATGTGAAGCATAAAGTATTACCTATTTCAGAAGATTCTTCTTTAACTTTGATGGGATTAGATCAAGATGGGAATGTTATCGAAGGTGAAGAACAAATTACTAAAGCTCATCACAAATTCCAAAAAATTTATTATAAAGATGAGCCAAAAGTGTTACCTGAAGTATTAACTGCCATTCAAGAAGCAGATTTAATTATTTTTAGTATGGGAAGTCTCTATACCAGTATTTTACCAAGTATTATTTGCAAGGAAATACAAGCAACAATAAAAGAATGTGAAGCACCATTAATGTATTTATGCAATATCGTAACGCAACCAGGAGAAACAGATAATTTTACAGTAAGCGATCATATAAAATTACTGAATAAGTATTTAGAAGATAGAAAAATAGATGTCGTAATAGCTAGCAACAGTAAAATAGATAAAAAAATAGCTGAAAAATACGCAACAGCGGAACGAAAGGATCCAGTAAAACTAGACTATGAAGAGCTTAATAAGATGGAAGTAGAATTGATCGAGGACAATTTAAGTACAATTGAAGATAATACATTAAGACACAACAGTTTTAAATTAAGTTCGCTAATTTTTTCTTATCTGATGAGAAAGGAATAATCATGTCATACACAGTAGAAATTAAAGAAGAAATATCAACATTAAAAAATACAAAATCAGAAACTATTGCTGAATTATCAGGGTTTATCAGAAATAATGGAGAATATCAACATGACTTGTTTTATCTAACAACAGAAAATCCATTAACCGTAGAAAG
Source organism: uncultured Bacilli bacterium (assembly GCA_944358405.1). Taxonomy (GTDB): domain Bacteria; phylum Bacillota_I; class Bacilli_A; order RF39; family UBA660; genus CALVQX01. The sequence continues at coordinate 5,530 of CALVQX010000025.1, read as the reverse complement.
ATTAACATCTTTTTTTGAGATGATTTATGAAGTAAAATTAAAAATCCAGACCAAAGATAGTACAAACCTTAGTAAAAAAAGATTATATTCGCTAATATTAGATTCTAAGGTAGATTTTATTCTACAGGATTTAGGATTAATAGATCAAAAGAATCAGTATCTAGAGGTTCCTCCTACTTATATTGTAGGAGCAAACGAAGAAATTAGAGCTTATTTAAGAGGTGTTTTTTTAGCATCAGGAAGCATCAATGATCCAAAAACTTCTAGATATCATATGGAATTATTAATTACTCAACCTAAAGAAGCAGTTTTTATTCAAAAGCTACTAAATGTATTTGATCTAAATGCCAAAATTTTAAGTCGAGAAAAAGGCTTTATGATTTATATTAAAGAAGCAGAAAAAATCAGTGATTATATTAAAATTTTAGGAGCTAACAAAGCTGTATTATATTTTGAAAATGTTAGAATATATCGAGAGAAAAAAAATGAAACCAATCGCTTAAATAATTGTGAACAAGCAAATATGGATAAAGTAATTACAACAGCATCAAATCAATTAGAACAAATCAAATTAATTGAAGATAGTGCTAGCATAGAATTATTAGATGAAAAAACAAAAGAAGCTCTAGAATATCGAAAAAAATATCCAGAAGCTTCATTAAAAGAATTAAGTGAAATTATCACACTAGAAACTGGAAAGCCACTGACAAAATCAGGACTAAATCATCGCCTTAGAAAGATCAAAGAATTAGCAGAAAAAATTAAAAGTTCAACATAGTTGAACTCAGAGTGTTGACAAACTACCTATTTTAAAAAATTAATATTTTAGTTGGTTTAAAGTGGTAGAAAAATGTCAAAATATGAGTAATTTTAGATAGAAATTTCCTAAAATTGCTCTTTTTTTTATATTTTTGTGGGAAATATAAAAGGCTGTATGACAAAGCCGGTTTGAAAAACCGACTTTGTCAACAGCCTGAGTTCAACATAGTTGAACTTTATTTTTTGATCTTATGAATTACTTGATCAACAAGACCATACTGAATCGCCTCTTCAGCATTTAAATAGTTGTCACGTTCCGTATCCCGTTCTATTTTTTTTAAAGATTGCTGTGTGTTTTTTGCTAAAATACGATTTAATCTTTTTCGTAAATCGATAATACGATCAGATGCTATTTTAATATCTGTCGCTTGTCCTTCTGCTCCTCCTAATGGCTGATGAATCATAACATCTGCATTAGGTAAAATAGATCTTTTCCCTAAAGCACCAGACGAAAGTAAAAATGCCCCCATGCTAGCTGCAATTCCACAACAAATCGTACAAACATCGCTTTGAACAAAATTCATCGTATCATAAATAGCCATACCCGCCGATACAGATCCCCCTGGAGAATTAATATAAATAGATATATCTTCATGATTCATAGAATCTAAATATAAAAGTTCAGCCATAACACTATTGGCTAGGGCATCATTAATTTCTCCACTAATAAAAATAATTCTCTCTTTTAACAATCTAGAGAAAATATCATAACTTCTTTCTCCATCTAATTCTTTTTCTACGACTACCGGTACTAAGTTCATTTTGATCACCCATTTCTATTATAGTGTAAATAATAAAAAATATTCATAGGAGAATATGACAAAATATGATACAATAATATCAGAAAATAAAAAGGGTGATAAATATATGATTGAAACGATTGAAATAACAATAAATAAACAAAAATATCAATTAAGTAAAGGAGTAACTTTACAAGAAATTGCTAAAGAATTCCAAAAAGAGTTTGCTTACCCGATTCTTCTAGCAAGAGTGAATAATCAATTAAAAGAGCTATTTGAACCAGTAGAGGATAAAGCAAATATTGAATTTTTAGATCTAACATCAAGAGAAGGAAACCGTTCTCACATTAGTGGATTAACCTATATTTTAATCTATGCAGTAAAAAGACTTTATGGAAAAAAAGCCAATATTGTTGTGCAACATTCTTTAGATAAAGGAATCTATATAGAAGCAAATTTTAAATTAAATGAATCTAAAGTAGAAGAAATAAAAGCAATGATGAAATCTTTAGTAGAAGCTGATATGCCAATAAACAAAATAACAATCGATCGAATAGAGGCAATGAAATATTTTGAAGAGATGAAAGATTATGCCAAAGCAGGTGTAATGCTTTATAATACCAATACTTACGTAAATTTATATCGCTTGGGAAACTACTACAATTATTTTTATAATTATATGCCTGATTCTACTGGAAAACTAGGTGCTTTTGATTTAACTTATATCAAAGATAATGGTTTTATCTTACAGTTTCCAACAGTATACATTAAAGACAAAATAAAAAAATATGAACATCATCCTCATATGTTTGAAGTATTTAAAGAATATAGAGATTGGGCTAAAATCATGCATATAGAAAACTCCGTAGATTTAAATAAAATTGTTTCTACAGGTAAGATAAATGATTTAATTCGTATAGACGAAACGCTACAAAGCAATAAATTATTAACTCTAGCCAAAGAAATTAATAGTAAAAGAAATAAAATTAAAATAGTTTTAATGGCAGGACCATCTTCTTCTGGAAAAACAACAACTTCAAGAAAACTATGTATGTATTTAAAAAGTTCTGGTCTAAATCCAAAAGTATTATCTATGGATGATTATTTTGTAGAAAGAAAAGATAATCCATTAGATGAAAATGGGAAACCAGATTATGAATGTCTTGAAGCAATTGATCTAAAATTATTTGATAAACAAATTGCTAGTTTATTAAAAGGGGAAAAAGTAAAGATTCCAACATATAATTTCTCTCTAGGAGAAAAAGAGTTTAAACAGGAGATGCAACTAGAAGAAAAAGATATCTTAGTAATTGAAGGAATCCATGCCCTAGACAATAAAATCTTAACTAATATTTCTAGAGATCAAAAGTATAAGATTTATATCTCTGCTTTAACAGAACTAAATATGGATGATCATAATAGAATTTCAACGACAGATAACCGTCTACTAAGAAGAATAATTCGTGATAATAGAACAAGAGGCTACAATGTTGAACATACCCTAAAAATATGGGATAGTGTACGCCGGGGAGAAGAAAAATACATCTTTCCATTTCAAGATGATGCAGATTTTACAATTAACTCTGCGCTAATTTATGAAATCGGAGTATTAAAAACCTATGTAGAACCATTACTATATTCGGTACCAAGTGATTCTCCATACTATGAAGAATCAAAAAGATTAATCAACTTTCTTCGCTTATTTTTACCAATTCCAGCCGATGCGATTCCTCAAGATTCTATTTTAAGAGAATTTATTGGTGGAAGTTGTTTTCATGAATAAGAATCTGAATAATATAAAATTAATAGTATTAGATATTGATAAGACAATTGCAAATAACAAGAATGAAATAACAGAATATACGAAAAAAGTCCTACAAAAGGCAGTAAAAAAGGGAATTTATGTAATACTATGTTCTGGGAGAACAAATAGTTATGTAGTCGACAAAAGCAAAAGTTTAAAAATTACTCCAATTGTTATCTCGAATAATGGATCATTAGTTTATAACTATGAAAGAGAAGAAAGTATCTATATAGATGAATTAAAAGAAGAAGACATAGAAAAAATACTATATCTAGTTAAAAGGTTTCAAATAAACTGTAAATTAAATGCTATAACTAAGAGATACTATAATGAAAACACTCCAAAAGAAGAACAAGAAGATAGTCTAAGTTTAGAAAAATTAAAAGAAAAACAAGAAAAAATTGTTCAAGTGTATGCTGGTACTAAAAACTATGAAACAATGCAAAAATTTATAGAAGAAATTAAAGCTAGCGGAAAATATAGTATTGAAAACAAATCCTTTAGTCTAGTAAGAAATCATAGGAAAGACGATGACCTATATTGGGTAGATATTGTAAAAAGTAATAATTCTAAAGGAAATGCCATTACCAAATTAAGAGATTATCTTGGTATAAAAAAAGAAGAGATCATTTGCTTTGGAGATCATATAAATGATTTTAGCGTGTTCAAATCCTGTGGAATTCGCTGTGCTGTTGACAATGCTATGGAGGAATTAAAAGCACAGGCAGATTATATTACCCTATCCAATGAAGAAGATGGGGTAACAAAATTTATTAATCAGCAGATACTAAAGGATTAAATAAAATTAGAAACCATTATCCACAAAAACTGTGGATATTTTTTTGCGACAAAAAAGTGTAAAAAAATTTAGAATATATTGAAAGAAAATATAGAAAACTATATAATGAAAATAAAGGAGGGATTATTATGATAAGAGTAGCAATTAATGGATTCGGAAGAATCGGAAGACTTGCTTTTCGTCTAATGGAAGAAGATAAAAATTATGAAATTGTTGCTATTAACGATTTAACTGATGCAGAACAACTTGCCTATTTATTAAAATATGATACCAATCATAGAAACTATCGGATTGATGAAATTCATAGTGAGGAAGACTATATTGTCGTAGGAGATAGAAAGGTAAAAGTTTATGCTGAAACTGATCCATCTAATTTACCATGGAAAGAATTAGATATTGATGTAGTATTAGAATGTACAGGTAAATTTACATCAGAAGAAAAAGCGATGGCTCATATCAATGCTGGAGCGAAAAAAGTAATCATTTCAGCACCAGCAAAAGGCGATGTGAAAACAATCGTTTATAATGTCAATCATGAAACATTAACAGGAGAAGAACAAATTATTTCCGCTGCTAGTTGTACTACGAACTGTTTAGCACCAGTAGTAGATGTGCTAGATAAAGTATTTGGTATTACAAAAGGATATATGACAACAGTTCATGCCTATACTAATGATCAAGCAACCCTAGATGTACCACATAAAAAGGGAATTAAGGCACGTCGTGGAAGAGCTTGCGCAGCAAATATTGTTCCGGCTTCTACCGGAGCAGCATCAGCAATAGGAAAAGTTTGCCCTAATCTAGATGGAAAATTGGACGGAACAGCAATGCGTGTTCCAGTACCAACAGGTTCAGTTATTGATTTGGTATTAGAACTAGGAAGAAATACGACCGAAAAAGAGATTAACCAAGCCTTAAAAGATGCACAAAATGAAACTCTACAATACACAGATGATCCAATTGTATCAAGCGATGTTATTGGAAGACATTGTGGAGCATTAGTAGATGGATTATCTACTAAGATACTAGAAGTCGATGGAAAACAATTAGTAAAAGTAGTAGCATGGTATGATAATGAAATGAGCTATACCGCACAAATGGTTAGAACTGTAAAATGCTTAATGGAAAAATAAAAAGAAAAGAACTTAGCTAATTGAATCTATAAGATAGAAGTAGACACAAAAATGAAGTGACACAATAAATGTAGACAGTCTAAAAAAGACACAGTCTACATTTTTTTGTTAATAAGGAATTTGCTTTATTAAAATGCAAATTTGAAAACTTGATAAAAAATATTTAACATACGAACAAATGTATTATATAGTGTTCTCATCAGGAGGTTCTCTATGTATAGATCTTATCGTTTTC
>CALVQX010000024.1 GCA_944358405.1 uncultured Bacilli bacterium | reverse complement strand
TTTAGTTTTGCTTTCCATTTTATTAATGAGTGTCCTATATTTACGATTTAATTCCCATTTGGCATTATCTAAATCTTTATTGAACATTCTTGTTACTTGTTTCAGCTGTTTTGGAGTAAGATTTTTTTCACCTGTATTTTTTTGACCTCTTTCTAGTTTAAATCCATTCTTATTTAAACGATTACAATATTTATCTTGTAATTCACTTAGATGAATACTATTTTTGATATATGCTTTTTTAGAAATAAAATATCTCTCTTTATTCACTCGTTTATCAAATTTTTTAACAAGTGGTACAACAACTAAATGAATATGAGGAGTTTTTCATCCATGTGTAAGGTAGAATGAATGATTTGTTCTTTTTTGTAACCCATATCTTCATAAACAAAATCTAATACAGTATTTGTCCATTTCATTAGTTCTTCTTCCGATAAACTATCAAAGAATATCTTATCACTTGTAAAAAGTATTTCATCAGCAACAACACTTTTAGAATTATTTACCATTTGATAAAAACTTTTCTTTCTATCAGATCCATTTTTCATTCTCTCATTAAATTCTAAGCGATAATCTTTTGTTATTTCATAAAATCTATCTATATATCTTTTATCACACTTAATAAGTTCAATATTTTTATGACTATCTTCTATTCTAATATCCGGGTTTGTTTTATAAGATTCTTTTTCTCTTTTGTTATGCTTACCTCTATTAGTTAAATCACTTAATGATTTTACACCATCACATCTAAATATAGCATAACTCATTGTTTGCCTCCTTTATCCTGTTTACACGACATAGTAAGGCACTTTCTAAGTCTAGGGTAATAACACCTAGTCTTAATGTTTTATCATTGTATCTTTTAGAAGCCCATAAAACAATTAATCTTAATACTTTTTCATAATCTCCATTAGGAATAAACCCGACATCTTCTAACTGTTCATCTGCTTCAATTTCATAATAATTTAACTTACAATTATCTGTAATAGTTGATTTTAGTTTTTCAAAGTAATTATAGGCTTCTTCATGAGTTTTTCCTCCATGATTCATTGGTATTTTAAAGCCATCTTCATCACTAAATAGATAGTAATTTAGTGGAATACCATATTCGTTATGGTTATTTACTAAAGAACATAAGAAATCTTCTCTAAAATTGATATTCTTGATTTCTAATTTATTATTTACTACTTGTAATTCTAAATTATCAATATAAGTAGCAATTAATTTTTGAGCTTTCTCTCTAGTTAAATCTTGAACACAATTATATAAACCTAAAACAAATTCTTCAGGTCGAGTATAAATATCTAGGTGTTGTTTATCTTCTAATATTAGTAAATCATCTACTGTAAAGTTCAATGATTCGTATTGCTTTTGTTCTTGCCATTTCTTTAATAAATCTTGTTTTTGATATTCAATATGATTAAACTCTTTTTCAAATTCATTTTCTTTCACAATACCTTTTATATAAACGGCTTTTATTCTATCTAGTTGTTTATCTAATTCTTTAATTTGTTTCTCATAGTCAATCTCTTTATTATCTAATTTTGATTTGATAAAAGGAGTATAGTAATTATTCATTAAATCATCTAATTTTACTAAATCAATAATTTGCATAGCAAGAAGTTCTAATATATCAACTTCTTTATAATTTGTTTTACATTTTTTGCACTGATAGTAATAATATTTCTTGCCTGTTTTTTGTTTTGTGGTTGCTTTTCCACCTAGAAAACAACCACAATTAGCACACTTTAATTTATTTGTAAAAAGGTAAGTAGCTGTTCTTTCATAATGTCTAGCATTTCTTTGTTTTTGTGATTGACAATTATTCCATTTTTCTTTTGATACAATTGGTTCTACAACATTTTCATAATAAGTAGGATTCTTTGTCTTTTTACCATTTACAAAATCTCCTTTATATAATTCATTAGCAAGTATCTTTTGAATGGTAGGATCATACCAATTTGTTTTTCCTAATACTTTTTCTTGATTATAAATATTAGCAATCGTTTGATGACTTTTGCCTTCTAAATATAAATCAAAAACTCTTACAACAACATCTTTTGTAAGTGGATCAACTACTAACTTTTTATTTTCTCTTTTAAATCCTAATGGATTTCGATTCGAAATGTGTCCAGCCTTTATAGCACCCACCATTCCTAGCTTCGTTCTTTCAGAACATTTCTCTATTTCATTTTGAGATACACTTGTCATAATTCTCATAACCATTCTACCATTGAATGTTGTAGTATTTAATTCATCTGCTAGACAATCTATATCACAACCTGCTTCTTTAACTATTTTCATTAGTTTTTCGACATCATAGACACTACGAGTAAGTCTATCCATTTTAAATGCTACAATGACATTAATAGTACCATTCTTAACATCATTCATCATACTTTGATATGCTGGTCTTTTATCGTTTTTAGCACTTATTCCTTCATCAGCATATACTTTATATACTTCATATTGTTTTGCCTTACAGAAGTCTTTTAATCTAGCTTCTTGTTCTCCTAGACTAAATCCTTCACGAGCTTGGTCGAGTGTCTCACTCTAATGTAAATCCCTGCAATTCTTGTATCGATGTTCATTTTCAAATCTCTCCTTTTCTAATTTTTTAAAGAGAGATTAAAAGTACAAAAGTCCCATACTTTTAACCTCAAAGTACGCCTTATTTTGTACGCCTAGTTTTAAATTAAATTATTTAGTTTCTTTCAAATACCTTTCTAAATCTTTTAACTTAATCCTTTTGGAATAACCATTTATAAATACATCATCACATTCTTCAAATAATAAATAGTCATTTCCATTAACTGATAAGATATGAGGTTTCACATAGGCAATATTTGTTCCTTTGATATTTTTTACACATCCACTTGTTAGGTTTGGACTTACACCTGCAAATCTGCATATCATATCAATCTTTCTTTGCAATTCATTACTAATTTTTAATTCTTTTACTTCTACTTTCATAAAAAACTCTTCACTTCCATTCTAAAATAACAAAAAACAAAAAAACTAGACGGTACTTCTAGTTAATATTTATTACTCTCGAATGAAAAGTTCGAGTTTCCTATCAATCTGGTGCTCGTATCCGGACTTGAACCGGAACTCTATCGCTAGAAGTAGATTTTGAGTCTACCGCGTCTACCAATTCCGCCATACGAGCAATACAAATAAATTATAACAATATTTTTTTATGAATTCAACATTTTTTTTAAATTCCATAGAAAATATAGCAAAATAGAAATACTTGTATGACGAAATAGATAAATCCTTTAACTTACTCTAATAATTTTTCCTGGTCTACTATCCTTTACAAACCAGCTCGCATCGATAGGTTCTCCAGACGAATTTCTCCAAAAAGACTCAGAACCACAATCATAGGCATAAATTTTACTTCCTCTTACTTTAGCAATAATGTTTACATGACCAAAACTATAGCCACTGCCACTACGATCCGCACGAACCAAAATATCTCCCTCCTGAATTTTATCACTAACATCTTCACCTGCTGCAACATCAATTACTTGCCAACCATATTTAGTCCAATCAGTCTCCATAAAATCAATTGTCTTCTTCTGTTTTCCACCAAATTGTTCTTTATAACCATACTCATAAAGTACCCAGGAAACAAATCCACTACAATCAATATAATTATTAGTAATAGGGATTTGATTATAATACGTTTTATTATTATAAATAGCACGATAAGAAAAATTACCATTCACTACTTTTAACCAAACATCATTAGCAACATCAACGAAATTACCTGTAACTACTACATCAGAAGTACTACCCTCATCATAATCATCAGGATCAGTAATAATCGTCGAAGGTTCCTTTCCTGAAGAAATATAACCATCTGCAAATTGAGAATAATCCACTTGATTATTTGTCCGTTCTGCCTGTTCTAAACAATTTTGTAAAGAAAAATCACCTACCACCAAACCAATAGTAACATTAATAATAGTAGGTATTAAAAAAAGAACGATTAGTGCAATAATGCTATTAGTTAAACCTTTTTTTACTTTTTTATCTTCTGGGTTTCCCATCAATCTAATAAAAAAGAAAACAAGAGCAACCATTGATAAAATTGGACCAATAATTCGAATGATATCCAAACTAGATTTAATGATAGTTAAAAATCTAACAACTGCATAATCATTACAAATATCACTAAACATAAACCCTCCTATGCCCTAAATTAAACCTCTTCACGATACTTAGAGGTATATAAATCTAAATCTTCATCTTCTTCTTTTTCAACAATCTCCTGAATAAAGTGATTCATATCTGGCAAATCATCAATCGTAGAAAGACCAAAATAGTCTAAAAATTCACTCGTCGTTTCATATAAAATAGGTCTTCCTGGAAGATCGCTTCTACCTGCTTCTTTTACAAATCCTTTTGCAACCAGTTTTCGGATCATTTGAACACTACTCACGCCACGTAAAGCATCAACCTGTATACGTGTAACAGGTTCATTATAAGCAATAATAGCTAAAGTCTCTAAAGCAGATTGACTTAATACGTTAGTCTCTGGATTTTCGATCAATTTCTGATAATATTTTCGATGCTCATATTTCGTTGTAAGTTTAAATTTATTACCTAAAAAATCAATACGCAATCCACGATCTTCTGCTTCATAATCATGTTTTAATTCTCTTAATAACTCCTTAGAATCCTCCTCGGAAAGCTCCAATACATCTTCAATCTGATCTAACGTAAGTCCCTCTTCTCCAACAACAAACAACAAACCTTCTAATACTGCCTTATTCTCCATGGGCCACCTCACAAATAATATCACCAAACATACTCTCCTGTATAATATGAAGTTCTTGACTTTTTGCCATTTCTAAAATAGCCAAAAATGTAGCAACAACATATTCTTTAGATACAACAGGAAACAACTCAAAAAAAGAAACTCTTTTTCTCTTTCTCAAAAGATTTTTTATTTCATGTCTTCTAGAAGAAACAGAAATTTCATTCATAGTAACCTTTGTTTTTAAAGGCTTCTCCTCTTGCTTTCTAGTCAAATACATCTGAAAAGCACGAACTAAATCATCTAAAGTAACATCAGAAGAAATTTTTACAGACTCATCAATATAATTTCTAATATTCTCTGGAGACTTAGTATATATTTCTTTTCGTAATTCTTCTTTTTCTTGCAATACCTTAGTAACTTCTTTATATGCTTGATATTCTAATAAACGTTGAACCAATTCCTCTCTCGGATCAACTTCTTCACTATCATCCTCTTCTAATTTTTGATTTGGAAGAAGCAATTTAGACTTCAACTCAATTAATTCAGAAGCCATAACTAAATATTCACTAGCAATCTCTAAATTCATTTTCTCTTGCTCATTTAAATAAGAAATATACTGTTCTGTTATTTTTTCAATTTCAATATTCATGATATCCATTTTATTTTCTTTGATTAAATGAAGTAATAAGTCTAATGGTCCTTCAAATTCATTTATTTTAAAATTCATACTTCACACCCTATTCTTTTCCTTATTACAAACCGATAAAAATCATCCTACTAGGAAGTTCTCCCTTTTTATATCAATGATTTAATAATATCATAACTTTCTTAATTATTGAAGAGTTATTCTATTTTTTTAATCTCTCCTCTTGGCGTTATTTCAATAATATCTCCCGTTGATAAATGCTTAGTAGCTCCTATGGTTCCTACTAAACATGGTATTTTTAATTCCCTTGAAATGATAGCTGCATGAGATGTGATTCCACCTTCATCTGTAATGATTGTTTGACAATGTTTTAAGATACTTAAAAACTTAGGAGATGTCATTGGTGTTACAATAATATCTTTTTCTTTAAAATCAGAAAAATCTTTATCACTCATTATCTTACAGACTCTCCCCTTTATTTTTTCTCCTGAAAAATACGTAAATGTTCCTGTTAATAAATTATTTTCTAAAGCATCAATACTAATATTATGTTCACAAAAGAATTGATTGTAATCTTTTGTTATATATAGCTTATCATTATAATATATATATCCTTGTGTTCTTTTTTCTAGTTCTTCTATACTAGGTAAGTTATTATTTATTACTTCTTCTAATCTAAGAAAATCTATATAATCTTGATATTCTTTTGGTAATTTTTCTTTTACTGCTAACACTAAATAATCTATAGCTTTATATATAATGTAATCGTACTTTTCTCTAAACTCAACTAATAAATCCTTTACTCTTTTTGTCATCTTGCTAAAATGTCCAGCTAGTTGTCCTAAGCTAATAAAGGGATAAATTTCAATTATCTTTTCTATATAACTTTTATACTCTATACTTTTTTTATTATCAATGATATTATCTAAATATTTAATATTCGTTTTTATTTTTTCATAATAATTTAGTGTTTTGTCAAAATCTAAATCTAAATAATAATACATTGGTTCTGGTAATTCTTCTAAGTCTACACCATTATAATAAATAGATACATTGTTTTCTTCATTGTTATAAATAAATAATGGTTTGAAATAATATAGATTTCTTGTTATCGCTTGAATCCCTTCATATTCTCCTTTATAATATATTTCTATATCTATAATTGATTTTTGTCTAGTTAAAGATAAGTCGAACGTTTTTGGTAACTGAGAGTTAGCAGTAATTGGGCGTGCTTGCAATATATAACAATTATCTTTGGTGATCGCATATTCGATATCCATTGGTTTGTTATAGATTTTTTCTATTTTTTCTACGGTTTCCATTAACTGATTTATCGTTTTCTTTTCTATGTTTAAATTTCCTAATTTTAAATCAATTCGTCTTGTTTTCTTTCTTATAAAAATTTTCGTCGGAATGACTTTTCCTGAAACTAATTTTTCTCCTAACCCTTTTACCATTTCAATAATAGTATAATTTCTAGTTTCTGAAGATGGATCTATAGAAAATATCACTCCAGAATAGTTTGGTTGTATCATTTTTTGAATAATTACATTCATTCCATAAATATCAAAATCATTGCTATAACAAATTACGTTTTCATTATATAAAGAACACCAACAATTCTTGATATTTTCAAATAATCCTTCTTTTCTTATATTTAAAAAACTATCATATTGACCTGCATAGGACTTATTCTCCCCATCTTCATTGGTTGCTGAGGAACGAACGGCATAGAATCTGCTATTTATTTTTAAAATATTCTCCTCGATTTTTTCTTTTAATTCTTGTGTAACAGGTTGATTTTTTATTAATTCCTTTATCTTTTTATATTCTTTGCTTAAAAATAGAGTTTTTATTTCTGAATAAATGTTATTTTTTGTTAAAAAATTAATATAATCATTCTTGGTGATGATAAAAAATTCTGGTACTAATATTTTATTTCCTCTTAAAAATAATAATGAGTCTGCTTTTCCACCATAGTGCATAGTATCCCTACCTTTTTTTCATTTTATCACTTGTTTTCTTTTTCTGTCTAGTTTATCTCTCGTTCATTTTAAACAAAGTAGGAATATGTTATAATATTTTTGGTGATGTTATGAAAAACTTTACAATGCGAGATGAAGAATTTATTTGTGAGGCTTGTGGTAGGAAAGTTTCTCCCTTAGGGTATACCGCAAGAGATCATTGTCCTTTTTGTCTTTACTCAAAACATGTAGATATCATGCCAGGAGATAGAAAAAATACCTGTCTAGGACAATTAAAACCAATCAATATAGAAAAATTTAAAGATACTTATAAAATCATTTATCGTTGTGAAAAATGTGGAAAACTCCATAAAAATATTATGGCAAAAGACGATAATATGGATTTAATTATTTCTCTTTCTTCTAATCAATATTAAATACAAAAAGAAATTGCTTTTGACAATTTTCTCTTACTATACACACTAAGATTCAAACTTTAATCAATATACACACTTTTAACACTAGTTTTAGTGTTTTTTCTTTCGCTTTTAATCGGATAATTTTTCTATAATCAAATTCAATGAAAAAGTATGAGAAAAAGATGATTCTTTTATATTCTATTTTATCAATATCTAATAATAATCACAGCATAAACTATTGATTTTAAATATTTACATTATGTTACTAAATCATTTATGTTTAAACCTATCATACTTATCTATTATACTCTTACTATATAAATATAATTTTTTAACTTTAAAAAATAAAGAATTTTTAATATAATTACTATAGAAATAACACGATAAGACTATGTGCAATAGAATGTTTTCAATACAAACCTATTAATATCAAAACATTGTAATATTAGTCATGGTAAATCAAATAATATTAGGAATTAATGAATAGGAGAAAGAAATATTATGAGTGAAATAATTGAAAAAAGTATTTATCCCGAAAGTTATTTACTAGGGGTATATAGTGGTTACATTGAAACAACCGATGAAATGTATAGTAAAATACTTCGTCTTTTAAAGACTAGATGTGATGAAAATAATATCTCTTATAGTGAGAATATCAATTCACTTGCTAATACTATTTTTAAATCAATAGTAGAAGAAGTAAAAAAAGAAAATCAAATTGAACTATCTTTTAATGATATAAATAATTTTGAAGAAGAATTTATAAATAATATTAGTAAAATAGAAAATATGCCATTAAATAAAAGAGTCCTTGCTATTGATTCAATAATAAATCAGGATTTTATGCATAATCCTACGATAAGCATAATGGAACTAACTAGAGAGTACATTGCTTCAAAAATGGAAGCACTAGATAATAGTGTATGCAGACTAATAGAACAAGAAGAATTTGATTTTTCAAATTTTAACAATGAATTTAACCCATTTACTGATTCACGAATACCAACATTGTTAACTGAAGAAGAACAGAAAAAATATAAAAATGAATTAGAATTTTTTATGTCATTACCTAAATTTTCAAATATGTTTAGAATTAAAAATAAATACATAAAAAAAGTTTATAATATGAGAAATAGTTTTCTAATTGATGAAATTAAAATGGGATATCCTGAATATATAGAACAATTACAAGAATTACTAGATCAAAAAGATAAAAATGTTACATATTATTATCATGGAGCTCAAGGCTTGGATGATGCTGAAAATATTATTAATAAAGGATTATACATGCAATATAATGAAATAGAAAGAACTGCCAAAGCAAATTTATCGCTAGCACAAATATTAAATTATTCATACGGCTATGATAATGTAGGAAGACATGCTGTAGTTGTTATTGCTGTTCCAAATGGTGAAAATATTGTTGCTAGAAATCCTGATAAAAATATATCCGTTTCTGGAACAAGTCAAGGTTTAAAACAAGGTGCATTCAATCCTGAATATGTAATACATAATCAATATATTGTAGGATACATCAATAAAGATGAAAAAAAGATCATTAAAAATCCCAATTATATTTATGACGGCGAATTAAAAAATGAAGAAAAGCCTAAAGCTATATAAAATAAGAATTAATAAGTAATAAGAATATCAAAAATGACATTGGGAGAGCATCCTTAGAGAGTCTGTAAATAAAACTGTGTAAAATAGAAATCTTTCCATGATAAAATAGAAGAAATGGAGAGATTTTTATATGAAAGAAAAAAGTAAAGGAAAAAAGATATTAGAAATATTACAAGAAAA
>CALVQX010000023.1 GCA_944358405.1 uncultured Bacilli bacterium | reverse complement strand
TTCAACATATAAATTAAATAATCAGTTACCTAAGAATATATTAGATAAATTACCAACAGAAGAAGAAATTAATCTTCATATATATATGGAAAGTGGTGAAAAAAATGAACAATAGTCCGATTCAATGGTATCCAGGACATATGGCTAAGACGAAAAGAGAGATTAGTGAAAAGTTAAATTTAATTGATATTGTATATGAAGTTATTGATGCTAGGATGCCTAAATCTTCTAAGATTGTAGATATTGATGATTTAATAAAAGATAAACCTAGATTATTAATTATGACTAAATATGATCTGTGTGATAAGATAGAAACAGATAAATTTATTAAGTATTATGAAGAACTTGGATATCAAGTAATTCCTGTTGATTTAATGAAGGGAACCAATGTAAAAAGAATTGTTGATGTCAGTGAGATTATCTTAGAAGAAGAGAATAGAAAACGAAAAGAAAAAGGATTAAAACCTCGCAATATTCGTGCTTTAATTCTTGGTGTTCCTAATGTTGGTAAAAGTACATTGATTAATCGTTTGGTTGGTAAAAAATCTGCTGGTGTTGGCAATAAACCGGGTTTTACAAAGAGTTTGTCATGGATTAGAATTCATAAGAATATCGATTTGCTAGATACTCCCGGTATTTTATGGCCTAAGCAAGAAGATCAAGAGTCTGCTCATATTTTAGCTAGTTTTTCTTCTATTAAAGAAGAAATTTTGAATGAAGATCAGATTGCTGGCTTTATTTTGAGAAAATTATATGAATTATATCCTAAGTCTTTGGAGCAACGATATGGTATTAGTGAATTAGATGATGATTTGATTGAAGCATATGATACGATTGCAAGTCGTAGGGGTGCTCTTAGTAAAGGTGGAGTTGTAGATTATACAAAAGTTTCTAATTTGATTATTAGGGATTTTAAGAATGGCTATTTTGGTCCGATTACTTTTGATAGATTGAAATAAGAAAATTATTTTTCTCTTGTTCTAATTATGATAAAATAAGATTAGATTTGAGGTATAGTATGAGAAAACAAGAAATATTAGAAAAGTTAAATTCTTTAGAGTTAGATAGAGAAGAGTATATTATAATTAGTGGTGCTAGTTTGGTGTGTCAAGGGATTATGGAGGAAACTGGTGATATCGATCTCAGTTGTAGTCAAGAATTTTATAATCGGTTATCCTGGGATGTCAAGTTAGGTTATTTTGGTACAGAGATTAAATTTTGGGATTCTTTTGAGATCGCAACAAGTTTTTATGATAAAAGTCATACGATATGTATTGATGGATATTATTTTGCTGATATAGAGGCTACTTATGAATTGAAAAAATTGGAAAGCAAGGCAAAAGATAGAAAACTTGTGAAACAGTTGGAGATGCTTGTTTGTACACAGAATTCTTATTATTTTGAGTCGAAATTAAGAAAGCAAGGAATATCATTGATTGCTGGAGTAGATGAAGTGGGACGTGGACCTTTGGTTGGTCCTGTTGTTGCAGCTTGTGTTATTTTACCAGAACATTTTTCTTTGGAAGGTCTTACAGATTCTAAGAAATTGAGTGAGAAAAAACGAGAATTTTATTATGATGAAATTATGCGACAGGCTATTTCTGTTGGAATTGGTATTGTTTCTGAAAAGATTATTGACGATGTAAATATATATGAAGCGACTAAGATCGCAATGAAGGAAGCAATTTTTAATTGTAGTATTTTACCTCAGCATATTTTAATTGATGCTATGCCACTTTCTTTGGATATTCCAACAACTTCTATTATTAAGGGAGATTTGAAAAGCATTACGATTAGTGCTGCTAGTGTAATTGCTAAAGTGACAAGAGATCGTATGTTGGATGAATTGGATAAAAAATATCCGATGTATGACTTTAAAGATAATAAGGGATATCCTACAAAGAAGCATTTGGAGGCGATTGATGCTTATGGAATTATTCCGGAGCATCGGAGAAGTTATGGCCCTGTGAAAGAATATTTGGAAAAACAAACATAATACAATACAAGTGAGGACTGATATTTTATGGCGATGTTCGAAGATCTTATGCGCTCTTTGATTGTTTCATTTTATGGAAAAAAGGCTGAGAGTTTTAATGTTTCAAACTCAATGATTATTGGGACTAATGGAAATGGTGGAATACAAGTTTTAAATTTATTGAAACGTAGTTCTTCTAAAGAAGAATTTCAATATTTTGTAGAGCAAGAATTATTCATAGATCGAAATACAGACTTTTATCATTTTAGTTTGTTATTTGCTCGTTATTTTGGTGTTTATAATCTTTATGGTTATTTTTTTATTGCCCCTAATGTCCGTCAAGAATTATTAAATTCTAGACCCTCTGTTTTACAGGTCTTTTCTTTATTAGAGCAGAATCAACGTGATTTTTTTGATTATTTTCAGGAAAAGTATTTTTTTAGTGAAAAATTTTGTCATATTTTTTTTAATAGAATATTTTCTGTTCAGGAAGATAATTTGTTTTATAATCGAGAACCTGTTTTTGATCTAGGCATGATTCTTATGGGTACGCAATTATATCAACAAGACTTTTCTACCGAAAAATTTCCAGGTTGTTTTTCTGCAATGGAATATTTTCAAGATAAAAATCATCATTTATCTTTGAAGAAAGTTAAATAAAATTGGTATTATATTAATAAATGAAAGTTTGTTGAAAAGAAAATAATTTATTGACAAACAGAGTAATTATTAGTATAAGTATTTCTAGTAAAGGATGTGTTTTGATGACCAAAAATTTAGTAATCGTAGAAAGTCCTAGTAAAAGTAAAACAATTGAAAAATATTTAGGAAAAGATTATAAAGTTGTTTCTTCTAAAGGACATATTCGTGATTTGGCTACGTCGGGTCCTTATGGGTTGGGTGTTGATATTGAACATGGATTTCAGCCGAATTATGTGGCAGTCAAAGGAAAAGGAAATGTTATTAAAGAGTTAAAAAAGGATGTCAAGAATAGCGATATGGTATATCTTGCAAGCGACCCAGATCGTGAGGGAGAAGCAATTGCTTGGCACTTAAAAGATGCCTTAGGAATTAAGGATGAAAATTATAAAAGGGTTTTATTTCATGAAATTACACACGATAAAGTTCTTGATGCGATGAAGCATCCAACTGTAATTGACGATCATTTAGTAAAAAGCCAGGAGACTAGACGAATTTTAGATCGAATTATAGGTTTCCGTTTATCTAAATTATTACAGAGCAAGATTGGTGCTAAAAGTGCAGGAAGAGTTCAAAGTGTTGCATTAAAATTGATCGTTGATCGTGAAAGAGAAATTGAGGCTTTTATTCCCGAAGAGTATTGGACTATTACTGCTAAATTTCCTGCGTTTGATGCGGAACTTTTTAAGTATAAAGCAGATGATATTGAGTTAAAAAATGAAGCAGATGTGAATTATGTTTTAAAACAATTAAGTGATATTTATATAGTAGAATCAATTGATGCTAAAGAAAAATCAAGAAAAAGTAAATTTCCTTTTATTACTTCTACTTTGCAACAAGAGGCCTCTACTAAATTAGGCTTTTCTGCTAAAAAGACTATGATGATCGCACAAAAATTATATGAAGGAATCGATTTAGGAGAAGAGACCACAGGACTTATTACTTATATGAGAACAGATTCTACTCGTTTATCGGATGATTTTATTCGTCCGGCGATGAAATATATTGAAGAAAAATATGGTGAAAAATATCTTGGGGTTGTTAAAAAAAGTGGGAAAAAAGAAAATGTTCAAGATGCGCATGAAGCAATTCGACCAACGAGCATTTTAAGAGAACCTCTTAAAATTAAAGAGTACCTTTCTTCTGATGAGTTCAAATTATATAGTTTGATTTATAAAAGAACTCTAGCATCTTTAATGGCAGATGCTAAAGTTATGCAAACTACGGTTGTTTTTGATAATTGTGATTATAAGTTTAAAACTACGGGTCAAGTTTCTATTTTTGATGGATATTTGAAAGTATATTCAGATTATGAATCTAGCGAGGATCGAGTTTTACCAGAATTTTCAGAAAAGGGAGAATGGACTACAAAAGATGTTTGTTCTGAACAGCATTTTACGAAACCTCCTGCACGTTATACTGAAGCAAAATTAATTAAAGAAATGGAAGATTTGGGAATAGGACGTCCATCTACTTATGCTAAGACGATTGACACTATTAAAGAACGAGGCTATGTTGTTATAGAAGATAAAAAGTTTAAACCCACAGAGATTGGAATTGAAACAACAGATAAACTTCAAGAATTTTTTAGTGATTTAATTAATGTAGAGTATACGAGGGATATGGAAGAAGAGTTAGATGAAATTGCAGATGGAAAATTGGTTTGGAATGATGTTTTATCTAAATTTTATCAGTTATTTGAACCGAGAGTAAAAGATGCATTTAGTGATATGGAAAAGAAGGCTCCTGTGGAAACTGGAGAGAAGTGTCCAGAGTGTGGTAGTCCATTAGTAATTCGCAAAGGCAGATATGGGGAGTTTACAGCTTGTTCTAATTATCCAGAATGCAAATTTATAAAGAAGGAGCCAGTAGAAGAAAAAGAAATTATGGACTGTCCTTTATGTGATGGAAAGGTTATAGAGAAGAAGACGAAAAGAGGAAAAATCTTTTATGGTTGTAACCACTATCCAAAATGTAAATTTGCCTCTTGGGATAAACCAATCCCTGAGAAATGTCCAGAATGCGGAAGTATTTTAGTAGAAAAAAACGGTCATATTCAATGTAGTGAATGTGATTATAAAAAGGAATGAGATATCTTCTTTTTCAAAAGGCGTCAAATATTGTTATTTTTGCGCTTTTTTTGTCAAAATTAGTTTTATGATATTTTAATTATCAAAAATAGGTGGTGTTTATTACAGATAAGGTAATCGATGTTTTTCTTTTTTCTTTTTTGCTATAGTAAGCTTATAGTTATCTTAGGACTAATTTTTAATTGATAGACTAGGGAGTTTTTGTAGTTGATTAAAAAGGAGGAACAATTATGAAACTTTTAAAATATGCATTTATAACCTTAGCAGTTGCTATTGTCTTAGATGGTTGTTTAGTACTTGCTGATGTTGTTTATCCATCTGTGGAGATTGCAACAACTTTACAAAGAAATGATGGACAATTTACTAGTTTTTATGAAAAAAACACTTGGGCAACGCAAACTTATTATAATCGTAGCACTAGAACTGCATTAACTAATCCTTGCACTGATTGTCAGATTGGTGTTCGGTTCTTGCATCAGAATGGTGATGGCAGTGGTGAACTTTCAGTTAAGATAGGGCAAACAAAAATGTCTAATACTACACTTACTTCAGAGCCTGGTGTTTATCGTTTGCAATTGAGAAGAATTGATTTTTCTTTAATTAATACAGATCACTTTGGTACTTGGCATATTAATCAATAATTGATATTAGAATATAAAAACTCTCTAGAAAATATTTGGAAGTGGTAGAATGGTTCAAAAAATCAAAAATAATTATTTGTTTTTTATCTCTATTTTTATTTTATTAATTTTCATGATTATTCCAATTATTAATTTTATGAATTGGAATGAGCAACGAGTGGAATCTGAACAAAAGGCATGGGAGTTTTGTCTTTCTATGGGAGATAATATTGATCCTAATTATGAAGAATATTGTGCAATAGCAAAAAAGAATGTAGAATTGAAGATGGATTTTTTTTCGATGATTACAACAACAATTAGTGGAGATTTCGCTCTTGGCGTTGTAGGTTTTCTGTTTTTGTTTCTTGCTATTCCATCATTATTTTATATTTGTAAATATTTAAAGAATAATATGATCGCTATGGAAATTCAACGGCGGAGTTATCAAAAGATTAAGTTTCGTTTGTTTTTTGAAGCTTATAAATCCGTTTTGATTTTGCCGTTTGTTGTTGCTGTTGGTTTTTTGCTATGCTTTCTTTATACTAAGACTTTTGATCCTTCTTATGCATTGTTTGCTAGTAGTATGTTGTGGGATGAGCAAACAGTTTCTAATCCAGGATTGTTTATTAGCTGCTACTTATTGGTGCTAGTTATGTATTCTTTCTTATATGTGAATATTTGCCTTTGCGTTGCTAGAAAACAACATAATTACTTTTTGGCTGTTATTCTTTCTTATTTGATTTTTCTTGGAATTGAGGCTATATTAGAAGTGTTGTTTAATGTAATTTTATTTTCTAATATCTTGCATTCAAATTTGGGAATTATGTTTAATATTATGAGTATTTTTACTTATAAAACACACGTTTCTTTTTTCTGTCCGTTGATTATGGCTTTTATTTTTATGGCACTATCTTTTATCGCAGTTTATTTTGCGTATCGTAAACAGGAAAGTTTGATCATGGATTGTGAATTAGAAAAATCATAAGAGCAGATAAAATATATTTATATGATAATTAGAGAGAAATATGAAAAGGAATATGATAAATATGTCAGTAGTAAAATACAAACTCTCTCTTGTAGCTGGCAGTTTATATCAGGTGAAAAATTATGAAAATAGAAGTTAAGAATTTGACCAAAAAATTTAAAGAGGAGGTAGTTATTGATCATATTAATCTTACTTTTGATGTTGGGCATATTTATGGTTTATATGGTAGAAACGGTGCAGGGAAGAGTATTTTCTTGAAACTTCTTTGTGGATTTTATCTGCCAACAGAAGGAGAAGTTTTGTTTGATGGAATCAATTATAATCAAAAAAAGGAATTTCCAGAATCTTTACGGGCCTTGATTGAAAAGCCTTCTTTTTTCCCTGATATGACTGGGTTTCAAAATTTAAAATTATTAGCTGATATTCAGCATAAAATTACAGCTGACGATATTTTAAAATCTTTAGATATTGTAAATTTACTTGAGGAAAAGGATAAGAAGTATGGAAAGTATTCTTTGGGTATGAAACAGAAACTGGGAATTGCTCAGGTAATTATGGAGGATCCTCAGATCTTAATTTTAGATGAGCCATTTAATGGTATAGAAGAGCAGACAGTGAAAAAATTGATAGAGTTTTTGAAAAAAGAGAGGGAAAGAGGAAAAATTATTCTTATTAGTACGCATATTAAAGAAGATTTATTTCAATTAGCAGATGTTATTTATCAATTTGATGATGGAAAGGTTAAGGAATATGAAAAATAAGTTTTCTTCTTTTCGTATTGATAATTATTTATCTAAGCAGTCTTCTCTTTTTATTTTTTCGCTATTATTATTAGGGGTTATCCTTGCTATGTTTTCTGGTTCTTTGGGAATGAATCTATGGGAGAAGTTATATTTGATTCTTACCCATTCTTTTTTTAATATTATGGTAAGTTTTTCTATTGGAGTAGTGGTTTATCAAACTAGTTTAAAGCTATCTAGAAATTATAATTATATTCTTCGTTATCAAAAGTATTCTAAAATGCTTTTGGAGCATGCTAAAACTATTTTTGTTTGTACGCTATATGTTTATTTCGTAGCTGTTTTATTAGCGTTTGCTGGTGCCGTTGTTTTCTCTGCTGGAAATTTTTCAATGGTAAGTGAAGCTGTTTATTCTATTTATCCTCTAGATGGCTCAGTATTACCTATTCTTTATGATTTGTTTTTTATTATACGAGGGTTTCTTTTTTTGCCATTACTCGGTGTTGTTTTTTATTTTTTACTTCATATGCTTCGTCAGAAAGTATTAATGGTTTTCGTAGCTATTTTTGCTCTTGGTTATTTCATTGTACCAAGTATTTCACGGGCGATTTCTCATTTTTGGTCTTTACCTCTTTTATATCATTATTATTTTATTCGTACGGAATATATTTCTTTCGGATTGGAACTTCTTTGCTCTATTCTTTATTTGTTTGTTTTGTTGTTTATTGTACGAATATTATTTTATCTATCCTTAAGAAAGAAGAGAGAATTATTATGAAATTGCAGTATCGAATTTTAAAGACTACTTTAAAGAAAAATCAATTTTATATTTATTTGCTTTTTATCATAGCAGGTTTATGTTTAGTTTTTTATGAGTTATCTTTAACACAAGGTTATCAGGAATCTGATTTTTTGAGTTTAATTGGATATCCTATGGTTTCTGATGTTAGTTTTTTAGGAATGATTTTATCTTTATATCAGTTCTTCTTAATTTTTTACTTATTTTATCATTTTTACTCTTATGAAGTATCTCATTCTTTTTGTAATGTATTTTTAAGGGTAAATTCTAAAAAATGGATGATATCTAAAATTGTGGTTTTTCTTTTATTTCTTATTCTATTTCGTTTATTGTATATTTCTTTATTATCGCTTTATTTTTTAGGGAAGATTTCTTTTTCTGCTTCTTATTTTATTTATCCTATCGTTATTTCTATTTTTTTCGTAGCTATTTGTATTCTTTTGTATCATTTTGTAAAAAATAAGGTACTTTTGTTGGTTCTATTAATTATTCTTAGTTATACACTTCTTACTTTTTTTCATTGTATTTTTATTGTGTTGTTATCTATTTTATTATTTTTATATCACATTTTCTTCTTTCGTTTTTATTATTTGTTTGATGCTAGAAGAGACCATTAGGTTTCTTTTTTCTTGTAAAATTTTAGATTTTATGGTATAATGTGTTCAAATTTAAAAGGGGGAAATTTTATGAAAGTTCAATTCGTTTATAATTGTGGCAAGGAAATGGTTTTGGAAGAGATGAGTTTAAAAGAGTTCGATCAATTTACTTGTCAAAATTTTTCTTCGGCAGAGGATGTTTTTTGCTATCCTAAATATCAAAAGTTTTTTTCTTCTTCTGGATTTGATGGCTCTTTTTATATTAGTTATTCTCCACTGGATATGTCACTTTCTTCTTTACCTTTTTATCCAACAGAAGAGTATGATACTTTATCTAAGCAGAAATTAGATGTGGTTTATTCTAGTCAGGTAGTTAATGCCGATCAAATGAATTTTCTTCGTGATATTCAAATTTCATTGCAGAAAGATGGAGTTATTCCTTTTCTTCATGATTTGTATGCTTTTTCTTTTAATGAGGCAGATTCACTTTACTATTATCAGGGATTGGCATTAGATGATTTTGCACTTTGTATGAAGGGGTTTGATCGAACTTTTCATGATATGTTTTCTGGAGATGAAGGGTATTTTTATACGAGATTTGTTCGAAATGAAATTGGAAAATTTTTAAGTACTCCAAAGGAGAAGAAAGCAAAATTGTAATTTTGATGTTACAATGAAGAGGGAAGTGATTTCTTTGAGAAAATATTTTTTGGTTGCAAGAGATCGCCAGAAAAATGATTTTTCTATTGTAAAGTTAAATGATAAATGGTTTTTAGGGAAAGATGCTTCAGGAAAACAGTTAAGAGCTAATGATTTGTTTGCTATCGATTTGGTAACGACTCAATTTTGTAATTCTTCGGAAATGATACAACGCATGTATTCTAATGGTTATCTTACGAGTGATGATGTAGATCTTTTTATTGCTAAAGTTGGGAAGCAGAATGGGAAAAATTGTATTTATACTTGTGAAGTTCTTTATAATCCAAAGAAGGATTTTCCAATCGAGAATGAGCGTATGATTACTTTCAGGGAGATTGCAAATTCTTTTTTGAATAAGAAAGAATCTGATGTTCGAAATCAAATTTGTTTGCTCTATGATAAATTTTGTTCTAAAATGTTTTATTGTCGTGATTTTTCTTCGTTTATTTATCATGACAGTACTAGGGTTCCGAGAAAAATCGTTGATTATTTTTATAGTTTAAAAGATTTATCTGGACCAGCATATGAATTTAAATTTAAAGAGTCATGGGTTTTGAAAAGTTATTTTGCAATTCGCAGTGTGGTGGATGCTTTTAATCAATATGATAAGGGGGAGCAGTCATTTTTGGATACGCTTCATTCTGAGAGAAAGAAGATTTATGATCGACTACTTTTAGAACTAGATCCTTCTTATATCGAGGGGCAGATGAGTCTTTTTGATGATTTATCTGAATCAAAATATTTGGAAAAAGCAGAATCTTCTGTTTTAGATTCTTCTATCAATGTTGTTCATTCTGTGATAGAACCATCTGAAAAAGAAAAGAAATCTCAAATTTTATTGAATCTGTATGACTTGCCGGTTGATGTTTTTACTATTCATTCTTCTAAAGTTCATTTTCGAACTGATTTTTTTACTTCTTATCCAAATGAGGAAGATAAAAAACTTTTATGTAGTTTACGGGACAAAGAACTTACGGCTATTTATTTTTATGCATTACATAATTCTATGTATCATGAAGCTTATGCCCGTAATGAAAATACTTTGTATTTAGAAGAAGAATTACGCAGTGATTTAAAGAAGGTTTCTAATTGTTTAAAAAATTCTAAGAGCTTAGATCGAGTGTTTTATTGGACTAGAGCTTATCAGAGAGCGGTAGATTATTCTTCCACTTATTTTACTGACAAAGAGGAAAACAAAGAAGGAAAGGTTTTTAGTAAAAAATATGACGAAGTATGTTAATGAATATTTAGATTATTTAAAATATCAAAAAAATTATTCTGACTATACAATTCTTAGTTATGAACAGGATATTTTGGAATATCTTGCTTATTTAGAAAGAGAAGGATTATCGTTTCTTACCGTAGAATATCAGGATCTTAGATTTTATTTAATGTATTTGAAGGAGGAAAAAAAAGATAATAATACTTCTATTGATCGTAAGCTTAGTGCTTTGCGGGGATTTTATAAATATTTAGTAAATGAGAAGGTTTTAGATCATAATGTTTTCTCTTTATTGAAAGGACTAAAGAGAGAAAAAAAATTACCAAGATATTTTGAATATAATGAATTAGAAGAACTTTTTTTAGCTCCAGATTTAAAAACACCTTTAGGTCAACGAGATCGCTTGCTATTAGAGATGCTCTATGCTACAGGTCTTCGGGTTGGAGAACTGGTGCAAGTAAAGGTTTCGGATATTGATTTTGGTAGTCGTAAAATTTTAGTTGTTGGAAAGGGAAATAAGGAACGTTATGTTACATACGGAGATTATTGTGCTGAAAGTTTAGATTTATATTTACATGATGGTTATTTAAAATTAAATCGAAATCATTCGGATTATCTATTTTTAAACCAACGTGGGGGAGTGATTACAGAGCGAGGAGTTCGTTATGTTTTGGATCAAGTAATTGCTAAAACAAGTTTAAATAAACATATTTCTCCTCATATGTTGCGACATAGTTTTGCTACGCATTTGTTAAATGAAGGTTGTGACTTATTAACCGTTCAGAAATTATTGGGACATGAGAGTATTAGTGCAACGCAGATTTATACTCATGTTTCAACAGATCGTTTAAAAGAAGTATATTTTCATAGTTTTCCAAGAGCGAAAAAGGACGATTCAAGGGATTAAGAGTCGTTCTTTTCATTTTTCTTTTAAGAAATCAGTAATTCTACTTTAAAAATTTTATTATTTTCGATATAATGAAAGTAATTCCAAAGGATGTGATGTCTATTATGGATTTTGAATTTTCTACTCAAGAGGAATTATATCAGCGTGTTACTCCGGCTTTACATGCGAAGGAGCAAGAGATTCATCGATTAGGTTTTCCTTATATTACTGATATGGATATTTGGAATTATTTAATTGAAGCAAAATGGAAAGAGTCACATGATTTGATGCTTTCTGATATTGTAGATGATATTTTACATGTTGATATAAAAAAACTGGACGAGTATTTGAAGGGCAAAGTAACAAAAACTAGAAGAACACAGTATTTTGATAGTAATTTAGATGATGTATTGAGGTGAGTTATATGAAAGGTCAAAAAAAGGTATATGGTATTACAGCCATTCTTATTTTGCTTGTTATTGGAATTTGTTTTTCTTTTATTCCATTATTTAATAATTTAAAGTTTGGATTAGATTTACAAGGAGGATTTGAGGTTTTATATAAAGTAGAATCTATCGATGGTTCTAAGATGACTCGTGATAAATTGACAGCGACTTATAAAACTTTAAGTAAACGTATTGATAGTTTAGGTGTTACTGAACCTGAAATTATTTTGGAGGGAAATGATAAAATCCGTGTTAAGTTGGCAGGAGTTACAGATTCTGAGGAAGCAAGGGCACAATTGTCGACTGTTGCTACCTTAACATTTAGAGACACAGAGGATAATTTATTGATGACTAGTGATGTGTTGCAATCAGGTGGAGCAAAGATTAGTCAGGATTCTTCTGGTAATCCTGCGGTTTTATTGGCAGTAAAAGATAAAGATAAATTTTATGAGGTTACTAATAAAGTCAAGGATTATGATGAAAATATGATCGTTATTTGGCTAGATTTTAATGCAATGACGGATAGCTATGAGGATGATAAGGAAACTTGTGGCACGAGTGGTTCTAATTGCTTAAGTGCGGCTACTGTATCTCAAGGTTTTGCTAGTGATGTCATTATTCAGGGGAATTTTACAGAAGAGGAAGTAGAGAATCTTGTTGATTTGATTAATAGCGGATCTCTTCCTAGTAAATTGACTGAAGTATCTTCAAAAACGGTAGGAGCATCTTTTGGAGATGATACATTGCAGACGACTTTAATTGCAGGAATTATTGGAGTGGTAGCAATTGCTGTTGTCTTAATCTTTGTTTATCATTTTGCTGGTTTTATCTCTACAGTTTCTATGATGATTTATACTTTCCTAGTATTCTTGGTGTTTTGGGTTTTAGGCGGAGTATTGACTCTTCCTGGTATTGCAGCTTTAGTCTTAGGAATCGGTATGGCGGTTGACTCTAATGTAATTACTTTTGCTAGGATTCGAGATGAGTTATATAAAGGAAAGAGTTTACCACTTGCCTTTAAAGAAGGAACGAAGTATAGTTTTAGTGCTATTTTAGATTCTAATTTAACTACTTTGTTGATTGCTATTATCATGTTTATCTTTGGAGAGTCTAGTATTAAAGGATTTGCTACCATGTTAATTATTACGGTAGTAGTTACGATGTTTACTATGGTATTCTTAACTAGAATCTTATTAAATTTATTTGTAAAAACGAATTATTTTAATGATAAGACTTGGACTTTTATCAAAGTAAAAGCAGAGGATATTCCAGATGTTGCCAAGGGAGAAAAAGTGAAGAAAATTCCTTTTGAACATGTTAATTTCTTAAAACATAAAAAATTACTAGCTGGAATTTCTCTATGCATTATTTTTGCTGGTATTGTTGGTATTATGGTACGTGGTGGAGTGCATTTAGGAATTGATTATCAAGCTGGTACAGACATTACCATTTCTGCTAGTGAAAATCTTACCAAAAAAGGTTTACAACAGGATTTAGAGGAATTAGGTTATACTAGTAGTAATATTGAAATATTAGAAGATGAGGTTACGATACGCGTAGATTCTGCCTTAGATGGAGATGAAGTAGAAACTGTCAATACGTATTTTGAAGAAAAATATGATGCAAAAGTAAATATTGGTGTTGTTTCTAATGTAGTAAAACAGGAATTAATTAAAAATGCCATTTTGGCAGTTGTTATTTCTTTATTAGGTATTATACTTTATGTTTCTTTCCGCTTTAAATTTACTTATGCTGTTGGAGGAGTAGTTGCCTTAATTCACGATGTGTTAGTAATTTGTGCTTTATTTGGCATTTTCTATTTAGAAGTATCTTCTATGTTTATTGCAGCAATTCTTGCGATTATTGGTTATTCTATTAATGATACCATCGTATTATTTGATCGAATTAGGGAACATATGCAAGAAGAGAATAGTAAAAAGTTAACTGGTGAAAGATTAGAAGAGATTTGTAATTTGGCAATTCGTGAAACGTTTAGCCGAACAATTTATACGTCTGTTACCACATTGTTACCAGTTTTAGCATTAATCTTTTTAGGTTCTAATGAGATCTTAACATTTAATCTTGCTATGTTGTTTGGATTAATTGCTGGTACTTATTCTTCTATCTTTATTGCAACTTCTTTGTTTTTATATTTAGAAAAGAAAAATTTAGGTAAGCCTAAGAAAGTAAAAAAAGTTTATACGGATGAATTTGAAGAAAAAGCAATCAAAGGAATAAATTGTTAATGAGGGGAGATGGTTCCTACGTCAAAATCGAGAGAAGATATTACAATTGATGAAATACTGGAGAGAGTAAGAGCATATATTAATGATGAGGATCAACTCTCAGTAATAGAAAAAGCATATCTTTTTGCTAAAGAGAAACATGAGGGTCAATTTCGAAAAACTGGGGAACCTTATATTATTCATCCAATGAATGTAGCATTGATACTAACTACTATTTATGCAGACTACGAGACAATTTCTGCGGGATTTTTACATGATGTTTTAGAAGATTGTGATTGTACTTTAGAAGAAATGGAAGAGCAATTTGGAAAAGATATTACTAAATTGGTTCAGGGAGTAACAAAGCTTAGTAAAATTCATTTTTCTACTGAAAATGATTATCTAATTGATTATTATAAAAAGATTATTGTAGGAATGAGCGAAGATGTTAGAGTAATCATTATTAAACTTTCTGATCGTCTTCATAATATGAGAACATTATGGGCGATTCCCCCAGATCGACAAAAAGTTAAGGCAAGAGAAGCGCTAGAGATTTTAGCACCTATTGCTCATCATTTAGGAATTCATAAGATTAAAAGTGAATTAGAGGATTTATCTCTTCGTTATTTAAAGCCTGATGTTTTTTATGATATTGCGGAGAAATTAAATAAAACAAAACTAGAACGTGATAAAACGGTTTATGATATGCAACAAGAGGTTAGTAACTTGCTTACAGAGCATCACATTCCTCATGAAATTAAAGGAAGAGCAAAGAGTATTTATAGTATTTATAACAAGTTAGACAAGGGCAAGAAGTTTAGTGATATTTATGATTTATTAGCACTTCGTATTTTAGTTCATACAGAGCAAGAATGTTACTTAGCATTAGGGATTATTCATTCTAAATTTCGTCCTTTGCCAAAACGTTTTAAAGATTATATAGCAATGCCTAAACCAAATATGTATCAGTCTTTACATACTACAGTGTTTGGAATCGATGGGTATTTATTTGAAATTCAAATTCGTACCTATGATATGGATGAGGTTGCTGAAAATGGAATTGCTTCTCATTGGGCATATAAAGAAAATGGTGGTTCTAAATCCACTGCTAATTTACAATCTACTACAGAACAAAAGTTACAGTTTTTTAAATCAATTATAGATTTATCCCATGATAAGATGAGTAGTGAAGATTTTGTTAATAGTGTAAAGGATGAAGTTTTAAATAATAATATTTACGTCTTTACTCCAAAAGGTGATGTTATTGAACTTCCTCGTGGAGCAACACCATTAGATTTTGCTTATAAGATTCATACTAAGGTAGGAGAGACTACTGTTGGAGCTATCGTTAATAATAGTATTGTTCCTTTGGATTATGAATTGAAAGATAATGATATTGTAAAAATTAATACGAATAAAAGCTCCACTCCTTCTAAGGAATGGATTCATATGGTGAAAGCTACTCAGACTAAGAACAAAATTCGTAGTTTTTTTACAAAAAATGAAAGAGAAGTTTATATTGAACGAGGAAAGGATAATTTAGAAAAAGAACTTAGGAAAAGAAAGCTTGCTTTTTCAGATTTTTTTACAGAAGAGAATGTCAAAAAAATTTGTGATGCTATTCATGTTGAAAATTTAGAGGAAATTTATTTAGCAGCAGGAAACGGTAAAGCTACTGTAAATTCTATTATTAATGTGGTGGACAAAATTAAGGAATCTCCTGCACCTAAAGCTGTGAAAGTAGTTCCTAAAAATATCGATGCAGATATTATTGTTAGTGGAATTGATAAAGTAAAAGTAAGTCTTGCTCATTGTTGCCATCCTGTTTATGGAGATGCTATTGTTGGCTATATTACCAAAGGAAACGGGATTAGTGTACATCGCTTGAATTGTCATAATTTATCGATGCTAGAAGAACGTACGTTGGAAGTTACTTGGAATCAAAATGTAAATAAACGTTATTTGACTTGTATTTTGGTTCATACTAATAATATAGAAAATCGTATGCTCGATTTAATGCAGTCTATTTCTATGTTAAATATTAATGTAGATGGAATTCAAGTAATGAGTAAGACTGATAAGATTATTTATGAAATTAATTGTTACGTTACAGGGCTAGAACAATTAGAAAAATTAATTTTATCTTTGAGTAAGAATTCTTATGTTGAAAAAGTAGAAAGGACGATGAGATGAGAGTTTTAGTACAAAGAAGTGGGCAGGCTTCGGTTACTGTCTCAGGGGTTTCTATAGGAAAGATTGATCAGGGACTTGTTTTATTTGTAGGTTTTACTGAAGGAGACGGGATAGAACAAATTGCTTATTTAGCTAAGAAAATTGTTCATTTAAGAATTTTTCCTGATGAACAAGGAGTAATGAATCTTAGTCTTCTAGATTATGGAGGAAAGATTCTTTCTATTTCACAATTTACTTTATATGGCAATTGTGACAAAGGAAATCGCCCTAGTTATCTTAAAGCACTAGCAAATGAAAAAGCAGTATTATTATATCAGGAATTTAATGAAGAATTACGTAAATATGGTGTTGGTGTAGAAACTGGTGAGTTTGGTGCTGATATGCAAGTTTCTTTAACTAATCTTGGTCCAACAACGATATGGTTAGAAAGGTGTTCTTATGTTTGCAAATAAGTTGAATTACCGAATTATTAATATTACAGCTTTACTATTATTACTTTATATTGGAACTACAAGTATTGGAGTATGGTGGGGGATTTTAACAAAAATTCTTTCTATTATGGCTCCTTTTATTGTAGGCTTTGTTTTTGCTTATGCCTTTTTGCCTATGGTAAAATGGCTTCAAAAAAAAGGATTTCGCAAATTTTTAGCGGTTACTATTGTGGTTTTATCTTTAGTTTTAATTGCTGGAGGATTACTTGCTATTACTTTACCTATGATTTATGATCAACTTTCTTTATTAGTAAAAATGATTAGTGAAGTTTTAGAAAACGTTGGTCAAAAGTTTGATGTCAATTTAGGTAGTTTTGAAATCAAGATTACAGATTATTTAAATGATGCTCTAAAAAGTATCGGAACCTTTGCTTCTTCCACTACGTTTGAATTAATTTCAAAATCTATTGATTTTTTTACGAGGTTTATTGTAGGGTTTGTAGGATTTGTTTATTTCTTAGCAGATATGGATAAAATTCGACGAGCTACGAAAGAATTATTACTTTCTATGAATCGTCGTTGCTATGATTATTTTAGATGTTTAGATATTGAAATTGGGAATTATTTAAAGGGATTAGGTATTTTTATGGTAATTCAGCTTTTAGAATATAGTTTTTTGTTTTTTATTGTTGGACATCCTAATTGGTTAATTTTAGGAATTTTAGCATCTGTTACGACGATTATTCCTTATTTTGGAGGGTTAATTACGAATATTATAGCTATTATCATGGCTAGTGTTGTATCGCCTACATTGGTATTTTTAACGGTTGTTATCTGTTTAATTTTCCCTCAAGTAGATGGTTATTTAATCTCTCCTAAGGTGTATGGTAAGACCAATAATGTTAATCCACTAATTACGATTATGGTTGTATCTATTGGTGGAACAGTTGCTGGTATGGTCGGAATTGTTGTAGCTTTACCGTGCTATCTACTAATTCGCACCACGTATCATTTTTTTAAAAATGATTTGAAAAAAGGAGTACATATTGTGAAAAAAAGTATATAAGTAGACGGATGTGATATTATGATACATTTAAATACAGATTACCAAGTATTAAAGAAGGAAATGCTATCTTTGCAAGATGAGATTTATCATCAAATTAGTTCTACTACTTATTTTTCTTATGTACAGCAGTACCGTACTTTCCTTTTTTTACTATCTTTGTGTGATACAGACTTTTCTACGCAGAAAATACCACGCAATATCACCATCATGGGTGAAGAAAAAAGCAATCAATTATTAAAAAAATATCATAAAAACTTTTTAGAAAATAAGTCTTTTCATCTTTCTATGCTTTCTAGTTTTTATTTTGATATGCAGGATATGCTAGCAGACTTTTATGAGAGCTCCTACTATCAACATTTAATTTCTAACTATTATCCACTGATAAATACAAAAGCAGGAGAAGATGTAGATCTACTAGTTCAATTTTTTAATGAAGAAGATGTAGAATTAAGGGATATCTTTTTAGATTTATTAAAAAAAGATCGGTTTTATCAGCTCTCTCCTGATATAGATGAAATGGGGATTACCTTATTTAGTACATTAAAAAATACTTGTCATGTTTTTATTCGTCTTAGAAAGCCTACCGTTGATTATTTAGGGACATTTGCTCATGAATTAGGTCATGTGAAAGATTTTTTCGATTGTCAGAGAAGGCTTTCCCCTCAGCAACAAGATACCTATTGCTTAAAGAGCCCATATATAGAAGTGCTTTCTACTATGTATCAGCAGAAATTTTATGATTTTTTACTTGGCAATGATATTCGTAAAGATGAAGCGTTGTTAGCGAATATGGATTATTTTTATAATTATATGAGATGTGTGGAAGATGCGATTTTATTTTCTTTACTTCCTGATCAATTTCATTATGATGCTTTGAATAAGCCATATATGAAGAGTGATTTTTTTCGATTGATAGACCAAAATCCTTCTTTTTCGAAGGAGGATTATGTGCCTTCTTTTTATAGTAGTCTTTGTTATAGTTATGGAATGATATTAGCCAATCATATGATAGAGGATAAAAAACTACAAAATCAGTTTTCAGATTGTAAAGCAGGGTATTTTGATGCCCAAGAATTGGTGAGTATTGGAATTACTCCAGATACTACGAACCAAAAGATGCTAAAACATTTCCATAAATATATATAAAAGTGTCAGGGGGAACATATGAATTCAGATTATATCAAGAATGCTGAGAAAGAATTATATTTTTTGAAAAATAATTTGCTACGCTGTAAAAGTATCAGTGAATCTTTATGTTGCATGAGTAGTATTGCTTTTTTCAATGATTTTTATTATACCCTTACAGGGAAAGAATTTCTTGCTTTTAATAAGTTTCAGAAAAAAAATAGATATCAGTATCAACGTTTTTACTCTTATTTTAAGAAATATCAGGATGGATTAGTTCAAGAATTTCTTTACCATAAATCATTTTTGCAAAAACTTGTAGGTCAAAGTCATGATTTGATTACTTCTGAAAAATGTATTATGGATGAGATTGTAAACCAAAAAGCAATCCCCATAGAAATATTCTCATTACAAGAATATAATGAAATAATCGTTGATTTTCTAAAATTATATCATCCAGAAGATCTTGATTTTTATCATCAAATGAAAAGTCAACTTCGATTTTATCATTTTTCTGAGGAATTGGACCAAAATTCATTTTTGACTCGTGGATTTTGTGCTGATATTTACAAAAATCTTCCTTTTGCTGTGATTTGTTTTAATGGATTATCGGTAAAAACACTTGCTTATTTTATACATGAATTTGGACATGCGGTGGATTTTTATCGCATGAGTAATTCTTGCTCTTATCAGCAAAAATGTAAGAACCATTTTTCTTCTTTTTATGAAGAGGTAAATGCCAAATTTTATGAAAGACAGATGGTGGATTTTTGTTTTTTAGAAGGAATTAATGTAGAAGTAGCTGCAGAACAATTAGAAGAGTATTACGATACGTTAAAAAGAAGTCTTTTAGAAGTCTATGTTTTATCGCATATTCCAGACCAATATTTATATCATGACTTATATCGACAAAAAGAAAAAGAGATTATAAATGATTCCACACTTCTTTCGACTCTATTAAATTGTTTTGATTTATCATTGGAAAATCTCGACTTAAATACTTCCTTGAATTATAGTATAGGTGGTTTGCTTGGCATTTTGTTATTTGAAAAAGGGCAAGAGAATAATGAAGATCGAAGACGTATTCATCATAATTATTTAAAAGCAGAAGAGCAGCCATTTTCTCCCTCTATTTTTTCTTTATTTGATTATCAAGAAGGAGATTTTGAAAAAATATTCCGTAAAGATTTCCGATTGATTACAGAAAATAAAAAATAGGATTGTTTCTTTTTCTTTTTTACGGTATAATAAGGATAACTTCTTTGGAAAGAGTATATTTTATGGATTAGATAGAGAGAGTATGGTTGGTGGAAATACTTTATGAAATAGGATAGAAGACATCCAGTAAGCGGAAGCGGGTAACTCCGATAATGGTTATAAGAGTATAAAATAAGGTGGCACCACAGGAATCTTCTGTCCTTAGTTGGTGTCATCTTTTTATTTTAGGAGGGATATTATGATACAAAAACCAAAAGGATGTAATGATATTTATGGAAGAGAAGCTAAGATTTGGAAATATGTAGAAGGTATCATTGATGCTACTATGGAGAACTATAACTACAATTATATTCGTACACCAATTTTTGAGTCTACGGAATTATTTCACCGTGGTATAGGAGAAAGTACTGATATTGTAACAAAAGAAACTTATGATTTTGTTGATCGTGGTGGGAGAGGTATGACACTTCGTCCAGAAGGAACTGCAGGAGTATGTCGTAGTTATGTTGAAAATAAAATGTATGGAGATCCTAACCAGCCTGTCAAAGTTTATTATAATGGTACGATGTATCGCTATGAAAGACCTCAATCAGGTAGAGATAGAGAACTTACTCAGTTTGGAGTAGAAGTTTTAGGTAGCGATGATCCTATGGTTGATGCCGAAGTAATTTCTCTTCCTGTTCAAATTTATAAAATGTTGGGCTTAAAGGAAATAAAAGTAAATATTAATACATTGGGAGATCAAGAATCGAGAAATCATTATCGTAAGG
>CALVQX010000022.1 GCA_944358405.1 uncultured Bacilli bacterium | reverse complement strand
AGGAATACCTTGGAGAAGGAGGAATTTATCCAACGAATGAGAAAGAAGAAGTGATTAGTAAGATAGAAGATACCAAAGAAGATGTAAGCAGTGTTAAGACTCCAATATTATCAGATAGTTATCAAGTCATCTATGAAGGAAATGCTCCGGATGGTTGTAGTGTAGAAGGAGTGCCAGATAGTAAATATTACTCTGTTTTTGATACGGTAGAAATATCTAGTAATATTCCCACCTGTCAAGATTATCAATTCAAGGGATGGCGAATTGTAACAGACGGTGTCCAAAGACTTAATGATGATTACTTTATCATGGCAGGAAAAGATGTGGTGTTACGGGCCGAATGGGGACGAGTTGGGATAGCGAAGAGTATGGATGGAGTAGTAAATACCAAAGGAGATTCTATCATGAAAAGTTATACTTCTGGTTCTACCAGTGATTATCATAATAGTGCTTATCGAAGTAAGGTCACTAGTATTGTAACAAAAGGTGATCTGCAAATTCCTACGACAGCAATAGAGTATTGGGATGTATCTGCAGCTGGAGATGGAAGTGTTATTGCCTATATTGAAGATGATGGAAGAGGAGAAGGAACTTATCAAGTTACGATTGGAGGACAAGGAGAAATTATAGCCAATCCAACTTCTAGTTATTTATTTTATCAATTTACCAATGTAGAAAGTATGGACTTAAGTTATTTAGATACTTCACGAGTAACTAGCATGCAATCTATGTTTTCTGGTTGTAGCAGTCTTACCAGTTTAGATTTTAGAAATGCAACATTTAATGCAACTTCATATGGTTCTATGTTTAGTTCTGTTAATCATGCAATTTCAGTTATTGTAAAAGATGATGTAGCGAAGATTTGGATTGAGACAAGGTTAAGCGAAGTAAATATAACTTCATCTAATGCAATGATTGCTAGCTCTTAATAATTTGTAGAATATTTTGAAAAATTCAAATAAAAGATAGAAAAAAGTCTATAAGTATGTTATAATAGGCCTATCGACTGTGAAAAAGAAGTAGTAGTAAATGATTTATTTATAGAGAGATTACGTTTGGTGGAAGTAATTAATAATAGTTTATGAATTCGTCTTTGGAGTTCCTATAACAAAATTATAGGCGTTTATCCCGTTAAGATAGTAGAGGGTATAGTAATAACTATAAAGTAAGGTGGTACCGCGAGTTTTCGTCCTTATGTTTATAGTTATTTTTTATTTATGGAAAAGTAATTTGTTTGTGAAACTTTTATTAGGAGGATTTTTATGAAAGAGATAGAAGAAATTAGAGAATTATTAGAGAAGGATAAAGCAGGCATCACTTCTTTACAGCAATTAAATGATTTAAAGATAAAATATTTAGGTAAAAAGGGATTAATTACGGAATTAAATAGTAAGATTAAAGAAATTCCTAATGAGGAAAAGCGAGAGTTTGGACAAGGAGTTAATGAGCTTCGCTCTGTGTTTAATGAATTTTATGATGAAAAAAAGAAGCAATATGAGAGGGAGCTTTTAAATGAAAAGTTGCAGAAGGAAGCAATTGATGTTAGTCTGCCAGCTACTTCTATTCCTATTGGTTCTCCAAATATTTTAGAAAAATTGATCGAAGAAGTAGAAGAAGTTTTTATGTCTATGGGATATGATGTAGTAGATGGTCCTGAGGTGGAAGAGGATAAGTATAATTTTGAAATGTTAAATATTCCTAAGGGACATCCTGCTAGAGATGCTCAAGATACTTTTTATATAGAGGGGGAGGAGTTATTACTTCGTAGTCAGACTTCTCCAGTTCAAGTTCGTACTATGTTAAAAGGAGAAGGAAAAGTTCCGATTCGTGTGATTTGTCCAGGGAAAACTTATCGTAGAGATGATGATGATGCGACTCATTCACATCAATTTATGCAAATAGAGGGATTACTTGTAGATAAGAATATTAGTCTTTCTGATTTAAAAGGGACAATTGATGTGATTGTTAAGAAGTTATTTGGAGAAACTATTGAAACAAGATTTCGTCCTAGTTATTATCAGTTTACAGAACCTTCTGTTGAGGTAGATATTAGTTGTTTTAATTGTCATGGAAAAGGTTGCAATATATGCAAAAATACAGGATGGATTACGATCGCCGGAGCAGGAGTTGTACATCCAAATGTTTTGCGTATGAGTGGTTATGATCCAAAAGAGTGGAGTGGTTTTGCATTTGGTTTTGGGGCAGAACGTATGGCTATGCTAAAATATGATATTAATGATATTCGTACTTTTTATAATGCGGATTTAAGAGAGTGCAGAGAATTTGATCGAAAGGAGGCTGAATAAGGGTGATTAGTTTAGAGTGGGTAAAAGATTATATTGATCTTCATGATCAAGATTTATCTGAGCTAGCAGTTAAGATTACTAAAGCTGGTATTAATGTTGAAAAAGTTATCACAAATCATATCGATCATTTAACAATAGGAAAAGTAATTTCTTGTATTCCTCATCCAGATAGTGATCACTTGCATGTTTGTCAAGTGGAGATTGGTGAGGGAGTTGTTTCTCAGATTGTCTGTGGTGCACCAAATGTTCGGGAAGGACTTAAGGTTATCGTATCTCTTCCTGGAGCTATTCTTCCAGGTGATTTTGAAATTAAGAAGAGTAAAATTCGAGGAGTAGAATCTAATGGAATGATTTGTGCTTTGTATGAATTAGGGTTAGAAGAGAAAACAGAAGAAACATATGCGAAAGGAATTTATGAGTTAGATGATGATGCTCCTGTTGGTTGTGATCCTATTCAATATTTAGGACTAGATGATACTTTATATGAACTAGATGTTCATAAGCATCGTAATAACGATTGTTATTATCATATTGGTTTTGCTTATGAAATTGCAGCAATTTTGAATCGTAAGGTATCGCTTCCTTCTACTGATTATTCTCCTATAGATGATGATATTCATAATCATTTTCATCTAGATGTAAAGACAGAGAAATGTCCATATTATTTAGCAAAAATGGTTACGGATGTAGAAATTTCAGAATCTCCAGAGTTTATTAAAAAAAGATTGCTTGCCGCAGGAATGAGACCAATCAATAATGTTGTAGATATTTCTAATTATGTGATGTTGGAATATGGCCAACCTCTTCATTTCTTTGATAAAGATACACTTGGAGATTATATTCTAGTAAGAGATGCAAAAGATAGAGAACAAGTGACTACTTTGGATGGAAAATTGCGTACTTTAACTCATCAGGATATTGTAATTACCAATGGAAAAGATCCTGTTTGTATTGCTGGTGTTATGGGTGGAGAAACAACAGAGGTTACAGAACAGACAAAGAATATTTTAATTGAAAGTGCTATTTTTGATGCGGTTAGTATTCGTAATACAGCAGCTCATTTAAATTTAAAGAGTGAAGCATCTATTCGCTATGGAAAGGGTCTAAACTATGAATATACGCAACAAGCAATTGATCGGGCTTGCTATTTATTAGAAAAGTATGCCAACGCAAAAGTGCTTCAAGGAGTAGTTTCTTATGACGTGATTGATAAAACTCCAAAAATAGTTGAATTCACTCCAAGTGATGTAGATCAAATTTTAGGCATTTCTATTTCATTTGCTGATATGGAAACAGAGTTAAAAAGATTGGATTTTCCTTATGTGATTGAAAATGAAAAATTTGTTGTTACGATTCCTAATCGAAGACTTGATGTAGATCCTAATGTAAATGATATTGCAGAAGAGATCGGAAGACTTTATGGATATCATAATTTAGTATCTACTTTACCAAAAGTAGCAATTCGTCAAGGTCAATATATAGGTGATGTAAAATACCGAAAGATGATTTCTAAAAGACTTCGTAGTCTTGGATTAAACGAAGTCAAGACTTATACATTAATATCACCAGCAATGGCAGAAATGTTTGATTACGATCATAAAGAGATTATTTCTTTACCTAATCCAATGAGTGTAGATAAGTCTGTGATTCGGACGCATTTAATTGCTTCTTTATGGAATGTTTATCAGTATAATAAAGCAAGAAAAGTAGATAATGTCTTTATTTATGAAATTGCTAAAACTTATGACAAAGACTATCAAGAAGATAGTAAAATTTGTGGACTTTGTAAGGGTACTTATCTGTCTAATGGATGGTCTAATTCAGTTGTTGTTGATTTTTATTTAGTGAAGGGTATGATAGAAAATTTATTAAATTATATGGGATTTTCTAATCGTTATACAATAGAAGCTACGGTAGCTCCTGATTTCCATCCTGGTATTTGTGCTAAAGTTTTATTGGATAAGAAAGAAATTGGTATTGTTGGTCGAATTCATCCATCGATTTCTAAAGAAGAAGTTTATGTTTTTGAACTTTCTATGAATACTTTAATGAAACCTGTAAAAGCTTTGAAATTTGAAGAGGCTCCTAAATATCCAGGAATTGAAAAAGATATGGCCTTTGTTGTTTCTAGAGATGTTTTAGCAGGAGATATCATGACAACTATTCAAAGAACAGCTGGAAAGCTTTTACATTCCATTTCTGTTTTTGATGTTTATACTGGAGAGAATGTGGAACATGATCAAAAATCGATTGCTTTTAAGTTGCAATTTCTAGCACCAGATCGTACTTTAACTGATGATGAAGTGATGGAAATATTTGAAAAGATTATTGCAAAAGTCGAACATGTTCATAAAGCACAGTTGAGAGATAAATAATAAAAAGGATTAACTGTTTTGAACTGAACCCCAAAAGTTGGACAGTTAATAATTAGTATTAATTAGAGGATTGTAACCTGTAATTTACAGGAGACAGTCCTTTTAATTTTTCTTTAATTCTATCATGATTATAATAATAAATA
>CALVQX010000021.1 GCA_944358405.1 uncultured Bacilli bacterium | reverse complement strand
TTTACTTATTTCTACTTATATCTCCATTATCAAGACTTTTAATGAAAAAATTGATCCAATAGATAAACAAATTTCTACAATTATCAAAGATCTTAATCCTAGAATGCTAACCATTCCTGGATTAGGTAAAATATCTGCGGCAATTATTTTATCTGAATATGGAGATATTTCTAATTTCTCTAGTTCAAATAAAATGCTTGCTTTTGCTGGTCTTGAACCTAGTATTATTCAGTCTGGCACATTAGAATATAATGGCAAGATGGTTAAACATGGTTCTGGTCATCTTAGATATGTAATTATGAATACTGCAATGTCTGTTTTAAGATATTCACCAACATTTTATGATTATTACCTTAAGAAGCGTTCTGAAGGTAAATGTCATAGAGTTGCTTTATCTCATGTTTGTAAAAAACTCATTAGAGTTATTTACTCTTTGGAGAAAAGCAACCTTGATTTTGATCCGTCTTTATTGAAATAATTGATTTCCAATTTTTCAAAATTTCACTTATGTGAAATCTTTTTGGCGTGGGATAATTTCCAATTTCTAACAAACTATTAAATTTTTCAAAATTTATATTGACTTTTAATAGTTAGTCTCCTTTTATTTTGTTTCCTTCTCTATCCAATCTAAATATTCATTTAGTCCTTCTTTTATTTCTTCTGCAAAAATTTCTGGTACTTTATAAGGATGAAGTTTTCTTATTTCTTGTTCTACTTCTTTATATAAAGATTCTTTTGTTTTCATTTCTAATAAATATTCTTGTGCTGTTTTTATTTGATTATTCCACCAGTAGGATGATGATATTTCTTTTTCTTGAACACTACTTACTAATCTTTTTTCTAATAAGTTTTTTATTATTTTGTTAGCTATTTCTTTGTTATCGATTGCGGTTTTTACATTATAATATTTTTTCATAAATTCTCCTTTGCTTTTATTATAGCAAATAATTGAATTTTTCTATCAAACAATTATAGTAAATTATGAATCTATTTCAGCTTTTTCAGCTTTTTGGTTTTTCTATATTTTATGATATAATATTTTGAGGTGAAATTATGCTTGGAATAGATTCTAGTAAGGCTCAATTATATGATTATGATTATCATTATGAGAGCATCGCTAACGAAACAATAAAAAATCTATATCAAATCTTGGGAAAGCAAGCAATCCAAATTGAACATGTTGGTAGTACTGCCATTAGAGGTATCTTAGCAAAACCTATTATTGATATCGTAATTGGGGTGAAACAACTTTCTATTGCTTTTGAGATGAGAGAGCAAATGGAAAAGCATCATTTCTTGTTTTCTAAAACAAAGCTTAATAATACTATGATAGCTTTTAAATGTGAGGCAAATAGCAAAAGAACGCACAATATTTATTTTGTTCTTTTTGGAGGAGAGCGCTGGGATGAATTTATTTTATTTAGAGATTATCTGAATAAACATCCTGAGTGTGCCAAGGAATATGAAAAATTGAAACTTCTTTTAGCAGAACAGTTTGAGAATCATATTCATAACTATACAGAGGGAAAATCAGAGTTTATTTCTGATATTTTAGAAAAGGCAAAACAGGAAGTTCATAGTGATATTTATTTATAAAATCTATTTCTTTTAATTCATTCTTATAATTTTTAAAGAGGTGAGTTGTTGTGCTTGAAATTATAACATTTGATTATACAGATCCAAATTATAAAGATTGGGTATTACCTTATGATTATCCTTGTACTTATATTCTAGAAAATGGAAAAGAAGTCTACGTTGGAGAGACTACAAATTTTGTCGGAAGAATAAAAGAACATAAACAAAATAAAGAGGAAGAAAAATATCATTTTAAAAAGGTCCATGTTATCACAGGGAAAACCATGGATGCTTCCGTTTCTCATCATTATGAAAATCTATTATCACGTCTAATGCTTGCAGATCAAAAATTTTCCTTTGTAGGTAAGCAAGGAGGATATTCTTGGAATTTGTATGATAGAAAAAATCAATTTGAATTATGCTTTGATCAGTTGTGGTTTTTACTAGAGGAAAAAGGGCTCGTAAAATCTAAAGACTTTAAAGAAATTTTTAATTCTCTCACATTTAAATATTCTCCTTTTGTAGAATTAAATAAAGAACAAGAGAAAACTTTAGCTAGTATTGCTCACGTTTTAGATTCTAAAGAAACACTTGCACACGATAAAAAATATAAATCTCGTCCTATTCTAATTCGAGGAGAAGCTGGCACAGGAAAAACATTGGTTGCTGTTGTTTTATTTTATTATTTAAGACATCATAAAAACTACCAAAATTTGAAAATTGCGCTTGTTGTGCCAAACCCTTCTATGAGAGAAGCATTGCAGTTGGTTTTTTCTCAAACAAAAGGACTCTATAAAAAAGATGTAATCAGTCCATCAAGACTTAGTTACCAAAAATATGATATTATTATTTGTGATGAGGCTCATAAATTACGGCAAAACAAAAATCTATTTACTTATTCAAATAATTTTAAAAATGCTAATAAACGTTTACAGCTCGAAGATGGAAATGAACTTGATTGGATTTTAATGCAGTCTAAATTTCAAATTCTTTTCTATGATCAAAAACAAATTGTTTCTCCTACCGAAATTCCATATAAAGTATTTGAGCAAATCGTAAAGGAAAGATATCGTGGGATTAGACCCATTGAGTTAAAGAAACAAATGAGAGTTCAGGCAGGTAGAGAATATGTTAATTATATTTATCGAATTTTATATCAACGTAGTCTGAAAAAAAGAAAATTTAAAAATTATGATTTATTTCTTGTTGCTTCGTATTCTGAGTTAGAGAAAATTATAAGATAAAAAAACGAGCAATACGGACTAAGTCGTATTGCTAGTGGTTATGGTTATCCATTTATTAATGATGGTTCAGAGCATGCTTATGATATCTATATTGATGGAACAAAAACCATCTGGAATACCTGTACTCGTGGTTGGGCTAGAGATCCGAAATCAATAGACCAAGTTGGCAGTATTTATTCTCTTTCTGGAATCGATTTAAATTATGCAGGTGTTGTTATTGGTCCTGAGTTATATTTTGATAAATCTACTAAGGAAATCAAAGTTAATATCAACTATTTTTTTGATAATGTGGTCAAAAAAAATTCTACGATCCAAGAAATCAAAGAATATATTTTGAACTCTTATGGTGTTTTATTAACTAGAGGAATTAGGGGAACTTACATTTTTATAGAAGATCTCACCCTTAGAGAATATTTTCAACAATTTATTGAGTTTTTTTGATTATAAGTTAATTGAGTTTATGTTTGATTTGATTTATTTTATTTTCTTCTTTTTTATTTTTATACTTGTTGTTACTTTTATATTATAGATATTTATTATTGAGTTCTAATAGAATCTCGTTTTATATTAGAAACGAGGCTTTAAAATATAGAAGTAAGATCTTAAAAAAAATAGACAATATTTTTTAATAATTCCATGAATATGATATAAGATCTTATCGAGTTTGCAGAAGACAAAGGAAACATTAATGAACACTTATTTTAATAGTTATAGGTAATAACTTTTAACTAGAGTCTTTTTATAAATATCCAGTTTCAGAAAAAATTTTCTTATTTTTCATGATTTTTAATATCTTTTAAAATGACATAGATCTAAAACAGAGGAATTATTGAATAATCGCTTTTCTTTGTTTTAATACCATTCAAAATGACATAGATCTAAAACTTGCTAGCTCTTCCGCGTCATCTAATTCTTGTTTTAATACCATTTAAAATGACATAGATCTAAAACAATTGCCTCAAGTAATGCGTTTAACTCTTCGTTTTAATACCATTTAAGATG
This sequence comes from uncultured Bacilli bacterium, assembly GCA_944358405.1. Lineage (GTDB taxonomy): Bacteria > Bacillota_I > Bacilli_A > RF39 > UBA660 > CALVQX01. The sequence goes on along the minus strand of CALVQX010000021.1, from coordinate 25,778 downwards.
ACATAGAGAGTTAAAATAAAGGTTTTACCCTAAATGCTCACGTTATGTGTTGCGACTGCTTAGGCAGTGTTTTTTTATTGCATTTTTTAAGAAAAAAGCCAGTACAAAACTATATAAAGTCTGTACTAGACCTTTATTTTACTTCTCTTTGTTTCTCTTTATTATATCAAAAAAATCTATGGATTACTACTCACTTTGTCGATTTATAGTAAAAGCCACTATTTGCTAGTGGCTTTGAAAACTTTATTTTTCACCTTCCAAATCATTTCTTGTTGCTACCTTTAGGTAATCTTGAATTACACTTTTGATATTATTATATTCTTGTTCTAGATTTTTATAATTTGCGTGAATTGAATCTAACTGATGATTTCTACTTTCTTCTTCAATTTTAGAAGCAATTTCTTCTAGAAGTGGAAATCCAAAATTTTCAGCATCTACTTTCAAAGAGTGAACTGCTAGAGCATAATTTTCTAATTCCATTTTTTCTTTATAATATGCTATTTTTTCTAGTTTTCCTTCGCTATTTTGATACCATTCTTCTAGTAGGTCATTATACGTTTGCATGTCGCCAAATAATTCAATTCCTTTTTCTGGATTGATATCGTGTTCTTTTAAATATTCAATATCTTTTTCACTATCTTTATTTCTTTTTTGATTGCTTTTTTCTTCCTTAGTTATTACGATATCTTTGGAATCTTTAGAGTCTTCTTTCACACTTTCTTCTTCTATTACTTCTAGTTTATTTTCTGTTTTTGGGAGACTCTGCTTAAAGATATCATCTAGTTTATTTTGTATTTGTTCTTTATTGAATGGTTTTGCGATGTAATCGACGAATCCTTCTTTTATATATTTTTCTTTTGATCCAGCAAGAGCATCTGCGGTTAAAGCAATTACCGGTGTATGAAATCCATCCATTTTTTGTAATTCTTTTACAGCTGTTTCTCCACTCATCACTGGCATCATAATATCCATCAAAATTAGATCATAGGTAGAACCATTTTTTATTTTTTCCAAACACTCTTCACCGTTATAGCATTCTTCCATTTGAAAGTTAAAGTCTTTCAATGCTTTTTTAGCTACTTTAATATTTAATTTATTATCATCTACTATCAATACTTTTTTATTATTATAGTGAGTGATTTCTTTTTCGACATTTGCTGGTTCCTCTTCTAATACTTCTTCTATTGGTTTTTCTATTCTACCAATTTTTTGTGGTATTTGAACCATGAATATAGAGCCTTTTCCGTAGTTACTTTCTACATTGATATTTCCACCCATTAGTTCTACTAATTTTTTAGTAATTGCTAATCCTAATCCTGTTCCTTCCGTTGTGGTGTTTCTTTCTACATCTAGTCTCTCAAACTTTGTAAATAGTTTATTGATATTTTCTGCTTTAATTCCACGACCTGTGTCTTTTACACTAATCATTAATAAGCAATCTTCTTTTTGATTAGTACATTTTACATTTAATTCTATCGTTCCTTTTTCAGTATATTTTATTGCATTTGACAATAAATTGTTGACAATTTCTTTCATATGAGCTTTGTCACCAATTAATTCATAAGGAACATCCTCTGCAATATTTATTTTGTAGTCAATTGGCTTATCTTCAATTCTTGTTCCTATTACCCTAGCTAATGTTTCTATTTCCTTTCTAAAGTTATATGGGATTTGTACAATTTCCATTTTATCAGCTTCAATTTTGTTGATATCTAGTATATTACCTACGATTTCTAGAAGTGTATTGGAAGCATTTCTAATATCCTCTGTATCTTCAATTACTTCTTTAGGAACTTGATTTTTATAATTTGCAATATCTTCTGATAGTCCTACAATAGCATTTAATGGTGTTCTTATTTCATGAGACATACTAGATAAAAAGTCTGATTTGGCACGGTTTGCTTTTTCGGCTTGTTCTTTTGCCATATTTAATTCTTCGATCATTTTTAGATCAGGATTTTCTATTGTAAAGATCATTATTAAATCTATAAAGCTTATCATAATAGAGATGAAGTTTATTTCAGGTATTATCATTCTTAAGATAGCAATGATAATTAGCATGAATATTAAAAAATATAGGGGGATATACTTCTTTTTATCTAAATTTGATTTTTTATCCTTTTTAGAAACTAATACGCATATCATACAGACTATATAAAGAACAGCTCCAATCATTCCTAAATATGTTAATGGTCCTGTAGAATTTAATACTTTCTTATTATTAATGATTGTCACGTCTAAAAATAATGCTAAAACGAATATAATACTATTTGTTATTATAATGAAGTTTTTTACTTTCTGATTTTCTTTAGAAATTACATAGATGTAATAAAATAATAAGCTACTCCACGAAATAATTAAAATTACATCTATTCGATTTAATAATTCTAACATCAAATTAGAGTTGATTGTTCCACAAATAATAACAATTAAGCAAGTAGTAATTGACTCAAATATGTTTATAAATAACATTTTTTTAAATATATTGGTCTCTATATTTTTTACGCTCTTTTTCATATAAAACATCATCGTAACAAATAATGCAATTACTAAAGCGCATCCTGTTAAATAACCATTAGACATTTTACCACTTCCTTATCTTATTTATAATTATACACTAAATATCTACGTAAGTCACTTCAAACACAGAAATTAAAATAATTTTTATTCTTCATTAATATGTTTAATAAAAATTAAAAACGTATGCTAGAATGTTCTATTCTGCATACGTTTTTTTATATTATGATTTATTATTGCCAAATATTGTCCTTTAGACGTTTGTTGAATAAAAAGGCATTATTTTTATTTGGCACTAATTTTTTTACTGGAGCATAAACTTCTTCTCTTGTTACTACATTTTTGGGTTTATATATTAGTCCATTAATATATTCTTCATTAAAATAGGGCCATTCCTTAAATCTTTCCGAAATGTATTCTTCCCATTCATTACCTGTTAAATTTTCTCTTTTTACAGGTTCTTCTGATTCCCAAATTTCCCATTTTAATGTTGAAAGTGTATCTCTTAAGTCTGTAATTGCTCTTGTTTTTTCCATTTCTCCAGGACCATAATCTAACATATCAAAGTTTCTTCCAATATTAACTTTAAATTTTTTTCCATATTGTTCACATGCAACTGGTATAATCATAGCATTCCCTTTTTTGGCTATATCTACAATTCCCCAATAACACGGTAACATTGGCAGATTGGGGGTTAAATTCCATGTACCCTCAACAAAATACATAAGATTTCCACCATTTTGCAAGTGATGAATCATTTTTTCTGAAACAGCCCTTCTATCTTCTTTATCTTTCTCATTGAAATAAAAAACTCCATTTAATGCTAAAAATGGTGCATCAATAATTCCTTGAATGTGTTCATAATCCCCTGATAGCAAATAATAATGTTCCTTTATTGCTTCACTTACGACTTCTATATCAAACTTTCCAACATGTGTTATAGCAAATATCTTAGGTCGATTTGTATCACTTCTTAGATCATTAATTGTCTCATGACTAAACCCTCCTAATCTATTTTTTAATTTATAAATTCCTAAAATTATTCCATGAATTTTACGTCTTTGTTCCAACGTTAATTTGTTCCAAATTTTTTCATCTTCTTGATTGCGCAATTCATAATAAAGCTTCATAAATTGTAACGTTCTTTGTTGTAATTCTTCTTCACTAATTCCTTTTTCATATAGTTTTTTTTGCTCTTCTGCTAAAATATTCATAATCCACCCCACCACTTTTTATTACTTAAGTTCTAAGTCGTCATTATATTAGCATATAAGCCTTATTTTGTCAAAGATCTATCTGGTATTTTTCGCTACCATAGTTTTTCCTTTTATCTAAAAATATTATCACTATATTATAACCTAATATCACTCCTAGGATATTTAAGAGAATCATATCTATATCGAAAATTCCTCCTTTTATAATAAAATACTGTATTAGTTCTTTACTAAGAGCTAGTATAAGAGTGATTATTATTAGTTTTTTTAAGGATTTTTTCTTATTTAACATAGGCAAAATGGTTCCTATTGGCATAAATAGCAATATATTTAAAATAAGTCCTTCTAAAGTAGCAAATGGTTGAGTTCCCGATAAAAATAGAGAAATGTTTTCCTTTATTGTTGCTAGAGGGATTATATTATAACTAGGTTCTGTATAGATACTAGTTCGAAAAAACATACTAATAAAAATAGTTAATAAATATAAAATTAGAATAATTTTAAGAGTTTTTAAAAAAATTTCTTTATCCTGTTGAATTTTTGAAAGAATATATCCATTGATTCCAATGCATCCTAAAAAACCACCGATTAAAACTATCGCACCTTTTAATGTCCATATTGTATTTTGAAAAGTATGAAAAAAATAATACCTTATTATTTCCATTGCTATTATATATAAAATCGACATTACTAATGGTATGATAATCATCGCTTTTAATAACTTTTGATTATGAGATAGTTTTATATATTCTTTTAGAGATTCCGTAATTGTTTTATCTACTTTATCTGTTGTAAGATTATAATTCATTTCTCCTGATAATAATTCTGTAATACTAATACCTAAAATTTGACTTAGATCATTTAAAAGAGAAATGTCTGGACAACAAATACCACGTTCCCATTTACTTACTGCTCGATCTGTAATTTTTAACATATTTCCTAACTGCTGTTGAGTCAAGTTTTTTTCTTTTCTTTTAGTAGCAATTAATTTTCCCATTTTATTGCAATCCATAATACTCACTCCTTTTCTTTCATTATAATCTTTTTCAAAGGTATTTCAACAAACCATTAGTTGATTAGCGAGTTTTTATAAATTTTTGATAATCTTTTTTTAATTCTTGTGCGAAAATAGATTCCTTTTTTGCAGGTATTAGTAAATAGACTTTATTTTTGGTTCTAGTTAGTGCTACATAAAATAGTCTGCGTTCCTCACTAAAGGGATATTTTTCATATTCTATTTCAACAAGACGAAGAATTCTTTCGTTTTTTATTTGTGTTGGAAATCCTAATAATTGATCCTGTAAATTCAATATAATTACATTATCTGCCTCTAAACCTTTCGATTTATGGATTGTTAAATATTTTATATCTAAGTTAAGAAATTTTTTCGATATTAGTTTATTATTTTCTTGATACTGCCAATCTTTATCTAGGATCAGTTCAATATCCTTATTATTTCTTCCTAATACTAGAATTGTCTTTCTACTATCTTTTGCTAGTTCTTCGATAATTTTTAGAAAGGATTCTTTTATATTTTTATAATAAATGAATTTGATAGGATCTTTTTCATGCTTTTGAGAGATGAGTTGTTTTTTTAATTGAAATTTATTTTTCATCACAAAAGCTCCTGCAATTTGAATTAATTCTTGACTATTTCTATAGGTTGTTTCTATCTTTTTTATTTTGGCATTAGAAAAATAGTTACAAAAATTCGTAAATAGTGATAATTGACAACCAGAGAAGCGATAGATGGATTGAAAATCATCTCCTACGACCATCAAATTTGATCCAGTTTTTTCAATAATAGCTTTCACTAGTTCAAACCTAATATATGAGGTATCTTGATATTCATCAATAATTAAATACTTTATTCTTCTACTCCAGCCATATTCTTTTACGTGTTCCGTTGCATTCTTTATCAAATCATCAAAATCTAATTCTTTATTTTCCTCTAAGTATTCTTGATATTGCAGGTAAAAGTTTAATGCTAATATTAAAAAATTTTTTTCTTTCCAAAAAGAAAAAATATATATTGTTTTTTTTATTCGTTTTAAGAATGTAGTAAAGTCTGATATAGAGAAGTCATTGCATTTCATTAAATGTATGAATGTTGCTAATAGTTTTTCTAATTGGAGTATTTCTTTTTGATGTTGTTGATAGAATTTTTCATATTCTACTTTTCTTTTTGTTCTTAACGACTGTTTAAAATATTTCAAAACAATATTCTGATAATTTTCATACTCAAAAATTGTAATTGAAAAAAATTGATGTATTAAGTTCTCTAGTGTATTCTCTGACGCTATAGAAAAACATTTGTTCTTTTCTTTTAATATTTCTATGGATAATTTATGAAATGTATATACGTCTATATCTTTTCCTATTTCTTTTTTAATTTTTTCTTTCAAACTTTGTGTCGCTAATCTGGTAAAACTAATTCCAATGATTTCTGTTGGATCTATGTTTTTATTTTTTATTAAATAGGAAATTTTTCCTAATATGGTTAGTGTTTTTCCGCTTCCGGCACCTGCTACTACTAATAAATATTTACTTTCGTCTAAAACAATTGCTTGCTGCTGATCATCTAATGTATGGCCAAGGATTTGTTGATTCATTTCATCACCGTGGCTTATTGTATTACTATTGGAAAAAAATGCAACTGAGCAATTTTTCTTTTTGTCCTTTTTTCGTTCTTACTTTTATTATTTTCTCTTATAAACTAACGGTCGATTGCTTTTTACTATTGTTATTGTTATACTTTTTTAGAGGTGAGATATCATGGGAAATAATCAAGTAGGAAAATTTATTCAACAATTACGGAAGAAGAAAAATTTGACACAAAAAGAGCTTGCTGATCAGTTATTTGTTACAGATAAAGCAGTGAGCAAATGGGAAAGAGGGCTGAGCTTTCCTGATGTTACAATTCTCAATTCTCTTGCTGATATTTTAGGTGTGGAAGCTTCTGAAATTTTAAATGGTCAGTTGAAGGAAGATCAGAAGCTAAATTCTCATACTCATATTTCAAAAAAGAAAAAAATGGTTCTTTTTCTTTTATTATTCATTCTTGTTTGTGTTGTTATTTTTTGGATATTTTTTAAACAGAAAGATTCTTTCCCTTATCAATTTGTTACTACTGAAGAGTTAGAATGTAGCGCGAAAGCTAAATTATATTATCAAGAAGGAGACCGTAAAATTTATACTTATTGCCTTTCTAGCATAAAAGTTAAAGAAGGAGAAAATCTCCTAGAATTAAAAAACTTTATTCAAAAAAAGAATTATCATCTTGATAAAATGATTCAACAGTTAACCTATACTGATGGTCTATGGGATGGTGGAACTAATATTTATTCAGATGGTGGTAATTCTGCTTTCAGTAACCATGGATTGACCGTAATTCAGTGTCATCAAATGCTAGAGGACGGCACTTATAATAATGATATTTATTTTGGACCTAAAGATATGGAGTATAAAAGTAACTTTTGTCATAGTGAAAATACTACATATACTAAAACTTATACAATTTTAGGTATGGTTCCTGCAGAGGAAGAAAAGAGCTACTATTTAACAATTAGTCTCTTCCAAGGGGAAGTGAATACTGTACGAGTTCTTAGTTTTTATCATAATATAGAAATAGGTAAAACTTATGAATTTGAATTTACGCTTTCACCTGACTTAGTAGTTGATGATACTCCTAAATCTATTTTTGAAAATGCCACTATTGTTTCTGTTAAAGAAACTGATAAAACGGGATTAGCACAAACCCAAGATCCCATTTAGTCATCATATTTTATTCACAGAATTAAAAAACAGAAGATAGTTATTTTCTTCTGTTTTTATTTTGAATTTACTAGAATTAAGGAAGCATGTTATAATTTTTGTTATGGAGGGATGAATAATGATTATTAAATCTGGAGCAATCGATCGCTTATTACAGGAACATCCTAATTTGAGTGAAAGAAGATTTGGGCTTCCTGAGATTGGTGGAAGAATGGATGGAGATTCTTTTAATCCTACAGTACAAGAAATTGCGGATGCTATTGAGTATTATGGATTTGATGTCCGTGATGAGGAAATTACTACCGTACCTGACATTGATCTAGGAAGTGGAAATCCAACTAAATATCCGCCCTTTCCAATGTCTATTGAAGAAATGAAAAAGTCTTTAGATTCACTTTCAATGTACAAATATCCATATACGGAAGGAGCAGATGAAATTCGTCAAGTATTATTAGACTATGTAGAAAAAGAAGGCTTTATCAATACTTCTCCTTATAGTTATGATGATATTGATGCTAAAGGATTATGTGTTCATAATATTACTTTTTTGCCATCGACTTCTATTGCTTTTAATATGATTGTTAGTATTATTTCTAAACCTGGAGATGTAGTTTTAGTTACTGGTCCTAATTATGGTTTATTTACGATTCGGGCGGAACGTGCTGGGGCGGAAGTGGAATTTCTTCCTTTGAGTAAAGAAGAAAATTGGCTTGTTAATCCTAAAAAGTTGGCTGACAAAATCGATCAAATTAATGAAAGTTTGCAAACTGTTTACAATCGTCGTAAGGGTTATATTCCACGCGTGGTTGCCTTTGTTAATGCTAATCCTAACAATCCTACAGGAAAAGTTATGGGAGAAAAACAGGCTGATCTTTTAAAAGAAATTGGGGAAGTTTGTTTAAAGCGAGGAGTCTTTATTATTGATGATTTGGTATATAGGGATCTAACGTTTAATCCTAATAATCTAGCCAAACCAATTGCTACGATTCCAGGAATGTTTCGAAATACAATTTCTTTGTTTGGACTTTCTAAAAGTTATGGTATGGCAAGTCTTAGAGCTGGGTTTGTAGTAGCGGATGAAGTTATTATTCGAGAGCTTATCAATCGAATTTTTCAAGGCATGGATTCCGCTCCGGACATTGTAGGGAGAGCTTTAGCTGGTGCTTTTAATACTTTGCCAGAAAGAGATGTAATCTATCAAGATTATTTTTCTAAATTGAGAAAAATTTATCAGGAAAAATATCAATTATTAAAAGCATTAGTAGAAGGAATCGATAGTATCCAGGATGCTAATTTAAAAGCTTCTATTACGAAGAAAATAAAGGATGTTATTGTGGATCCTTTGTTACAAGAACAAGTATTAAAAGGACTTCCATATACCAAATTTCCAGAAAATTTAGAACCTGAATCTGGCTTTTTTGCTATTTTAGATTTTACCAAAGTACGTGGTATGAAATATAAAAATATGGTTATCAATAGTGAGCGTGATTTATTAACATTCTTTTATCGTACCTATCGGACTCGTTTTTTAGTTGGGCAATCCATTAGTTGGCCTTATCCTAATGAACTTGTCGGTCGTGTTACTTTTGCTTTGGAAGATGAAAAAATTATTTCTGCTCTTTCACAAATGAATCAATCTCTTCAATTGTTAGTTCCAGGAGAAGATTATATTATTCGAAAAAATCTTGAAAAAGATCAAGCACAAATGGCTAGAATTAAAATTGATGGATGGAGAACGGCATATGATAAAATTGTTGCTTCAAAATATTTGAACTCTTTAGATTATGATACTCAGACACAACGTTACTTAAGCAGTTTTTCAGAGTATAAGGACTTAGTTTTTGTTGCTGTTCGTGACGACGAAGTATTAGGTTATTCTTGTTTTTCTTATCTTGAAACAGATGATAAATATGATTCTGAACTTGTTAGTCTGTATGTTAAAAAAGAAGAAGCAAATCGTGGAATTGGTTCTGCTTTGCTTATTGAGACAGCCAAGGAGTTATTGGCACATGAAAGACATAACATGATCGTCTGGTGTTTTTCCGATAATCTTCATGCAATTGGCTTTTATGAAGGCTTAGGGGGAAAGAACGTAGAAACAAAACAAGCTCTTATTGATGATCAGTATTATCAAGAATATGGTTTCTATTTTGATTTAGAAACTGTTGTACAAAATTCTTTCAAGTAAAAACTTTTGAAACACTATATTTCAAAAGTTTTTTATTGTAATTCATATACTAATTTGGTTTTTCTTTCACTATGTTTTTATATAAAGCTTTATTTTATCATATCTTTGCCTTTTTATTGATAGAAATTGTTAACTTATCTTTCATCTTTTCCTTGATTTTTTTATTATGATAAATTATTCTTAAAGTAGAAAGGAGAGTATTTAGGTGAGAAAGTTTAAAATATTAGGACTGTTATTGACTGTTGTGTTTTTATTATCTGGTTGTAGCCAAGAACAAGTGCTAACTTGTACTAACTCAGAAGAAGATGGTGGAATTAAATTTACCCAAACAGTTAAGATGACTTTTCAGCAAGATGGTGTTACAAATATTTCCCTAGTTATTGATAGTGAAGTTACTGATGATGCTATCAAAGATAACTGGAGTTCATTTGTTGAAATGATGGATGAACAATTCTCAGAATCTAAAAAAGATGGTATCACTTTATCTAAGTCTAATGATGAAGAAAGCTATACTTATAAAGTTCAAATTGATATTGATACTACCAAAGCTAGTGATGATGATTTAACTGAGTATGGTCTTGATGGAATCGCAGATGTTAGTGCTACATATGAAGAGACTAAGAAAGAAGCTGAAGAAGATGGATTTACTTGTAGCTAGCATTCCATCTTTTTCTTTGTATTTGGAATTGTTTATATAGCTCTTTTTTTCTTTGAAATTAATTTTCTTAGCCAATCTATTGGTATTACTGTAGCGGCTAATAAAATTGTAATTTCTAATTCTTTCCATGATAAACCATAGGAGCGGAACATGTTTCCACCATAATAAATTAAATAAATTTGGACTATGGCAATAAAAAGAATGACAATCAAAAAAACAATATTTTTATTTAGATTCGCCAATAGATTTAGTCGTGTAGTTCTGGCATTAAAACAGTTAAATATTCCCATAAAAATGAAGAGTGCAAAAAAAGCAGTCATTAAATATTTATCATTACTTCCCGTACGATATAATTGAGCAATCCAGGGACTTTTTAGGAAAAAGATACAAAGTAGGGAAGAATAAATTCCTGTAAAAAGAATTTCTCCATACATATAAGAATTAATAATTGGTTCTGTTTTGGCTTTTGGCTTTTCTTCCATATATGATTTTCGTGGTGGTTCATAAGAGAAAGCAATCCCTGCTAAGGTATCCATGATCATATTAATCCATAACATTTGAATAATTGTGACTGGTGTTTCTATGCCAATAAATGGTCCAATAATTGATAAACTGATGGCACACAAATTAATCGTCAATTGAAAAATTATGAATTTACGAATACTTTTAAAAATTGTTCTTCCATAGAGTATGGCATTGGCAATGGAAGAAAAATTATCATCTAGAATAACAATGTCCCCTGCTTCTTTTGAAACCTCTGTTCCACTTCCCATGGCAAAACCAACATCTGCTTTTTTCAAGGCAGGGGCATCATTGACTCCATCTCCTGTCATTCCCACTACTAGTCCTAGTTCCTCTGATAGTTTTACTAATCTACTTTTATCTTGTGGTAGACTCCTTGCTACAATTTTTAAATTGGAAAGCATTTCTTTAATTTGCTCATCTGAAAGTTTAGAAAGTTCTTCACTTGTTAAGATAATATCGTCTGAAGACTCTAGAAGATGGATTTCTTTGGCAATACTAATTGCCGTTTCTTTATTATCCCCTGTGATCATAACTGTTTGAATTCCTGCCTTTTTTACCATAGCTAGACCTTCTATTGCTTCTTTTCTTATATCATCTTTAATATATAAAGCGCCAATCAAAGTAAGATTTTTTAATTCTTCATAGTGATAATTGTCATTATAGGCAAGTAGGACAACTCTAATTCCTGCTTTGGTTTTATTATCCATCATCTTCATAAAAGATTGTTGGTTAGTAAAAGGAATTTTCCTTCCAGATTCCGTTAGATATTGACTACATAAAGGTAAAATTTTTTCTGGGGCTCCTTTGATATACATTATCTTTTTTTCTGCATTAATAGATGTGGCAGAATATTTATTTTTACTATCAAAAGGAATCGTTTTTAATTTTTGATATTTTAGAGTAGGATTTGTTTTGATAAATTCTAAAATTGCCCGATCTGTAATGTTTCCACCTACTACTTGGTTTTCTTGATTGAAATAACTGGAATTATTATAGATACATGCATTTTTTAAATGCTGATGATACTCTATCAATGATAATAATTCTTGTTCTTGATGATATTCTTTTAAAGTTCCTGTTAATAGTCCTACTACTTCTAATTTTCCTTTTGTTAATGTACCTGTTTTATCGGTAAATAAAATATTTAGGCTTCCTGCTGTTTCTATTCCTACTAGTTTTCTGACTAATACATTGCTTTTTAGCATTCGTTTCATATTAGATGATAAAACTAGTGTTATCATCATAGGTAGGCCTTCTCTTTGTATATCATATGGATGACGAAAAGGATTAAAAATGATTCAACTCTTTAAAGTTGAAATATATATCTAATTGTTTGTCTGCATGAACTTCAATCTTATCAATTAGTCTTAAGAGCATTTCTCTACTCGGCTTTTTGGTGCTTTCAAATTCTTCTAAAAGTTCTTTATAATTTATTTTGATCTTTTGATGCTCTTCTATTTCTTTTAAATTGTTCTTTTTTTCTGTAATATTCTTTTTTAATGTATCTATCTCTTGTGACATTTTCTCATAGATTCTTTGATACATATCCTCACTTATTTTCTTTTCTATTTTATCCATATAAACTTTATCTAAATTAGATATTTCTATCTGTATCTTATTTTCAAGTTTTTTGATTTTTTCTTTGTATTCATTGAAAGGATTGTCAAACTTCATTTCTTTTACTTGATTTAAAAGTTCTGTTTTATCTAAATAGGTTTGTATCATTTGTCGTATAGTATTAATCACTACTTCCTCTAAATAATCATAATTGAAGCCATGAGAAGTGCAAACATTATATTTGGAATTCATTCTATAATAATTACAAACTATATATGTTCTACCATCACTTTTTCTGGGATTGCATATTCCTAATCTATGTCCGCATTCATGACAATATAGCAATCCATCTAATCGTCTGTATATTTTTTTCTCTTTTCTTATTGTATTTTTGGGTAATAATTTTTGGACTATTTCAAATTCTTCTTTACTAACTAATGGAGTATGGGTATTTTCTACTATGATCCAATCTTCCTTACAATTGTTTACAGTCTTTTTAATTTTGTAATTTACTTTGCTCCTTCTATTCTGAACCATGTCTCCAGTATATAATTGATTGGTTAATATTCCCTTTATTGTCTTTTGATTCCAAATGCCGATATTAGAGGATGTAGCATGAATCCTATGATCTACTTTTCCTTTTATCATAGCTCTCGTGGGAATTTTTTCATCACTTAGTATAATCTTTATTTGATAAGGTGTTTTTCCTAATAGGGCCATATTAAAAATTTTCTTCACAATGTAATCTTCCTCTGGATCTGGTATTAAATGATTTTTATTCTTAGGATCAATTCTATATCCAAATGGAGGACATCCTCCTACCCATAATCCTTGTTTTTGTTTTGTTCTTAAGGCGGTTCTAATTTTTTTGGATATGTCTTTGGCATACATGTCATTAAATACAGCTTTAAAAGGTGCCATGTCATTTCCTGATGATTCATAAAACGTGTCAATTCCATCTGTTACTGCAACATATCTAACTTTCTTAGAGGGAAAATATTTTTCTACAAATTCTCCTGTACCAATATAGTCTCTTCCTAATCTAGACATATCCTTTGTTACTACCATATTTATTTTATTCTCATCAATATCTTTTAACATTTTTTGAAAAGCAGGTCTATTAAAGTTTGTCCCGCTATATCCATCATCTACATATATATCAAATATTTCATATCCATGTTCTTCCACCCAATTTTTTAAAAATTCTCTTTGATTTGTAATACTTTCACTTTCACCAATTTTATCATCTTCTCTAGATAAACGAATATAGATAGCGACTTTATAAGTAAGATTATTTGTTTTTGTTATTATACTATCCATGATTTTCCTTTATGGTATGATAAAAAGTCGTATCTATCTTATTTTTAACAAAAGTGATAAATAATTCGTTCATTAGAGATTGAAAAGAACTACTTTCATTTTTATAAATTGTATTTACTTTAAATTCATTCATTCTCTTTCACCTCTATCGAACTATATGTTTTGTTTTTATTTTTTATTATTTATATCTTAAAACCTCTAATACTTCGACAAAAATATTTTGTTATTTCTTTTATTTTCCTCTGGTATCATTTCTTTATTAAATCGATCTTCATTTTCTTTCTATGTTGGATGATGCCTTTCCCTGCTATTTGAAGTCTATATATCCATTTTATTGTGGAGAAATTATATTCTTTGAAGTATTGTAGAAAGTCGCATATAAAAAGAAGAATTTTTCATTCTTCTTCATCATTATTTTGCGTTACCTTTTGGAACTTGCTGAGTAATGCAATGAATGTTTCCTCCACCAAGTAATATTTCTCTTGCATAAATTGGTTCAATCACACGATCTGGATATAGCGATTGCAATAAATCAATTGCTTTTTGATCGTTCGGGTCATTGAATACTGGTAGAGCGATAAATCCATTTCCTGTATAGTAGTTTACATAAGATGCGGCAAGACGATCTCCTTCTTGACGAGGTAGTGTTCCTTCTACTGCGTCTACTCCTAAACTTTCTTCTTTACTAATTAAGATTGGCTTAGGTGTATAAAGCTTATGAACAATGATCTTTCTTCCTTTTGCATCCGTTTCACTTTCTAAATATTCTAACGCTTTTTTACTGATTTCATATTGAGGATCACTCTCATCATCTGTCCAAGCAAGAACAACTTCTCCTGGACGAACGAAATTACAGATGTTATCAATATGTCCATTGGTTTCATCATTATAAATTCCTTCTGGGATCCATAATACTTTAGAGCATCCTAAATAATCACATAAGGTTTTTTCAATTTCTTCTTTTGTCATATTTGGTACATTTCTACCAGATTCCGGGCGAAGTAATGTTTCAGCACAAGCCATAACGGTACCTTCTCCATCTACATGAATTGAACCACCTTCTAAAATGAAATCAGATAAGCGGTAACTGTCGCATCCTTCTAATTCGCACATCTTCTGGGCAATGGCATCATCTTTATCCCATGGGAAGTAAAGACCATCCACTAATCCACCCCAAGCATTAAAGTACCAATCTACTCCTCTAATTTCTCCTTGATCATTTACAACAAAGGTTGCTCCACAGTCTCTCATCCAAGAATCATCACTACTCATTTCAACAACACGTACTTTTGGATCCAACATATGTCTTGCATTTGCATATTGTCCATAAGATACTACCATAGTAATTGGCTCATATTTTGCAATTGTATTAGCAACTTGAGCAAAAACATGTTGTGCAGGTTTGGCACCAAGTCTCCAATTATCTGGTCTCTCAGGCCAAATCATATAAGTACCACGATGAGGTTCAAACTCTCCTGGCATTCTAAATCCATCTTGCTTAGGATTTGTATTTAATCTCTTCATTTTTAACCTTCTTCCTTTACTCTACTTGCAAGAATTTCTTCAATGATAAATGATATCACTACACCAACAATCACTGGCAAGTTACCTTGAATTGATTCCCATGTAAAGTCAATGAATAATGTAAAGATAACACCAGCAATTAATAATATCAGTGGTACCCAGGTAATTACATTTAGCATAATTTTTCCACCTGGAACTTTATAGGCTCTTTTTGTTTTATCTGTTTTACGAAGCTTTAAGAAAGCTGGGAATAATGGAATATAACTAATCAATAAAGTTACTAAACTAAAGCTAAAGAATGTCCAGAATAAGTTGGAAGCTTCTTCACTAACTACTCCCATAATAATTCCTAGTATAACAACAACTGTTGCTACCACACCATTCATGATTGATGCCATGTATGGTACTCCTTCCTTATTTGTTTTACTAAAGATTTTTGGAAGACCACCATCATCAGCAGAATATTTAGCTACACTGTTTACACAAAATGACCAAGAAAAAATATTAGCTATCATAGTATAAATAAACATTAATCCAACAACAATTACTATGATACGTACTAAGTCAGCATTCATACCTAATTGTGTTAATAAAATTGCAAATGAATCAGTAATACCAGCAACTTCTGCTTGTTCTGTTGTCATTGCGATGTTAATTCCTGTTGCAGGTAAAATATAGAAAATTGCCATCAAGGCTCCACCAATAATTAAGGCTTTTGGAATTTCTTTCTTCGGATTTTCCATATCATCAGTATAAGTGGCAACAACTTCAAATCCTAAGAAGTTGAAGATAATTACTGAAATAAATGATAATCCAGCTAAATCTAGACTTGGTAATAAATCTGTTACACTTTGAATTGGATTGGCACTTTGACCAGTTTTCACAAATACATAAATACCTAGTAGTCCTAAACCTACCATAAATAAAATTTTAAATACTGTTCCAACATTTACAATCCATTTACTTTCACCAATACGTTTTGTACTTAAAAGTGATACTAGCCAAGTATAACCTAATTGTAAAATTAATAACCATACAATGGATAATTCAATTCCAAAAATACTAGCAATTACGTCTGTAACTGCAACAGCAAGTGATGCAATCCATAATGGGAAGTTAATCCAATAATTCCATGCAACACGTGCTGCCCATTTTTTACCAAAGGCTTTCTTTACCCAGTCATACATTCCACCTTCACTATTGAATGTACTTCCTAGTTCTGCTGTGATCAATCCATATGGTAAGCAAAATGCAAGTATTAATAAAATCCACCAGAAATATTGAGAATTTCCGATCGCTGCTGTAGGTGCTACACTTTCAGCAACTAAGGTAATACATACCGTTGCAAGTATGGCATCTACTAATTTAAATTTTTTCTTATTTTTTTCCATAATAACTACCTACTCTTACTCTCCTAAATTCTTTTTACAAATTGCAATTGTTTCATCTCGTTTACCCATAAAATAAACAAGTAATGCACGAATAGATGTCAAACGATTTTCTGCTTCATCAAAAGCTATTGAACGTTCTGAATCCATCACTTCATCTGTTACCTCTTCACCACGTGTTGCAGGTAAACAATGCATAAATTTTGCATTTGCTCCTGCCTTATTCATCATTTCCATATCCACTTGATATTTTGGATAGAAAATTGCTTTTCTTTCTTCTTCTGGCAATTCTGATTCATATAATCCATACCAAACATCAGTATAGATGAAATCTGCTCCAGGAATTGCTTCCTCTTCATTATCAGTAACTAAAAAGCTACCTCCACTAACTTTGCAGTTTTCCTCTGCAATTTTTTGGAAATGTTCATTTAATTGGAATCCTTTTGGACCAAAATGAACGAAATGACCACCTAATTTAGTCACAATCATCATAAGTGATGCACATACTTGAGTAGCATCCCCTACAAACACCACTTTACAATCTTCAAAACGCTTACCTTCTGGTAAATGTTCCAACATTGTAGTTAAATCTCCCATTTCTTGTGTTGGATGGTTATAATCACTCATTCCATTGATTACGGGAATATCAGCATATTTTGCCAAGTTTGTGATCGTTTCGTGTTTTTGTACACGAGCCATTAAAATATCCACAAGACGAGATAAAACTTTTGCTGTGTCATAATAGGTTTCATGCTTTCCAAGTTGAATTTGACCAGGGGCCAAATACTGGGCATGCCCACCTAATTGTGTCATTGCTGTTTCAAATGACACACGTGTTCTTGTTGACGCTTGTTCAAATATCATTCCAAGCGTCTTGTGATACAATACATTTAGTGGATATCCAGCTTTTAAATTCTTTTTAATAAGAATTCCTAATTCCGCAATATCCAATAACTCTTCTTTCGAAAAATCACTTGTATCTACGTAATCTTTCTTCATATCTTACCTCCTTACTTTATATCTAAAGTATAACACAAATTATCATTTTGTAAAAAGGTTTTCTTCAATTGTTATAACCATGACATTTGTATTTTACTTAAGATCCCTACTTAATCTCTGCCCACAATTTGTCATATAACTTGACAGATTCTCCAATATTTTTTACATAAAATCCATTTTCAATTATAGAAGTCGGAATGTTAGATGCTATGTTATATAAATAATCAGGACCTAGTAATGATTGTGTAGCTTGATTTACATTCTTATAAGGATATGATTTAATAATTTTTTCCATTACATCTGCTCGCAAAATATAATCTATAAATTGATAAGCTGCCTCCTGATTTCTTGCCCCCTTTGGAATGGCAAAATTATCCATACTTAAGGCACTGCCTTCTACAGGATATATAAACTCAATATTATGATTTTCTTGATAAGCAAGAGCTGCTTCTGCATTCCATAATACGGCGATATCACTTTCTTCGGTGATTAAAAAATTTTTAGGACTATCGCTATCAAAAGCTTTAATATTTGGTTTTAATTTTAATAACCAGTCTTTAGCAATTTCTAATTCTTCTTCATTTACTGTGTTCATGTCATATCCATTTGCAAGTAAAGCAATTCCAATAATAATTCGTTGGTCATCAATTAGAGTGATATTATTACGATAGTTTTCATTTAATAAATCTTGATAAGAGGTAATATCATCTGAAATATGTTCTCTGTTTACAGCAATTACAGTAGATGCCATAACAAATGGGATAGAATACTTATTTTCGGGATCAAATGACTGATTTAAATAGAATGAATCAATATTATTAATATTTTGTAATTTATTTTGTTCTAGTGGTTCTAACATTTCTCTTTTGATCATAATTTCAATCATATAATCACTTGGGAAAATCAAATCATATGTTCCTTCTTTTGCTGATGAGACTTTTGCTAAGCACTCTTCGTTAGAAGAATACGTACTATAATTTACTTGAAGCCCAGTTTCTTTTTCAAACTCACGAATTACAGAATCTGGAATATAAGAAGACCAATTTAATACATTAACTACTTGATTTGTTTCTTTAGAGCAACCCGATAATAGGCATATTCCTAATATACAGCCAATGGTTATACTAATTTTCATTACTTTTTTCATCTTACATCCTCTTTCTTTAAGCGACGTAATTGAACCACAGTAGAGATCGTTAATAATATAAAGACGATTCCTAACATTATGGTAATTAGAGCATTTACATCTGGTGTAATTCCTGTTTTAATCATAGAATAAACTTGCAATGGTAGTGTATTTGCCCCAGGACCTGCTGTAAAATAGCTGATTACAACATCATCTAATGACAAGGTAAGTGCTAATTGGGCTCCACTTAAAATTCCGGGCATCAACATAGGAATCGTAATTTTGGTAAAAATCTGAAAGCGACTTGCTCCTAAATCGCTAGCAACTTCTTCTATATGTGAATCCATTCCCTCTAGAACAGAGCGAACACTAATTATAACAAAAGGAATACAAAAACAAATATGGGCTAAAATCAGGGTAAACATTCCTAATTCTAACTTTAATAGTGTATAAACGGATAATAAGGCTATTCCTAATACGATTTCTGGAATGACAACTGGAATATAAAGTAATTCATTTACTAAATTCTTTCCTTTAAAAGAATATTTATGTAATCCATATGCTGAAATTGTTCCAATTGCAGTAGATACTATCGTACTTATACCAGCTACGATTAAAGTATTTACAAGCGATTCTAAAAGAGTTCTATTTTGTAATAAATCTTGATACCAATGAAGGGTAAATCCCTCAAAGACAATATTTAGACTAGAGGTATTAAATGAGAATAAAATTAATACTGTGATTGGTAAAAAAAGAAAGATAAAAACTAAAATCAAGTACACATTTTCCATTATTTTTTTCATTAAGCACCTCCTAAGTCATCCATTTTTCCGCCCAATTTACGATAAGCAAGAATTATAAGGGAAGTAATTAAAACTAAAATAATTGAAATTGCTGCTCCAAATGGCCAGTTACGGGCAGTCAAAAATTGGTTTTTAATTAAATTTCCTAAAATCATCATTTTTCCACCACCAAGAATATCTATGATAAAGAAATATCCTAAGGCAGGAGTAAATACCATTAAACTACCATTGAATAGACCTGGTAGAGTTTGTGGTACAATAATTTTAAAAAATGTTTTTATTTTAGATGCTCCTAAATCACTTGCTGCTTCCAGTAAATACGGTTCAATCGTACTTACCGAACTATATAATGGCAGAATCATAAATGGTAGTAATGTATAGACCATTCCAATTAAAATTCCTGGTATGTTATACATCAAAGATAAAGGTTCACTAATTATTCCTGTCCCTAATAATACTTGATTAATTACTCCTGATTTTCGCAATAATACTAGCCATCCATACATTCGAATTAAAGAGTTGGTAAGAAAAGGTACCATCACTAAAGTCATTAATATTTTTTGTGTTCTTGGATGTTTATGAGAAACTGCTATCACAAAGGGATAGGAAATGAGAATGCAAATTATGGTAGTGATTCCGGCAATTAAAATTGATTTTAAAAATACACTTACATATACTTGATCAAATACATCTATATAATTTTGAATTGTAAAAGTAGAGATCATTCCGCCATAATAGTCACTTTTAAAAAAACTAATTAATAAAATGTAACATAAAGGTAGTGCTATTAATAAAGCTACATAAATAATGATGGGGGCAAGAAAGAAAATTTTCCATATCTTTTTATTACTCATAAGGTTCCCTCTTCAATACAATTGCATCTTCAATATCCCATGTGATATATATCATTTGCCCTTTGTTATATAATTTGTCATTTCCTAAATACATAGCATTTATGGTTTTTTTATCTACCTTAATTATTAAATCTGTAGAAGCACCATCATAAATTTGATCTATAATTTTGCCTTGGAATACATTTTCTGTTTCTTCATTTAGTGAAATCTTTATGTTTTCTGGTCGTAGAATAATATCTAATTTATCGCCTATTTGCCATTCTTGGGAAATTATTTTTATCATTGTGTCTTCTACTTTTACCCAAGTATACTCTTTTCCCACTTCTGTTACAATTCCTTGAAATAAATTAGAATCTCCTAAGAATTGGGCTGTATATAAACTGTTTGGATGTTCGTAGATCTTTACTGGCGTATCTACTTGTTCAATTTTTCCATCTTTTAATAAAACAATACGATCACTCATCGTCAAAGCTTCATCTTGTGAATGGGTAACATAGATAAAGGTAATCCCTAATTTTTTTTGTAATTGTTTTAGCTCTAATTGCATATTTTTACGAAGTTTTTGATCTAGTGCAGATAATGGCTCATCTAGTAATAACACTTTAGGATTATTAATTAATCCTCTAGCAATCGATACTCTTTGTTGTTCTCCACCTGATAATTCCTTTGGTTTTCTTTTTTCATATCCAAGCAAATGTACTAATTCTAACATTTCATGGACACGTTTTTTAATTTCTTGTTTTGGTACTTTTTTCATCTTTAGACCAAAGCCTATATTATCCTCTACTGTCATTAGAGGAAATAATGCATAATTCTGAAAAATAGTATTTACTTCTCGATGTTTTGGCTCTAGTTTTGTAACATCTTTTCCGTCTATGTAAATTTGACCTTCTGTTACTGGGTCTAGTCCAGCAATCGCTCTTAAAATTGTTGTTTTCCCACAACCAGAAGATCCTAATAATGTTAAAAATTCTCCTTCATATACTTCCAAATCAAGATCTTTAATAACGACCTTATTCCCAAAAGACTTTTTGAGATGATCAATCTTTAAAACTACTTTCTTCATCCTTCTCCCTACCTTATAATGACATTTTACTACATTTTTATTGTAAAAAAAAGAAATTATTGATACAAAGTGAAGAAAATCCTCTTTTATTTATATCAACAATTTCGTTATCCATAGCAAAGGTAATCATCTGGTACAGCGACTACAATAATTGTTACACTTAAAGTTAGGGCATTTAAAATATAATGTAATAGTAAGGGAATATTTGTTACGGTTTCTGTAATTAAAGATAGTTGAAAGCCATTCTGCACTACAATTTCTGAAAACAGATATGACACACTTACTAGTAGTGCTCCTAAATATCCGATTTTGCTAATCATTTTAGCTAGTTCGCGTAGTCTGATTTTTAAAGGACTATCCGGTGTCTTTTCTTGTAATTCTTGAGCCATTTGTCCATAAAAAGTTTGAGCTCCTACTTCTGTTACTTTCATCGTCGCTTCTTTTGAATAAACAACTGTTCCTCTATACACTTTTTCTCCTGGTCCTTTTTCTACTTCTTTTGCTTCTCCATTCATACTAGATTCATCTACCGAAATATGCCCTGATATAATGACTCCATCCGCTGGTATTTTGTCACCTGTTTGTAATAAAACTAGATCATTTACCACTACTTCATCAATTAGTATTTCAACAATATTTCCTTCTCTTTTTACTTTACAGTTTATCTTAGAAGATTCTTCTTGTAATTTTTTAAATGCTTCTTCACTTCCATATTCTGAAATGGAAGAAATTAATGATGCTAATAAAATAGCAATTACAATTCCTATTGTTTCAAACCAATCAAAATCATGAAATAGGAAAATTGTTTTGATGGCTAAGGCAATTAGTAAAATCTTTATAATTGGATCTCCTAATGTTTCTATAAAAAGCCTTAAAAAACTATTTTTTCCTTTATTAGTAATTTGATTGCTACCATACTTCTTTCGATTCTCGATCACTTCTTTGTTCGTTAGTCCTTTGTTCATATGTTCCTCCTAACAAAGCATATGAATAAAAGCATTATTTTATGATTTGATTTCTTCGTCTGGGCAGCTATTTTTTCTTTACTAATGACTTCATGTCATTTTGTAATTCTTGCCTCACATAGTCCATCATTGAGTAGTCACTATTTTCTCCTAACATTATTTGTTTTAATGTCTGTAAATCATTTTCATTTAAGCACTGATTTAATTTTACTAAATCTGGTTCTTTATTTCCTTTTTTTCTCCTTCATGATATACTTTTTATGGTGATAAAGTGAAAAAAATTGAATTGCATTTACATTTGGATGGCTCTTTGAATATTTCTTACGCAGAAAAAATATTAGGAACTGACGTTTCTTCACAAATGATTGCTACAGGGTGTCATAATTTGAGTGAGTATTTAGAAAAATTTAATCTTCCCATCCAATTATTGCAAGAAAAAAAGAAGATTACAGAATTTAGTTATTTATTGGGAAAGGATTTAGAAAAAGATGGTGTAATTTATGCGGAAGTAAGATTTTGTCCACTGTTACATGTGGAAAAAATTTCAGCGGATGAAGTTATTTCGGCAGTTTTGGAAGGTTTTCAGAAAATTTCCACAGTAAAAGTGAATTTAATTTTGTGTATGATGAGAAATTTTCCACAGGAAAAAAATAAAATGATTATTGATCTTGTGGAAAAACATTTAGGTCAGGGAGTTTGTGCTATCGATCTTGCTGGTGATGAGGCTAACTATCATACTTCTTCCTTTGCTCCTTTGTTTGAGGAAATTAGGAAGAAAAAAATTCCTTTTACTATTCATGCTGGAGAAGCAGATTCTTTCTCAAGTGTAGATGCTGCTATTTCCTTTGGTGCTTTACGCATCGGTCATGGAATTCGTAGTATTGAATCTTCTTCTACTATACAAAAATTAATTGATTATGGGATTACATTAGAAGTTTGTCCAACTAGTAATCTGGATACAAAAGTTGTTTCCAACATATTAGATTATCCTATTAAGAAATTAATGAACTTAGGAGTATTGATTACTATTAATACTGATAATCGTACTGTTTCTAATACTTCCTTAGAACAAGAATATCAATTGCTTAGAGAAAATTTTGGATTTGAAGAAAAAGATTTCTTACAGTTCAATCTTAATGCAATAGATGCAGCTTTTTTATCCTCTAGTGAAAAAGAAGAATTAAAAAGGCAACTTTTAAAGTAATTTTTGAGGTGATTGGATGGATATTTTAACCAATTGTCATTTATGTTATCATAATTGTGGAGCGAATCGATATTTAGGGGTAGGAATCTGTGGTGCTTCTTCTAAAATTAAAGTAGCTCATTATGGTCTACATATGTGGGAAGAACCAGTTCTCTCTGGTACTAAGGGAAGTGGTACAGTCTTTTTTTCCTATTGCAATTTGAAGTGTATTTTCTGTCAAAATCAAAAAATTAGTACAGAAGGTTATGGAAAAGAAATTTCCGAGACTCGTTTACAGGAGATTTTTTTAGAATTGCAAGAGATGGGTGCTCATAACATTAATCTTGTTACTCCTACTCATTATGTTCCTCAAATTGTTAATTCATTGCGAAAAATAAAAGGTAATACCTTGAAAATTCCTGTTATTTATAATACTAGTAGTTATGAAAATGTTTCAACTATTCAGTTTTTGCAAGATTCTATCGATATTTATTTGGCGGATTTAAAATATTTTGATTCGTCATTGGCACTTCAATATTCTCATTGTCCAAATTATTTTGAAGTGGCATCCCGAGCAATTTCCGAGATGGTTAAGCAAATTGGTTCTATTGAGATATGTAACGGAATCATGAAGAAAGGTGTTATTGTGCGTGTTTTGGTTTTGCCCGATCATATTGATGATGCAAAAAAGATTCTTACTTATTTATATCAAACGTACCAAGATAAGATTATTATAAGTATTATGAATCAATATACACCGATGAAGAATTTTTCAAAGTATCCTAATTTAAATCGTAAATTGACTGATGATGAATATGATGAAGTTGTTAATTTTGCTTATGATCTTGGAATTCGTCAGGCTTTTATTCAAGAAGGAGATACTCAATTGCAAAGCTTTATTCCTGATTTTGATTGCTCTAGAATATAAGATTTTCTCATATATTTTAAAAACTTATGATTTATTATTTTTAAGGAGATGATAGTATGCGTGGATTTCGTTTAAATCCGGATCAAAAATATGTTTCTATTATTATGGATGGTTTGCAGAAAAAGAATGGACATTGTCCTTGTAGAGTCAATGTCGATGATACAACCTTATGTCCTTGTGATGAATTTATCAAAAAAGAGATTTGTAAGTGTAAGTTATATTTACCGATGGAAGAAGTAGAAAGAAAAGTTCAGGAGAAAAAATAACTCCTGCTTTTTATTTCTAATTGTGAAAATTGGATGAAACTTGCAAATTTTGGCTTTTATTGTTGTGGTTTTGTTTTCTATTTTTCTTTTTTATGATATGATTAGATACGGGAGGTATAAAAATGAAGAAATTAAAGTTCTTGTTAATCATAATGGTAGGTGTTTTATTAATTCCATTCTCTGTTTTTGCTGATGATAATGAAACTACAGAAACTGATGATACTACTCAAGAAGTAGAAACTACTGAGGGAGAGGAAGATTCTCAAGAAGTAGAAAAGGTTCATGTCTATTTTTTCCGTGGCGATGGTTGTAGTTATTGTGCAGCTGCTGAAGAATATTTTGATTCTATTCAAGATGAATATGGTCAGTATTTTGACATAATTGATTATGAGACATGGTATGATGATGATAATGCCGAGTTATTGCAAAAGGTGGCTGATGCAAGAAATGAAGAAGTAGAAGGAGTTCCTTATATCATTATTGGTAATCAATCTTGGAATGGATTCACTGAAGAAATTGGTGAAGAAATGAAGCAAGCAATTGTTGATGAGTATAATACAGACCCTACAGAACGTTATGATATCATGCAATTGGTGGAATCTGGAGCAACACAAGATAATGATTATTCTGATGATGTGATGATTCTTATCTTAATAGTTCTTGTTGCCGCTGGTGTTGTAGCTGGAGTTGTTTATGCAAGAAAAAGAACTGCATAATTTTTAAAGAAGCAAAAGCTTCTTTTTTTATTGACTTTTTCTAACATTTATTGTATAACCGTATTAATTCACTAATACAAAGGAGACCAACTATGAATAGTCAATAGTTTTTTGTGAAAAAAATGAAAAATTTAAAATAAAAGATTATTGCACAGCAACGCACCGTAAGTGAGATTACAGTTATAGAATTCTCTTGTCAATGAAGAC
>CALVQX010000020.1 GCA_944358405.1 uncultured Bacilli bacterium | reverse complement strand
CTACACTTATATTATATACCAAATAACACATTATTTGATAATTTTTAAAAAATATCAAATTTCGTGTGTTTTTAGCGTGTATTAATATATCATAAAAATTAATAGTTGACAAATCTTAGAATGTCATCTTTTCCAACAAAGGAAACAGAAAAACACGCCAAACTATGATCATACAAAATTGCCAATCACTTGATGATAAATCCTATTAGCACTAGAAAAATCCGCAACTTCCTTAAAATTATTTATATACTCTTCTTTTTTGTTTTCATAATTTAAATAATAAGCATGTTACCACATATCTATTGCAAACAAAGGAACATAGCCAAAAGAAATTGGCATCTCTTGATTAGCCACATTAATAATCTCTAAATTTCCAAACCGATCGATTACTAAAAAAGTATAACCAGAACCTTTTATTTTCATAGCCATCTTTTTAAATTCCTCAAAAAAAAACATCCAAACTGCCATAATTTCTCTCTAAATTTTCCAATAGTTTTCCCCTTGGTTTTTCCATCTTAGGGCTCATACTTTGAAAATATAAATTATGGTTTAAAACACCACCTAAATAATATAAAATATCTTTTTGATCCCCCACAGGAAACTCATTAATATGATAAAACAACTCTTCCAAAGGATAGCGATAATCATATCCATGTTTTACTAGCAACTCATTTAGACGATTTAGATAATTTTGTTGATGTTTATGATAATGTAATCCTAGGGTATGAGTATCTATATATGGCTCCAAATCTTGAAATAAATAAGGTAATATTGGTAATTGATACATAAAATCCTCCCCTATATTTTATGTAGAAAAAAAAACATTATGAATTCCATTCTTATTGACAACCACAGACTTTTATATTATAGTTAGCACGTACAATAGAAAATAAGAGGTGTCATATGATTAAAATATTGAAAAATGAACAAAACAATAAAAAAATACGTTCTTGTGAAGCAATGGAAAAGGATTCTTGGATTAATTTAATTAATCCCACTCCAGAAGAAATTAATAAAGTTGCAGAAGAGACAAATATTAACCCATCAATAATTTCTCAAGTATTAGTGGAAAAAGAATTACCACGAATCAAAAAAACGGAAGAAGCCACATTAGTTGTAATTGATATTCCTTATATGAAAGATAAAAACATTAAAAATAAATATATCACTCATCCTTTGGGCATCATTATCTGTAATAGTTCCCATCTAATTACTGTTTCTCTAATAGAACATGAATTTTTAAAAGACTTTAGACAAGAAGAAGTAGAAAACTTTTTTACTTACAAACGAAATAGATTTCTAATTCAAATCTTCTTAAAAGCATCCGAAGCATATCTTTTTACCTTAAATGCCATCGATGAAGACATTCAAAAGATGGAAAAAAGTACTTATTACTCTACTAATAATAAACAACTAATCAACTTCTTAAATATCCAAAAAACATTAGTATATTTTATTACATCACTACAAGCCAATAGCATTGTTCTAGAAAAATTACAAAAAGAAGACATATTATCCATGGACAAAGAGGACAAATCCTTATTAGAAGATGCTATTATTGAAAATAAGCAATGTATTGAAATGAGTACCGTCTACAGAGAAATACTCTCTTCCACGATCGATGCCTATGGTACTATCATTTCTAACAATCTTAATGTCATTATGAAGTTTTTAGCAGGAATTACTATTGTATTTTCTATCCCAACAATGATCGCTTCCTTCTTAGGAATGAACGTTCCATTAGGAATTATAGGAAAAAGCGAACTATCTTTCCTATTAGTTTGCATCGTTTCTTTTATCATTTCCTTTATCCTAGCACGTTGGTTAAAAAAGAAAAATATGTTATAAAAAAAGTAGGATGTCCTACTTTTTTATTATCCTATGGTGTTCGAGATGGGAATCGAACCCATATCTTTTCCGTCGGAGGGAAATATTCTATCCATTATACTACTCGAACAAAAGAAAGAAAGATCTATTCGCAAGTAACTCCAAACTGTTCAGCAAATTCAAGCCAAGTATCTAATTTAACTTTGCCATCCTCAATTACATTATCCTCTTCCCCTTCAATTTCTAGCAATCTATCCGTATCAATCTTAGCATAGTTAATAACTGTATCACTTGTAACAGAATCTTCTTCTCGGGTAACTACATTATCATAATACTCTAAACCTTCATAATTAGCAAATATTCCTTGATAAGCAGCTTCATACTGATCTAAAATATCTTGATCCCCTGAGATGATTTTCTCAGTAGAATGAAGAATCTGGATATAATCTCCTTGGTAGAAAACTTCATATTGTAAATCCGTCGTAGCATTATCCACCTCTCCATCTCGACTACATTGTAACACTTCCATATCAGAAGTATCTACATCCAATTTTGTTGTATTTGAACCGTTCGTTTGCACTTTCTGTTCACTATTACAGCCTGATACAAAAAATGTGCATACAACAATAAGTAAAAAAAAACCTATCGTTTTACTTGCCTTCATCACTATCACCACTTTCTCCCAATTGTTTCATAATCTTTTTTTGATTTTTAATAATCTCTGTCATCTGATCATGTAATGCTTCCAAGATCAATTCACTTTTTAAATCCGTACGATAATCGTTTTGATTTCGAAGGCTATCTTTTTCCGCTTGCCGATTCTGACTCATCATAATAATAGGAGCCTGAATTGCTGCAATACAAGATAATAACAAATTAAGTAAAATAAATGGATACGGATCAATTTTTTTGCCATCTACTAAAATAACTGTATTTAAAACAATCCACCCGATAAGAAAAACTAAAAAAAGTAAAATAAAGGTCCAACTACCAGCAATTGCACTAACTTTATCAGCAATCCGATCTCCACGCGTCATTTTCGATTCTTCTTGTTTATCCACATCAATAGAAATTGGTTGATCAAATAATAAATTCAACAGTTCTTCTTCATCTTGTTCTGCTAATTTATTATCTCGAAGTAACATCTTAACAATTTCTTTTTTGGTCTTTCTTTTCTCCATGAAAATCACCTTCTCTTACTATATCATAAAATAGTTTTAAATGCTACTTTAAATTAAAAATCCAAGAATTATTTTAAAAACTTCTTCATTGTATCAAAAAGAGAAACCTGAAGTTCTATATCTACCATTTTCAAAAAACCATGACCAACAAATTCTAATTCCAGAAACTGAAAAGAATTATTTTTTTCTTTTCCACACTGATAATAAGCATTTATCTCATCCCTTAACGGATCCATATTGCCAACGACAAATAAAGATGCACAAGAAATATCAGGATCTTTTTCTAACAATGGAAAAAAAAGAGGATTTTTCCATTGCTTCTTCTTAGTAATTCGCAAATTGAAATAATTCTGTAATCTTAGAATGGTCAAAAGATCAAACTCACTATTTTTCTGAATGGAATCATAATGAGTCCTTCCAAAGTATTCCCCACTCAAAGGAGGATAAAAAAGGATCTTACGGCGAATAGAAAATGTCCCCTTTTCTTTTGCCATCATTTCTACTCCGATAGCAATACTTGCTCCTGTAGAATCTCCCATCAAAGTAATCTTATCTGTGTCTACTCCTAATTTTGCAACTTCTTGATAGAAATACTCTATCACCTGATAACACTGTTGATATAAATCCAAAAGAAAACTATCCAAAATATCATCGTAATCTATAGCAATAACCAACTGTTCTAAATCCATCGCTAATTTCATACAGATATCCGCATACTTAGTACCACAACCTGTTACGGAAGGATCTCCATGGATAAAAAGAATAATAGAAGTAAGATTGGAAACCTTCTTTGGATAAAATACTCTTAAAGGAAGTAGTCCTTCCTGTAATACAATTCGATAATTGGAAATATTTTTCTTAGAGATCGTTGGATGAATAATCTCATAAACAGTCCGATATAATTTATATTTTGGCTCCTCTTCAAAGCTGTTTTTTTCTCCACTTTTCATAGCATCACCATCTTCATCATATCATAAAAAGAAAGCTTGCACCTTGGCAAACTTTCTTTGGTTGACACTATTTACCACTATTTTTCAAATTTTCTAACATCAAATCTTTTACCGCTTGCATTAATCTCTCATTCTCTTTCTCTAAATCAGCAGTAACTTGAATTGGCTCTCCGAAGCGAATCATTAAATTTTTACTACGAAATCGATAATCCCCAGTAAGTCCAAATGGTACAATTTTAGCATTCGTCTTCTTTGCCATAGAAACTGCCCCAAATTTAAATGGTAACAAAAACTCATTTGTACGATTCCTAGTCCCTTCTGGAAAAAGTCCTAAGACAAATCCCTGCTTCAAAACATCAAGTGCCAATTGGGTAGCTTTGGAATCTTTTTTACTTCGATCAACAGGAATACAACCAGCCATTTTAAAAAACCAAGCCATCTTACCGTCGAAGTATTCTTTCTTAGCTAAGTAATGTATTGGTCTTTTTGTCGCTAAAATTGCTAAACATTGATCATACAAATGTTTATGATTCCCAACAATAAGAACTGCTCCATCCTTAGGAATATTTTCTTTTCCAATGATTTGTGGATGATAATAAAGACGAAATAGCAATCCTAAGAATGGTTTTAAAATCCTGTAAAAATACATTTTATCTTTCTTCATTTTTTTCATTCTTTCTACGTTCTTGATTTTCTTCCTGTAACCGTTTAATATCCACTTTACCAATTAATGTTTTAGGCAAAGACTTACGATATTCAAAGTCATAAGGAATCGAATAAGCAGCTAAGTTCTTTTTACAATGTTCTTTGATACTCTTGCGAACAGATAGTGGACGATATCCATTTTTTAGGACAATATATGCTTTTGGAACTTCTATTTTATAAGGATGAGGAATCCCAATAACACTACACTTTAAAACTGCAGGATGCTCTTCTATTACTTCTTCTACATGACTAGGATAAATATTATAGCCACTACTAATGATCATTCGTTTAAGACGTTGACGATAAGTAATAATTCCATCTTCGTCCATCATACCCATATCTCCGGTATGTAGCCATAAAGATCCATCTTTATGAATTTGTAACATTTCATTAGTCTCTTTTTCATTATCTAAATATCCAAGCATTACTGTTGGTCCACTTACACAAATTTCTCCATCTTCTCCGTATGGCACTTCTTCTTGCGTACCAGGTCGTACGATTTTGATATAGTTGCCAGGAAAAGGAATACCAATCGTTCCTTCCCGATAAGCATCTCCAAACGATAAAGCAACAGCTGCTAAAGACTCTGTCATTCCAAATCCTTGACTGATTTTCACTTTCGCCCCATGTTCCATTAAATAAACATTAATTCGTCGCATTAGACTAGTTGAAAGACTATCTCCACCGCTGATAATATATTTTAAATTGCTTAAATC
This sequence comes from uncultured Bacilli bacterium, assembly GCA_944358405.1. Classification (GTDB taxonomy): domain Bacteria; phylum Bacillota_I; class Bacilli_A; order RF39; family UBA660; genus CALVQX01. The sequence goes on along the minus strand of CALVQX010000020.1, from coordinate 27,153 downwards.
TAATTGTGGATTTTCTATATTAGTCAAAGCCTCATAAAGCGTAGGAACTCCAAATAAAATATTTGGATGATATTTCTGCAATAACTGATCAAATTTTTTTGCATTAAACTGAGGAACCATTACCACTTCACATCCTAAAGCAAAAGGTGTATTAATAGAAACACCTAAGCCAAATCCATGAAATATCGGCATGATTCCTAACACTCTATCTCCAGGGCAAACATCATGAAAAACAACTCTAGCCTGCTGAGTTAAAGCATTAAAATTCCCATTTGATAAAACAATTCCCTTAGGACGACCAGTAGTTCCTCCACTATGCAAAATAACTGCAGGATCATCCTTAGAAATAACTACATGATTTTCCATAGAATAACGATCGGCTTTTTTCAAAAAATCTTTCCAATACAAATAAGCTTCACTTTTCTTCGGTTTTTTGACTTTATATCCTTGCGTAAACTGATATCCAAGACCTAAGAAAAAAGGCATAGAATCTCTAGCAGAGACAACGATCGTCTTATAAACATCTGTTTGTCGGATAATATTTTTCACTTTTTCATAACACAGATCGATCATGACTAACATAACACTCTTCGTACTGGTCAAATACTCCTTGATCTCTACTTCTCCAGATAAAGGATGGATCATATTAGCGATTGCTCCAATTTGATTTACGGCATAAAAACTAATAATACCCTCTGGAGTGTTTGGCATACAAATAGTCACAACATCACCAGGACGAATTCCTTGACTGCGAAATGCGTTAGCAACTCTATCTACTCTATGCAAAAATTCACGATAAGTAATCGTTGTTCCATAATAATTAATTGCCACTAAATCTCCGTGAGTAGTAGCACTTCTTCGAAACATTTCATAAATAGAAATATCTTCTACTTTAATTCGTAAATCTTCTTTTTTGTAAAATTTCTTCCAAGGGACTTTGAGCATTTTTTGCTTAATTAAATGAATTACGTTCATGTTCACTCTCCAATCTTTTTCCAATCTCTTGCATTAACAATTGATTTTCTATATCTAAATTTTTTAAGATTTTACGCTTTGGTAAAAACTCAATTTGAATACTTTTGCGAAAAAGGCGATATTTTCCAGTAATTACAAAAGGAACTAGAAAAGAATTTTCACCTTGAGCCATTTTTACTGCCCCAATTTTAAAAGGCAGGACTACTTGTTCTGTTCGATTAATGGTTCCTTCTGGAAAAATACCGATCACGCATCCTTTTTTTAATTCTTCTTTTGCTTTTTTTAGAGCGTCTTTATCATGGATCTTCCGATTGACAGGAATACATCCCATAAGACGTACAAAAGGACCTGTAATTCCATGAAATAAAGAATCTTTTGCTAAAAAATGAACTGGTCTTGAAACAGAAGAAATCAGTAAAAAAGGATCTAGCCACTTTGTGTGGTTTCCTGCTAAAACAAACGATCCTTGCTCTAAAAGATGCTCTTTTCCTAGGATGGTCGGTCGATACAAAAAAGAAAAAATCCCACGAATAAAAAAACGTGCAAAACGATAAAATTTTCTCTCCATATTCTTCTCCTATGTTAATCATATTATAATACGCTCAAAAAAAATAATAAATATTTTTATTTACTATAAATTCTATCTTTTAAAATCTAAAGAGTCTAAAATCACAGGTGGATAAACAGGTTCTCCTTCATTTTCTAAATGATGCATCTCCAATTGTCGCTTCACTTCTCTAGCAACTCCATTTGCCCCATCCAAAAAAGCAACTCCTGGTAATACTTTTAAAATCTTATCTTTAATCCAAGGATAATGAGTGCATCCTAATACTACAGAATCTATCTCCATCATACGATACTTAGAAAGATCTCTTACTAATAATTTTTCAATGAGTATATCGTCTTTTTGCTCAATTGCTTGAGCCAGTCCATCACAAGCAACAAGATAAAGTTCCTGATCTGGCCGATGATAATCTTGAAGCAATTCCTTGGTGCGTTCTGAAGCAATCGTTGCTGGTGTTACCATAATTAAGGTACGATGATAACCCTTGTCATAAGCAACTTTAATTGCTGGAACTGTGCCAACAAAAATTAAATGCGGATATTTTTTTCTTAAATCCTTCATACACAACGTTGTAGCTGTATTACAAGCAATAACAATAACAGAACAGCCCAATCGTTCAAAAAAGTCCACGATCCTACTGGTAATTAGAAATAATTCTTCTTTGGTTTTTGTTCCATATGGGCAATTTTCATGATCCCCGTAATAAATAAAATTCTCATTCGGTAAAACTTTTTGCAATTCCTCTAAAACCGTAAGTCCACCCATTCCAGAATCAAAAACACCAATTCTAGACATTGATATCACACTCCATTACCCATTATATCATACAATCTTAAAGGTAAAAAGTTGTTTCATCTTCAAAAAAGAAATTTGTTTGATATTTAATTTCTCGTACTAATCGAAATAATGCTTCATCTTTTTTCTTTGCTTCAATCATAAAATCAACGTCACAAGAATATTTTTTTACTTCTAAAAGAAAGGAAAGAAAGCTAGAACTATCGATATAGTCATGATGACTACGCCTCTCTTTTTTTAGTTTACTCTTTGGAGATGAAAAATGCATCTTTGGTGTTTTATCTTTCCAACTAGCTAAAACTTTTGGTAAAAATTCCTCCATCGCTAATTCTCCAGGATTACAAAAATGATGGTGATAATCAAAAACAACAGGAATTTTTAATTGTTCATGAATTTCTAAACAGTCATCGATAGTAAAAACTTTATCATCATTTTCAATCACGATGGCATCCTGTAGTTTTTTCTCTAAACGATGAAAATTAGCACAAAAACGAGCGATTGATTGCTTCTTACCAAAGGCATTACTACCCACATGAAGCACTAAAACTTTATCTACAATACCAAAAGCAGACAAAAGGCGATAATGATACTCTAAAATCAGTTTACTATGTTCTACAACCTCTGGATGAATACTATTTAAAACACAATATTCACTTGGATGAAAATCAACTCTCATATGAGCAGAAGAAATTAAATCTCCCAGTCGCTGATACCAATTTTGATAAGGCTCTATATAGTCAAATTCCACCTCTTCTTTTGTAGCAAGAGGAATCAAATTAGAAGACATTCGATAAAAATGGATACCATTTTTCATATTGTAAAGCAACAATTGTTCTAAAGCAAAAAAATTAGATTGAATCACTTCATCTAATTTTTGATAATTTTGTTCTTCCCTAAAATTTTGATAAGTATAACTACTAGATGAAGTTACATGTAATGTCTCACTAATACAAGCATACCCTAATCGAATTCGCACCCTACATCACCATCTCTAGTATACCCACCAAGAAGAAATTTATGTACTGGATTATTTTAAAAACTTATCACAAATCTTTTTAGAAAAATCATAATCTTTCATTCGAAGGATAGAGATAAATTTTTGATCAATAAAAGTCTCTATTTTTTCTACATTAGAATAAGAATAATTATCTCCATCTAAAGTAATTAATAAATTTTTCTTATCATCTCTTGGAAGCAAAGTAATCACACGATTATCCGGAATGATTACAGAATTTAACAAATTACGATAAGACTTGTTATTTAATGGAGCAATTGGAGTAATTTGCAACGTATGAAACGTATTATAAACAATACTGCCTCCAAAACTTAGATTGTATGCAGTAGAACCAAAAGAAGTTGCAATTAACAATCCATCTCCTGCATACTCTTCTAACATCACTCCATCGATCTTGACTGTTATGTTCGTTGTATTTAATTCTTGATCACGAATAACCATTTCATTCAAAGCAAAATGTTTAGAAATACTATCTGCAGTAGTAATAGAGATCTCCTCTATCCCAATCGTCTCTACTTTAAAATCTCGATCACAAACCATTTGTACAAAGGAATCAATCTGTTCTACAGAGACCTCTTGAGCAAATCCTAAAGTACCAGTATTTACACCAATGTAGTAGCAATCACTACAAAAATTACTGTTTTTTATCATTCGTAAAAAGGCTCCATCTCCACCAATCGCAATCCCTAAATCAAAATCATCATCAACAATTAAAAATCCTCTTTCTTCAAATTTTTTCCGAACAAACAACGCAACTTTTTGTGAAGGCTCATTATCATTTGCAAAAAGTTTAATCTTCCTAATCTCTTTCATATTACTTTCTCCTATAACGAAATAGTGCCGATGGGCGATGACCTTCCCCTGTCTTCATCTTGTTGGTCTTTTCTACTTTATCCGCGATAATTCTTCGAAATGCTGGATCTAGCAATTTTTTACCTAAAATAACTTCATACACTTGTTGAAGTTCCCCTAAAGTGAAATATTCTGGCATCATATTAAAAACAATATCTGTATAATTCAATTTATTACGAATTCGTTCTAAACCAGACAACAAAACAACAGAATGATCAAATGCCAAAGACTCCTTCCCAATATCAGTGAATAAATAGCGATCTGTTGTTTCCTCTTTTAACTCCTTGCGAATAGAAAGACGAATCAGTTCACTTCCATTATCCAAAGTAATATCTACTATACCATCTTTTTCCTCAATCAAAACAATATCAAACCATGAAGCATTCTCATTGATCATTTCAGTCAATTGATTTTTATCAATCAAAGCAACATAAGCAGTTGAAACAACTCTAGTTCTAGGGTCTCTATCCAATCCATCAAAAGTATACAATTGTTCTAGATAAATATGAGATAAATTCGTTTCATTCTTTAAAACTCTTCTAGCACACTCTTCTAATGTTTCCGTTTTTGGATTTAAAAATCCTCCTGGCAAGCACCATTTTCCTTTATATGGAAAATCATTTCTTTTTACTAGTAGAATGCTCATCATTTTCTTACTGGTTTTTCGATAATTTGTCTGTTCTTGATCAGATACACTAACAAGTAAAATATCAGCAGTTATAGATAATTGATCAAATTCTTTTGGATCATAATCTTTTAGGAATTCTTCTTCTGTTTTATATTCTTTTTTCATATCACACCTCTTATTTATACTTTGATTATAACATAACTCAAGAAAAAAACTAGCAAAATTCAGGATGCTCCACTTTGTATCGTTTTACTTTTTCTCTATTTTTGTGTGATAACCCAAATTTTTCTAGATAATAGTCATCTCCATATGCTCGAACAAAAAGCGAAACATCAAAAGAGTTTGCATCTTCACTTTTTCTTATTTTTCCTATTATCTGTAGTTTTTTTATTACCATATCTTGGGGTGTTTGCATTAATTCTTTTTTAAACCAAGTTTGCAGTTCAAAATATTGTGACATATAGTCATGATGATCTAGTTTATTTTCTATAGGAAGATATAGCGTAAGAAATTCTCGTTCAAATTCCTCTGTTTTGTCCATGGCAATATTATAAGCTTGCTGTGTTTCTAAATCTAAATATGCTTTATAACTAGCATTACTATCATTAAGCGTCAGTGAGTCATTGTCATGATGCATATCTGTATCTTTGCAGTACGTTCCTACATATACCATAATATGATTACTATCTTCATCCCGTATAGAAACATTCGCATTTTGATAAGCTAGACTAACGAGTTCTTCTACTGTTGGTTCTTTATCATCTCTATCTACTAGCTCTAAAAGCTCTAAATATCGTTTTACATACTCATTTTCCTCTAATCTTTTTAATTCCTTTTTATAGGAAGAAAAATCCGAACTTTCCTTTAAGTTTTTTCTAAATTCTTCCCTTACTTTCGCTAAATCAGCATCTCTCAAACAAATCACCTCAACACTATATTATCACATATTTAATATACTTTCTAGCATTTCAATAATTTTGTCAATGACATGATCTTTATTTAATTTTCTACTTTCTTTATGAACTTCCATCTTTTCTCTATAATACTTATCATTTTCTCTATCATAAATACTAATATAAACAACGTTATCTTTGCCAACTGGGTTGGCAGGGTCTTGCCTATTCAATTGTCCGGTAATCCCTACTCCATAATCGCTATTAGCAAACTTTGCAATATTTTGGCTCATTTCATCTGCTGTTTCCATACTGTAAACTGTATATTTATCAATTACTTCTTTTGGTACACCCATCTTTATTTTGTACTCATTACAATACGTTACTGCACTAAATTTTAGTATTTCACTCGCACCTTCACAATTAGTAATCGCATTGGCAACTCCGCCACCAGTACAAGATTCCATGGTTGAAATCGTTTTTTGTTCTAATTGTAAAAGATGTATCACTTCTTTAAAATCCATATTTTCCTCCTTTTATCTTGTTATAAGATACCTTTTTATTTCTTCTTGATCTATTTGTAATCCCTCTTCAATATCAAAGAATGGTAAGTCTATTTTGTATTCTTCCATATTTTTTAAATATAAGTCAATATAGCAATCCTTTGTCATGTAGCTTGGATAACCAACGAAAATATTTTGATCTTTTTCTGGAATTTTGATTCCTATTATTTTTTCTATCGTTATTCTATCTTTTACTATTCTATCTTTTACTTGATACTCATCTCGATAGCAAGAATACCATTGATTCGGAAGAATCGTTGAAATAGTTCGAAAAAAGTCATAATGCTTTTTCTTATACTTTGTTGGAATGATATCAATTTTATCCAACACAAAAGCATATTGCCCTCTAATTATTTTTTGGTAAAAACTATCGTAAATCATTTGTGGAATTCGTTTTGCTACGGAAATGTAGTCTAATCCGTTCCAAGAACAAGTATCTGTCTTATGATATCCTTGCTTTCTCTTAGATAATATTGCTCTGGATTGAAAAATACCTTTCATCGAAAACATATCAATTCGGTGATAATACCATTCGGCATTAATCTCGATGTTTTTGAACACATAACTCACCTCTAAATTCGATTTTCTCCTATTTTATCATATCTCATTTATTTGTACAAAATCTTCTTGCTAAATCTTGCAGTAACTTTATTAAATGGTCTTGACTATAACAATGATAGGCTGTAAAAAACGCATCTAAGTTTTCGAAAATATGCTTCAAATTAATCAACTGTTCTTTAGCATAGAAATTATACTTCGTCAAAAATAACCTCAGTTTTATAAACGCTAATAGTATCTACATAATTAAGCATACATTTTATGTCTATTAGTGAATGAATTTCATCCTTCATTATAATAGTATTAATATTTATAATTTTTTTATCCGTCAAATGTTGTTGCAAATATAAGATATCATCAGTAGTTACAGCATTGGAGTATGCAATATTTCTCTATTTTATCTTTTAAATAATAATGTCTAGAAATATGAATTATAGAAAACTTTTTAATAACTTTTAATAACGTAATAGTATCCCTGATCTTTTTTCTGATCATATAAGTGATTTCTCATCATATATTGATATACTTTTTTGTCTACGTATCTTTTGATACTCTTTTGGTTTTTTATATTTTCTCTAATTGTGGTAGAAGATAACTTTTGTTCTCGAATGTTTGTAATTACAATATTATTTCTGTATTTTTTATATTTTTCTAACAAAGATCCTATGTCATCTGTTTTTCTTTTAATAATTAAAAGTTTATAATTTGCTAAAATATAGTCTCCTTTTTTCCATTGATCCATATAGCTTAAATTATCCGTTCCGCAAATAAAGTAAATATCATCCTCTGGATACTTTCTTTTGAAATGATCTAAAGTCTCATAAGTATAGACTGGCTTTTCTTGAAACTCATAACGACTAACCATCATATCGTTTTCATTTTCACACATTAAGGTTAACATAGTATATCTTGCATCATTAGAAACCAAATTATTTTTATATTCATATTTTATTCCCGTTGGTACAAAGATAACTTTGTCTACATACCCTTTCTTAATTAATTCTTTTGCAATTTTCTTATGCATTTGATGCGGAGGATTAAAACTTCCCCCAAAAATTCCTATTTTCATAATCCTTTCTCCTTCCGCAATGTTAAGATCTTTTCTTTACCATTTAATAATGGTTTTAGAGATTCTTTGTTATGTAGGGCATGGATGATTTTTGCAATATTTTCAGAACAATCTACCGTATGGAACCATTCTTTTTCTCTATATTCTTCAGGAATGTAAGATAAATTCGTAGTGTATAATTTATCAAAATAATGATTTTGATAAGCATTATCAAATTCCTCAATTCCTTCTGTAAATAAGGCAAAGGTTGCGATAAAATATACTTTTTTAGCACCATCTGTTTTTAATCTTTTTCCTACTTCTAACATAGAAGCACCGCTTGCTATCATATCGTCTACTACTAAGACATCGCATCCTTCTACAGATGATCCCATGTAAGTATGTTCAATAATTGGATTTTTTCCATTCACTACTTTTGTTAAATCGCGTCTTTTATAAAATGCTCCAACATTGGTATCTAGCATTTCTGCATAATATCTTGCACGTTCTGTAGCACCTAAATCTGGACTAATTACTAAGATTTCATTTAACTTTTCTGTTTTTAATAAGTCCTCTAAAATAGTGTTGGTAGGATAGAAATTTTCAAATGGTAGATTAGGAATTGCATTCGATATGGTTGGATCGTGTGCATCAAAAGTAATAATATGATCCACACCTAATCTTTCTAATTCTTGTAGTGCCAAGGCACAGTCAGCTGATTCTCTTCCTTTTCTTTTATGTTGTCTTGATTGATATAGAAGTGGCATAATTACTGTTACTTTTTCTGAATAGCCAGAAATGGCTGAAATTGTTCTTTTAATATCCTGAAAATGTTCATCAGGTGCCATATGATGAGTAAATCCATGCATATTATATGTCATTCCATAATTACCAACATCTGCTAAAAGATAAATATCTTTTTCTCTTACTGAATCTTCTATTTTTACTTTTCCTTCTCCATTAGAAAATCTACTAGCTGTAATGTTTAACATATAGTTTTTATCCGTCTTTCTTAATTTGTTTAATTTAATATTTACTTCGCTTCCTATTTCTTTGATATTATCTAAAGCAATAATTTTAATATTATTCATAATTCCACCTCTTATTAATATTTTATTAATATCTTATTTTAAAAAAATATATTATCTTCTAAATTCCTTTACTTGTTTTTTAGCTTCTATTTTTATTCCGTTGCAATAAACTTTATCTTCTTTATGTTCCATTGGCCCCAACCTGTCCATTCTGTGTTTATACCGTTATCAATCCATAGTCTTTCTACTTCATATCCTTGCTCTCCTAGTAGATCTTTAAATATTCCTTCATATTCTTCAAATGGGATCACTCTTCTTACAACGATGGTATTTCCTAATAGTATTGTTGTTCCAGATAACTCTATTGTTGTTGTTGCTGTAGTCTGCTCGCATGTATAATAACCAAGTAACTCTTTCTTCGTTTTCATTTTAACTGTTCCATTCACATCTTCTTTTGTCCTATAATAATCTGTTAAAATTCTCTCTACTTGTTCTTTTTTTATTGTCATTTCCATAAATATCTCCTCTTTCTTTTTATCACTTTGTTAGTAACATATTTTAAAAAATATACAGGTTTTTCATCTGTTATTAACATTATATTAATAACTATAAAATTTGTCAACTACTTTTTTCTTTTTTTATTAAAAAACGTGCTATAATAAAATCATTAAGGAGGTTTTAGAATGAGTTTAAACGAATATCAGCAAGACAAAGTAAACCAATTATTAAAAACCGATTTTAAAAAGCAATATGATTTAATACCCAAAGAATATAAACATAATTATTATTTTGAAAGGTTTTTATTCGCAACCGCTGATATTAATGCAATGATAGAATTTTCAATTCAACATTTAAAAGAGGCAAAAAAACATTCTGATTTTGATATCTCTTTTGAAACAAGAAAACACAATGATGATCTAATTACATTTGTAAAATATATTACTACAGATGGACTAAGAACAGAAAAACGTAGCATGCAAGTTCAATTAGGAAAAGATGGCACCTTAGCATTTCATGGAATTTTTGACTTTATTTATAAAGAAAAAAACCGAAATGATACTTCTGTTATCTACGATTTAGAAATGAGTCTAAATGAAGATAAATCTAAAGTTTTAGTAACATACTCAACCCTTGGCAAATACCCCCAAGCACCATGTAAATGTTTTCTCTTTTCTGTTTTTGAACCAAATGGAAACGAACTTTCCAGAATAGCAGAAGCATTAAACTTCAAAACACAAGAAACCGTCTTTCATGAAGAGTTTTTACCTGCTGGATCCATCAATTTTAACGATTTAAATATCTATCAACAAAAAGGAGAAGGAAATGTTGAAATATTAAATTTATTATCATTTTGTCCAAAAATACAACAAGCGAAATATCACAAAGATATCCAAGAGGTATACGCTGGAAAATGCACCACCAAAGAAAAAACTCAATTTGCAGTTTGCTGGAAGCCAAACTGTTTTGAAAACGAAGCATATCAAAAAAGTATAGAAAGTATCTCCAGATTTGGAGCGCCTGGTTTAAATCTATCTAGAACTTTAACCTTAAATGATCCTCCATGGATCATCGAAATATCAGAACAAGAATATCAAAAATTAGTTGGAAATCATCAAAAAGAAAAACTTTTACAACTAAAAAGATAATAAATAAAAAGGATAATATAAAACTTTACAAAAGGAGGTTTTCCATGCAAAACTTTTATGATTATATCAATCAAAAAACAATAAGCAAACCAACTATAATTATGAAGGAAGACTACCATCCTATCATTACGAATAATAAAATTGGATTGTTACCTAATGATGGAAATGATAATATTACCACCTCCGCTTTTTTATCTTTTGATATTGTTAAAAATGATTCTTTAGAACAGATTGGAGAAATTGGTTTTCAAGCAATGCTATATGATGAGTTTTTCTATGGTGGTAATGTCGATTACATGATTTATGATTCATTTAGGCACCTAGGATACGGTACACAAAGTCTTTCGCTTTTAAAAGAAGTACTACAAGAAAATTCCCATGCCACGAAAGAAGGGATTTTGATATCTACTTTGCCCGATAATATTTACTCACAACGTATTGCTATTAAAAATGGTGGAATTTTAATCTATGATGGAATCGTTCCTAAAGATACTTCTTTATATCAAATCGATCGTGTAAAAGAAGTAAAAGTTTATCAAATTCAGATGAAAAAGTAACTCATTATTTTTGAGTTACTTTTTCCTTTGTAATATATTTTTTAAATCTTTGCTTTGCTCTATCCATATCAAAATTACCATCAAAATAAGGATTCCAAGAATAATAATCGAAGTTTTCTCTTAATTTTTCTATATCGAAATTTGGATATAGTTTTCCATCTACTGTATAGTCAATGATGATATTGGTTGCAGTTACGACTTCTTTTTCTTTTAATTCATGTAATAATTCTACTGCCTCCTTCGTTTTAGATACATTTCTATTCATTGCTTTTAATAATTCAGGATCAAAACTTTGTACAGGGCAATGAACAATATCTAATAATTTCCTATCTGCTAACTCTAATAGTTCTTCTTTGCATTGAATTAAGTTCTGTGGCTCTATATTTCGAATTGATATTTCCTTATTACATTCTTTAGCAATTCTACACCAAGCTTTTACTTGAGATACCGTAGGACTATCTGATGTTAAAACAACATGGTCATGATTTAAAAATTCTTCGATTTGTTCTTCTGGTACCATCTCATATCCATCTCCTCTAGTATGCCGAATGGTACAATATTTACATTTGCCATGACACCCAGCGCCAATCTTTAATGGATAATAATTTCTAAATAAATTCCCATCCTTTAAATTATCTTTGCTTTCTTTAAAATCTGGTACCCAAAATGGCTTTTCATAATGAACTAAACTTCTATCTTCTAATTCTTGTCCTACTACTCTAACAACATCTAATCTTTTCATATACTCTGGTAGTGGTATATCCATTCTTTGAGCAAGACAACCTCCAATAAATATGTTCTTATTCGTTGCATCATGTAGTTTTTTTGCTACTTCTAGATCATTTAAAACTGCTAAATCTGTTACTTGACATCCTAAAACTACAATCGTATCCGCATCCTGAGGATCCATGACAAATCGCTTTGGATCCTGATTTGCAAAAGATAGCATATCACTCCATACAGACATGCATGCAGCACTAGTTGCATAAATTTTCCCTTCTAAATCCCCCTCTTCATATAAAATACCTTCTCCAAAAATATTTTTTATTTCTTTCATCTTCTTTTCCTTCCTTTTTAACAAAATATTAATATCTAATTTTAAAAAAGAAATCTCCCTATTTTCTTTTTGTCGGAAAATACTCTGGAAGATTTCCCACTACTTTTTTATCTACCATAGTAGGATTTTTAATTACATAAGGTAGTCCTTCTGGAAATACAGATCCCCATAATTCTCTTGGTACATGAAATGGAACTTCTAACACTTCTGTTGCTAGACCTAAAATCATTAATTGATCAACTATCCCATGTTCCCCTGTCCAAATTCTTCCTGACTTTGTAACACATAAATCAAAAAAATGTGATCCTTGTTCAATATTGGCTATTAAGTCTACCATTTCATTAATATCCTTTTTATGCTGATTTAATCTTTCCGTATTGAAAATTACCGTTGCTTGTACTCCGGTAACGCTAGTATATTCTTCCGTTGGCTTATTATCTTGAATTTCTTCTTCTGTAAATAAACATGCTCTAAAAGTATCTACTACTCTTTCCGAATTTAACTTCTTATTTTCTTCTTGTAGAGTCTGAATTTTTTGAACCTGTTTTTTTAACTCTTCTTCTCGAAATGGAACATCTGCTTTCGGATGATTATAGCTCTCTACCACTTCTTCAATAAACTGATGCATCGCATGATGAAACATGGCTGCATACCCTTTGTTAGAATTCATAGAACCAGTATGATCCGATATCATTTGAAATAATTGATCTAGTTTATTTTGTCTCAAAGCCTCTAAAATAGAATGAGTAGCATCACCATGAATATAACTCAGAACTGCAAGGATAAACACTTCATTGTTATGCTCTTTTACAAGCATTTGAAATTGCTCTAATTCTTCTACTAAATAACACTCTTTTCCATAATAATGAAACCAGTGCATTAATATCTCTTCTTTTTCTTCTTGAGTATATTGACTATATTCTTTTACTTCCATAGAACTCCTCCTGATTTATTATTATACTGCAATTTCTAATTTTGTAAATCTTCTAATTCTTGCAACCATATTTCATAGCTAGCATCACTTGGCATTCGTAAATCTCCTCTAGGAGATAGACTAATACTACCAACTTTGACTCCATCTGGAATACAATTTCTTTTAAATTGTTGTGTAAAGAACCGTCTAATAAATACTTTCAACCATTTCTTGATCTCAGAATCAGAAAAACTGTCTTGAAACGTATGCTTAGCTAATACATAAATCTTCTTGGGTGTAGCACCATAACGTAGGAAATGATAAAGAAAAAAGTCATGTAATACATAAGGCCCAATACTAGATTCCGTCTTCTGTAAGATGTTACCTGCCTCATCTGGAGGTAAAAGTTCTGGAGAGATTGGTGTTTCTAGAATATCATTTAAAATTTCTTTTTTCTTTCCATCCGCAGTATCTGCAACCCATCTTACTAAGTAACGAACCAATGTTTTGGGAATAGAGGTATTAACCGCATACATACTCATATGATCTCCATTATAAGTACACCAGCCTAGAGCAAGTTCTGATAAATCGCCCGTACCAATCACTAATCCACCTTCCATATTCGCAACATCCATTAATATTTGGGTACGTTCTCTTGCTTGAATATTTTCATAAGTAATGCTTCGATCCTCTTCCGGTAGACCAATATCCCTCATATGAAGTAGTGCTGCTTCTTTGATACTAACCTCTTTTAAAGTTGCTCCATATTCTTTCACTAAATTGATTGCATTTTGATAGGTTCTATCTGTAGTACCAAAACCAGGCATAGTAATACCAATAATATCTTTCATCTCTCTTTTTAATTTTTCAAATGCTCTCACAATCACTAGATAAGCAAGTGTAGAATCTAGACCTCCTGACATTCCTATAATACACTTCGGATTTCCAAGTTGAAGTAATCTTCTTGCAAGAGCACTAGATTGAATCTCAATAATCTCTTCGCATCTTTTCTTTCTTTCTTGCTCATTCGTTGGCACGAATGGATATGTTTTATACTCTCTTTGCAACGTATGAATCGTATCTTTGACATCAAAAGAAACAGTTTGATGCTCCTTCTTCTCGCTAGGGCCCATATAACTTCGATTTTTTCTTCTATCATTTGCCAATTTTAATACATCAATATCCGCAGTAATTATATTACTTTCTATTGCAAATCGTTTATTTTCTGCTAGCATAGAACCGTTTTCATAAATCATACTAGCTCCACCAAATAAAAGATCAGAACTAGACTCCATCATGCCACTAGATACATAAACATAAGCAGAAATACTCTTCGCTGATTGCATCGATACTAAATTTTTGCGATATTCTTGTTTTCCGATCAGTTCGTTACTACTAGATAAATTAAAAACGATCGTTGCCCCAGCTAATGTGTGATAATCACTTGGCGGAATTACCGTCCAAAGATCCTCACAAATATCAATCGCAAAAGTAATTTCTTTCATCTTTCGATCTTGAAATAATAAATTCGTAGAAATTGGTACTTTCTGTCCGAAAATAGCAATTTCCTTACTAACTAGTTTTTCTGAAGAAGAGAACCATCTTCCTTCATAGAACTCCTGATAATTTGGAATATAAGTTTTTGGAACAATTCCCAAAATATTACCTTGATTGATCACAACAGCACAATTAAACAATTGATTATCGCAACGAACGGGCATCCCCAAAATAGAAGTAATATCTAAATTCTTCGTTTCCTCTAATACTCTTTGTAATGCTTTTTGGCTATCTTCTAGTAATCTATCTTGTAAAAATAAATCACCACAAGTATATCCAGTTAAAGATAATTCTGGGGTTGCTACAATAGAAACACCTAATTGTTCTGCTTTTTTGATCTCCTTAATTATTTCTTCCGCATTTTTAAAAGGGTTGGCTAATGACAATTGATTTACAATAGCACCTACTCTGATAAATCCATATTCTTTCACTTATATCTCTCCTTTTTTATTTTATCAAAAAATTATCACTTTGACTCTCTTTTATACCCTTCCACCACAAAGTAATTTGTAGAAATTATTCCATCTGTAAAATAATTATAACTGTTAATTGTGTTGCAACAGTCCGCCACAGGCATACTTCTATTCCATAAATATCATATATTGATGCCGTATAATAATCTCTAATATATGAAAACTTTTCTATAATTTGATTTGTCACTTCTTGATAACAAAGAATATCTTCTTTTAATTCATCATATCTTTCATCTGTTGCAATGCAACGTAATTGAATATAATGAATATTTTTATATTTGGAAAAGAATTTAATCAAATTTAAAATTTCATTTTTATTATGCCTAGTAATTACAATTGCTATCCTTAAAGGCACTTTTATTTTTCTTATAATCTTATCCCAATTAGGAATCATACTATGATTTGTTATCTTTTTATTAATTTCTTTCGTTAAACTATGAATCGATAATCCCACTTCATCGTTTAAACTATTGATAATATCCATTTTTTCTAAAGCAAGAACGCCGTTAGTTCTTATCCCTACCAAAAAATTTTGTTCTTTTAAATAATCTATCAACTCTTGTAAATAGTTATATAATAATGGATCCGTATTTTGACCTGTCAAATATATTTTTTTAATTCCCGCTTTCTTACATTTTTCTAAATATTTATCCAAGTTCTTCCAAGTAGAAAAATGTTTATTTAAATAGTTTTGACAAGCTCCAAGAGAAATATCTCTACCTAAACAAAAATAGCATTGATAATTACATGGTCCCTGTAAATTAATATTGGCAAAACTAGGATTTTTTCTTTTTCTATTTTTATATCTTTCCATGTTTTTCTCTTTGATAGATATATGCTTTTGCAAGATTTAGGGTATATTTTGTTTGGATATCTGTAATATAGCCTTTCTCTACTAACTCCATAACTTCATCTATACTACATTCAAAATATCGAATTGCTTCATTATCATCTAAATTTTGTTCTTGCATCTTTTCACATCCTAATGCCAAATAACTGTAATTATAAGCACAAACCCCACAAGATTGATCTTGATAAAATTTATCCAAATAAATCATTTCCCTGGGAACATATCCCGTCTCTTCTAGCATTTCTCTTTTCGCTCCATCCTCTGGACTCTCCCCTTCTTCTATATACCCTGCTGGAAATTCTACACATACCGATTCATGAGTGCTACTTCTTGATTGTACTACTAAAACTATATTATTATCTTTGGTTACAGCCATAATGATTACGGCACTCTTATCTCCTCCACCTTTTAATATCTTTTCTCTTGGAATTATCATTCCATTTCCTAATTCCACTATATATTTTTCAATATTTATAAATTCTTTTTCCTTAAGAAATTTCTTATCCTTGTCATACACACATTCCGATGAAACTAAGGTCTTTTTAACTGTTCGTAACTTCCTAATATAATCTTGTAATTGTTCCAATTTTTCTTTTCTCATTTTTAATGTATTTCCTTCCTAAATACTTTACTATTTTCCTTTTTTGTTCTTTCTTCTTCGATCATTTTATTTTTTAACTCCCATAATGGATAACTTAGGTCAACATGGACTGGATGTGGATTTAAAAATCTCTTATTTTCATCACTTAATGTTCCTTTTTCCTTCGTACAATAATCTCTAATTTGCATTACTGGATGACTTTCATAAATACACTTTCCATCAATAAAGATTGGTTGTAATAACTTTCTTACCGTATAACTACCAGGTATTAATTCTGTCTTTTTCCATGTATCTACAGGATCAAACAAAAGTATTTTTTGATCTTCTTTGTACTCTTCATCAACAAATCCAATCATATCTCCTTTAATTTTTCCCGTTTCTTTATCATAAAAACGATACACTTGCTTATCCCCAGGATTCGTAATTTTCACACGATCTTCGCTTAATTTGATTTTTGGAATTATTTCTCCTTCTTTTTTAATCGCAGCCAATTTATATACTCCTCCAAAACTTGGACAATCACGGGAAGTAATCAGACTAGTTCCTACTCCCCATAAATTAATTTTGGCACCTTGGCTTTTTAATGATTCAATTAGATATTCATCTAAGTCATTAGAGGCACAAATAGTTGCATCGAAAAATCCTGCTTCATCTAACATCTTCCTTGCTTGTTTAGAAAGATATGCTAGGTCTCCACTATCTAGACGAATTCCATATTTTTTAGGCATTTTCCCTTGTTCTTGTAATTCTTTAAATACTTTTATAGCATTAGGGACTCCAGAATTTAATGTATCGTAAGTATCGACTAAAAGTGTAGCATTGTTTGGAAAAAGTTCGGCATATTTTTTAAATGCTTCATATTCTGTAGGAAAACTCATAATCCAGCTATGAGCATGAGTTCCAGCAACTGGAACATCAAACTCTTTGCCACATAATACATTACTTGTAGCACAACATCCCCCGATCATTGCAGCTCTTGCTCCAAGAGTTCCAGCATCAGGCCCCTGTGCTCTTCTTAATCCAAATTCCATGACGCCTTCTCCTTCTGCTGCATGGCAAACCCTAGATGCTTTCGTTGCTATTAAACTTTGATGATTAATCATGTTTAAGATAGCAGTCTCCACTAATTGAGCCTCTATAATAGGTGCTTCTACCTTTAATAATGGTTCCATTGGAAATACTACCGTTCCTTCTTCCATCGCATAGATATTCCCTGTAAATTTAAAATCTTCTAAATATTTTAAGAATCCCTCATCAAAAATTTCTAACTCTCTTAAATAATCAATATCTTCTTTTTCAAAATGTAAGTTTTTGATATATTCAATGACCTGTTCTAAACCTGCACAAATTGCATATCCTCCCTTTGATGGATTACTACGGTAAAAGACATCAAACACCACTCTTTCCTCATTTTTAATATCATGATATCCTTTCATCATAGTCAATTCATATAAATCAGTTAATAATGTTAAATTTTCCTTTTTCATTTTTATCTCTTCCTTTCTTTTTAATAAATTATTAATATCATATTTTAAAAAAATTACGAAATTTTCTTTACTAACTGTATTCCCTGTTGCTTCATCAATAACTTAGCCGCCTCTACATATTCGCCTCTTTCTTCTTCATTGTAAGTTGCGATGGCATCTTCATGTACTGCAATTTCAACATCTCGATTCCATTCATCATAGTAATTTGCAAGTCCCATAATTCCATTAAAATCGCAAATATCTGTACAACAACCAACAACATCTACTGTTTTTATATTTGGTGTATTTGCAGCAACCCTTCTAAATTCTAAAGATTCCATAAAACTTGTTGAGTTTTTTTCAATTGAAATCGTATCATCCATTTCTTCAAATGTTTTTAATTCCTCAACCACTTCCGCTTCTCTTGTACCTCTGATGCAATGTTTTGTATTACCAAAGCGCCGAAATTCCACTGCATCTTCATCATGTGCATCCTTAACAAAAATAACTAAATGATTTTTATCATGAGCTTCTTTAATCAGTTCAATCTGCCTTGGAATAATTTTTTTAATATTTTTATCATGTAAAACGCCTTCCTCCACAAATCCATTCACCATATCAACAACAATTAACATCCCCTCATAAACTTTTAGATCTTTCACTTGATTCATACTTATCTCCTCTTATTTATATTCTATTAATAACAAAATGTGTTTTTTAACAAGCTTTTCCTCGCTTGTTATTAACATTATATTAATATCATATGAATTTGTCAACATCTTTTTTTAAAATTTCAAATTTAAATAATTAAGAATCATCCAAAGAAAAGAAAAGAAAATCTTAAAAACAACGTCATATACCAAGGTCTACGAATTAAAAACTTAGGATGTTCTTTTTCTATTTCTTTCAAAATTGCTTGGACCAAATCCATCCAATCCTCCTTTTCAAGAATGGCAAAAAGATTTTTTTGATAATGATTAATCTTATCTAAATCCTGATAAAAAACACTTTCTGGATCTAAATATTCACTCTTGTTTTCAATCATAACTTGATTAAACCCTGTCTGATAAGCTCCAGGTTCAATCAAAGAAATAGAAATATCGCTCTTCAAATAATCTAGTTCCTTTTTTATAGTTCGAACCAACATAGAAACTGCTGCTTTACTAGAAGTATAGCAACCCAGAAAAGGAATTGGCAAATAAGCTGCTGTAGAAGACATGACAAAAATTTTTCCAGGAATTTTTTCCTTTTTCATATTATGATAGACTCTTTTCAATAGATCAAAAGAAGAAAAAAGATTGGTCTCATAATTTTCTCTAAGATGATCTATATCCATATAAAGTAGGGAGCCTCCATAACCGACTCCTGCATGATTAATGAAACAATCAATATGTAATTTATCGACAAGTTCCACATCTTTTGTCGTAATATCCATTTTAAAAGCTAAAGCAGATATCTTATCTTTCTTCATCTTATTTTCTAAAGTATGTAACTGTTTTACCGTATGAGTTGTAAAATAAACCGTATGACCTCTTTTGGCTAGTTGAGCTCCTAATGTGTAAGCAATTCCAGAAGTAGCACCTGTAATTAAAACACGCATAATATCACCATTATTAATATAACCAAGAAACAAAGAATTAATCATGTATCATAAATTTAATTTTAGCTTTCCAGAAAAAAAACAAAGGAAACTCTATTTATGAATTTCCTTTGTTATGATAAATGATACGCCTTTTTTTTCATTTTTAATTTTAATATCATAATGCATTAAATTTAACGTCTTTTTTACAATAGATAGACCCAGTCCAAACTCACCTTTGATTCCCTTACGGAACGGAGTAAAGATTCCGTCAAGAAAATCATTATCAATATTTTCCCCGTCATTATATAAAATGAGTTTGTTCTGTTTTGCAATAATTTTAATCGTAGTATTAGCATATCTCATAAAATTACTCAATAGATTATCAAGAATTGTTTCCCAATTTTCTACAGTCCCATAATATCTAGATTTCTTGTCAACTTCGATAATAAAATCAATCTCTTTTCGATGGAACTTAAACTTTTCAACTTCAGAATGAATAATTTCTGCCATGTTTACAGGAACAATCTTAATATCTTTGGAATCTTTGAGATAATCAAGTTTATTTAAGTAAAGAAGTGAGTGTACTTTTTGTTCTAATTTGGAAGTTTGCTGTTTAATTACATTCAACGCAGTCGTTTCATCTTCTACGTTATCTTCAACAGCTTCAATATATGATTTTATAACGGTGAGAGGTGTTTTAAAATCATGAGATATATTTTGATACATTTGATTGCGATATTTCTCTTGATTAATAAGAGAAATTCGCATATCTTCAATAGCTAGAGCAAGAGATCTGATTTCATCATCAATCTCAAAATCAACATTATGATTATAATCAGGATTATCGATATTATCGATTTTATTTTTTAGTTTTTCAATCTTCCGGACTATAAAAGAAGACCAAAGAACTAATATCAATCCGATTAATAAACATGTTCCTAAAACTATTGGAAAGATGGCGCTAAGAATTGCTGCTTTCGTTTTATTAATATAATTGTCATTTGAGATGGCAATCTTGGTGACTTGATCATTTTTAATAGTATAGTAGTAATAAGTCTTATGATTATATATAAATTTTCCGTAAGTGTCTGTAATTTTTTCTAATAATTTATCTAAATCGTGAATTGCAATTACTTTATTGATATTATCACTTGCTGCAACTTCATCGCCTACAACGTAAATATAAGCGACTTCTGTATTCAAAAGTTGATCATCAACATCACGATTCATCAATTTTAAAGGCTCACTTAAGTAGCTATAAATATTACTTTCTGCTACTGGTATTAACATTTTTGGTAGCACTACACCTAAGAATATAAATAAGAGAACAAAGGCGAATACAACAAGCCATATCAATTGACGGCTAAGTTTACTTTGTATAAATTTCATGATAGCCGATACCCATATCCATAGATGGCACTAAGCTGTAATTTAGGAAGTTTTTTACGAATTCTTCGTACCAAGTCATCTACTACTCTATCAGATCCAAAATAATCATTTCCCCATACAGCATCCAAAATTTCTTCTCTGGAAAAGCATTTATCTTTATGATTTAAAAATAATACTAACAAATCAAACTCTAATGTAGTTAACTTAATTTCTTTTTCTGCAATTTTTACAGTTCTTCTTGTTAAATCCACATTATATTCATCATAATTAATCACATTATTAGTTGCGTCTTTGTAAACTCGTTTTATGATTTTATTTACTCTTAAAACAAGCTCTTTACTAGAATAAGGTTTTGTTATGTAATCATCGCTTCCAAGCTCTAGTCCTAAAATTTTATCTAAATCTTGATCTCTAGCAGATGTAAATATTACCGGAATATTTTCATCTTGTTCTCGGATCGCTTTGATTACATCATATCCATTGACATCATCTCCTAGCATAATATCTAGAATCCATAAATGCACTTTATTACCAATATATTGAATAGCATCATTTCCTTTAGTAAAACATACTACTTGATAGCCAGCCTTTTCTAAATAAGTTTTGATAAGATTGGATAGATCAATTTCATCTTCAACTAAGCAAACAGTATACATTAACATCACCTACCAATAGTATAACACTATTTTAACCGTTTGACTATTTTCTTATAATTATCGCTTCCCTTCCTATAAGTAAATATCTATGTCAAGTTATCATGTTATTTTATTATGTATCCTTTTTTCTATCTTATAACACATACCTCCTTTTCTATCTTCATCATACCCCATAATTACTGATAAAAAATCATAAAATTATGGGAAATTATGGGATATTTTATCTATTATCATCATTTACATTACATTACTTCTAATCTCTCTTCTATATTTTTCCTCCTTTCATAATTCCATTCTAACAATCAATTATGTAAATATTATTAAAACAATATGGGAAATTATGGGAATATCTAAAAGCTAAAATAAACTATTCTAACTTTCTTATTTTCCTTCCTTTCTTGTTTCCATTCTAGTAATCAATTGTGTAAATAAAATTAAGAAAAAATGGGAAATTATGGGAAACAAAAAGCCACTTTATAGTAGCCTCATTTATTTTTGTATTTAAGATTCTAACGCTTCTAATGCTTCAATTGCTTCTTCTAAAGTAGCAACACCAATAATCTGAATTTTTAGATCCTTTTCTTTTTGTACTTTCATACATGTTTTGTAATTTTCTCCTTTAGGAACTAAGAAAACATCAGCATCTTCACTAACAGCACCTAATAATTTATATTTTACTTCTCCTATTTCCCCAACGTTTCCCTCTTCGTCTATTGTCCCTGTTCCAGCAATTTTCAATCCATGAGTTAAATCTTCTTCCGTCAGTTTATCATAAATATCTAAAGTAGTAATTAACCCTCCAGAAGGTCCAGACTCTTCAGGGCGAAATTGAATGTTAATATCTGGTTTTACTTCATAATCGCTAACTTTTTCTAAAGTAACACCCAAAACTATTCGATCCTGTAATTTAGATAACTTGGAAGTAACGACCTTTTCTTTCCCGTTACGTAATACCTTTACTGAAACTTCCTCTCCATTGTTAAATGTTTGTAAATAAGTTCGATACTCCTCTACAGAAGAAAAACTTTGATCATTAATTGAAAGTAGTTGATCTTGAATTTGGAGATTTGTATCAAAATTTTCTAAGATCGAAGTAATATAAATTTGTACATTTGTCTCCTTATATTGTTTTCCTGCCAATTGATAAGCTAGTTTCACAGCAGTGCTATTTGCCGATTTTAAATCCAGATCACTTCGAAATTCTATGTCTTCGATATTCTCACTTTCGTCATATTTGTAATCATCCATATTTACTCTTTTCCAATCAGGCATCACATAACTTAATAAATAAGTAGCTACTCTCCCTTCTAATTCTGTAACATAAGAGATGTTAAAACTCCCCTTACTATCATAGCCATCCACAATCTCAATGCGACTATCAATATCACTGATACCTCCACCGATGACAATATAATAATTTACTGGCCAAGTGAATACAATATATAAAGCAAGCAGCAAAATAATAAATTTATATTCCTCAACAATCGTTTCCTTAATTGCTTTACAAAATTTTTTAAACATAGCATCACCCTTGTTTAATTATAACAAAGAAATGGAGATTTATGAAAAAAAAATATCAAAGAATCATTATCTTATTTATATTAATAACCTTGCTAATCATTTATTTACAAAATTCAAATTTAGTAATTAATAGCATTTTAGAATATACAGAACTTTTCTTTACAAAACTATTTCCTGTTAGTTTTCTTTTCTTTGTCTTTTCAAATTTACTAATCGACTATGGTTTAATTGAACTAATATCGAAGACATTCCACTGTAATGGCAGCATATTCTATGTTTTTTTTATGAGTTTAGTTAGTGGTTTTCCCAGTGGAGCAAAATACACAGCAGATCTCTTAAATCGAAATTTAATTTCTGAAAAGACTGCAAACTATTTAATTAAATTTACTCATTTTCCTAATCCTCTTTTTATTTTGGGTTCAGTAAATTTAATTCTTCCTGATTCTACTTTTACTTTAAAAATTTTATTTTCTTTGATTCTTAGTAATATTATTTTAGGTATTTTTTGGAATCCAAAAGGAAAAGAAAGCATCTCCACTAAAATAACACCATCTTTAGATTTTTCCACTTCACTTTCCAAAGCTATTTATACATCAGTAAAAGTGCTGCTAAATATTTATGGAACATCTGTTTTCTTTTATTTAATAGTAGCAAGTATCAACCATTATTTGACACTACCACCCATACAATATGTAATTCTAAATGGATTATTTGATCTCACTAAAGGAGTTTTTTCAACACCTCTAATTGCTAATCCCATGCTTCAAGCCATATTAATTATTATCTTTATATCTTTTGGAGGAATCTCGATTCACATGCAAGTAAAAAGTATCATTGCTGATACTTCTATACATTACTATAATTATCTTCTTGGAAGAATCTATCAAGCCATTCTAGCTGTTATTTTTTTTATTCTTTTTATTCATTTATAAAGCAGCATTAATCGGGCAAATAATGTCAATTGCGTATTTTGTACCAAAATCAGGATGATAAAAACCAATATATAAAGTTAGAATTCCATTGTCTGTGTTAATATCTACATTATTAATACGAAAATCATAAACTTTTCTACCATTCGCATTTTCTCCATATCCCAAATCAGGAATTGGATAATCAATTAAATCTTCAGTTCCATTTACAACTGAACCATAGCTGATCATGAAATTATCATCTTGATCCTCTGCGGGATCTACTGGATCATCATAATCAGAAGCAAGCTCTCGAACAATTTTTAAACGCTTTGTAGTACCATCACGTAGCATCATGTCAACGACAAATAATTCAGATGTAGAACTGGCTTGTACAATATTAACACTAATTAATCCTGTCTTAATCAAATCATCTTGGATATCTTTTGTAAGCAAATTTTTGTAAGTAAAAATCTTTTCTTTAAAAGATTCAATGCTTTGTTTATTCTTATAAGCTGATACTGTAGTATACATAGATACTACAATAATAACTAATAAGACAAAACAAACCAAGACTTCTACTGCTGTCATTCCTTTATTATTCAATTTTCTCATTTTTTCACCTCAATTGTAGAATAAGCTAAATAATCATTTCCGTCTTTTGTACGATGAAACTCAATGACGATCCGATAGGAAGCATCATTTAAAGAAGGAATCAAATACTTAGGCAAGAACACCATATAGTCTTGAAGGCCGCCACTAAATTTTTCTCCCTCATTTTCTTCCACTACACTTTTGAACTCTTCCGTATTATATGTAATTAAATAAATATGAGGAGTACCTCCATCTGTAGAAACATTAAATTTCGTTATTAAACTATTGCACAAATTCTGACTGCTAAGATCACTGATATCACTACAACGAAATTGATAGTATTTCTGATTTGCAATAGCATTATTCATCGCAGCAGTGAAAGAAAAACTATCAGATTGGATAATTCTTTTAAACCAATAAGCAGCATATTTTCCATCAATATCATCATAAACTTCTCTCTTTTCATACTCACCCATTAAGGGATAAAAATTTGTGTACATAATAGATAAAATGACCATAACAAATACAGAAACTACTAAAGTTTCGACCAACACGAACCCACTACGATTTAATTTTCTCATTTTTATCATCTCTCTCCTTGCTATTCTCATAAAACTATTATATAATAAAATATAGTAAAATACCATACAAAAGTAAACAAAAAGGGGTTGAAATAATGGTAGAACAAATGGATGTAAGAAACGTAAAAGATGGTACAGAATCAAATATGGTTGCCTTTGATTTTGTAAAAACACCAATCACTCAAATTGCTGATTATATCATTATTACGGCTTCTAAAATGAACACATCAGATATTCATTTTGATCCGAGAGAAAATGGCATGGTCGTAAGATTTCGTATTGATGGAGATTTACAAGATTATACATTTATTCCAAAATCCTATGAAAGGAATTTAACTACCAGATTAAAATTATTAGCAAACATGAATATAACAGAATCCCGTCTTCCACAAGATGGTGCTATCAAGGGAAATTTTGGAGATCAATACCTAGATATGCGTGTATCTTGTCTACCTTTAAATGAAGGAGAAAAAATCGTTATCCGTATCTTAGACTATAGTCGAAGTTTACAAGGAATTGACAGCCTAGGATTTAATAAAAAGAATTTAGCAAAACTAAAAAGGATGATGGGAGTTCCAAATGGAATTATCTTGGTTACTGGAGCTACTGGTAGTGGTAAATCAACGACAACCTATTCGATTTTACAAGGACTAAACAAACCAGAAATTAATATTATTACAGTAGAAGACCCAATCGAAATGAACATTGAAGGAATGAATCAAGTTCAAGTCAATGCTGAAATTGGTATGACCTTTGCCGCTGCCCTACGATCTATTCTACGACAAGATCCAAACGTAATTCTAATTGGAGAGATTCGTGATTCAGAAACAGCTCAAATTGCTGTACGTGCCTCTATTACTGGACACTTAGTTTTATCAACAATCCATACAAACAACTCTTTGTCAACCATTGAACGTTTACTAGATATGGATGTAGAACGTTACTTATTATCAACTGCCTTAACAGGAATTATTTCTCAACGTCTAGCAAAAAAACTATGTACTCATTGTCGCTTCGAAAGAGAAACTACTCCCTATGAAAAGAAAGTATTCAAAAAATTTATGAACAAACAAGTCGATAAAATTTGGGACGCAAATCCAAAAGGTTGTGACCACTGTAGAAAAGGATACAAGGGACGTATTGCTATTCAAGAAGTTTTGGAATTAGACGATGAAATTAGAAATGCCATCAATAATGAAAACCTAGAAAAAGAAGAATTAACAAAAATGGTTTATACAGACAAAACAATTACCATGTTACAAGATGCTCTTGGAAAAGCATTAGAAGGTGAAACTAGCTTTGAAGAAGTATATAGAGTAATTGAAATAGAAACAGAAAGTGGAAATGACGATTCAGACTACGGAGCAGAATTAACCAAAGCAATTAAAGGAGTAGATATCGATTCAGAAAGTTCGGAAGAATCAGAAGAAAACAAACAAGACCAAGAAAAAGCAGAAAAAAAGGAACATACAGAAGTCGTAAAAACTCCAACCACACAAGAAAATAGTCAACGTATAAATGCAGTCACACAAAATACCGAAAACAAAACTACTACCGAACAAACAAGAAATACTAACCCAAATCAAATAATAATTACTCCACCAAGACCAGCAAGTACAACTCAAGATCAACCTACTACCCCAACTCAGCCCACTGAGAAAAAAGTAGCAATGCAAGCAAAACCAACTACCTCAACAGCTGCTTCAAGCCAAATAATAATTACTCCGCCAAGACCAACATCCTCAGTTCAAGGACAACCTGTTACTCCAACAACGACACCTACTCAAGCCGCTGAGAAAAAAATAGTAGAACAACCAAAACCTGCTACCCCTACAGCTACTCCAACTCAGTCTGCTGAGAAAAAAATAGTAGAACAACC
>CALVQX010000019.1 GCA_944358405.1 uncultured Bacilli bacterium | reverse complement strand
AATAATTGAAAAGGAATAGATATGGATTAGAAGGGATAACAAAACTTCACAGGAGAGGTTTCCTTCTTTCAAACAAAAGAGTCTTTCTCAAAGAAAGAAAATATGATATTATATTAGAAGAAAGAGGAGGTATTATTATGAGTGGACATTCAAAATGGGCTACAATACATAGAAAGAAAGGGTTGATCGATGCCGCAAGAGGAAAGGTGTTTCAAAAATTGGCGAAAGAAATTATGGTTGCGGCAAAAGCAGGTAGTCCAGATCCAAATCAAAATGCTGCTCTAAGACTAGCAGTAGATAAAGCCAAGGCTCAAAACATGCCAAAAGATAATATTCAAAAGGCCATTGAAAAAGCAAGTGGAATAGGTGATTCTACAAATTATGAAACAATTCGTTATGAAGGATACGGACATGGTGGTGTTGCCTTCATGGTAGATTGTCTAACAGATAATCGCAATCGTACGGCCTCTCAAGTAAGAAGCGTCTTTACAAAAGCTGGAGGAAACTTAGGTACAGATGGCTCTGTGAGTTATATGTTTACTAGAAGAGGATCTATCGTAATTCCGTCTGACTATGAAGAAGATACTATGATGATGACTGCATTAGATGCTGGGGCTTTAGACTTCGAAAAAGAGGATTCAACTTATTTAATTACAACAGAGGCAGAAACTTTTACAGCGGTAAAAGATGCCTTAGAACAAGCCGGAGTAAAAGAATTTTTAGAGTGTGAACTTACTTATATTCCTAATATGGAAGTAACACTAGATGAAGAAGGTCAAGAAAAGGTCCATAAATTAGTAGATGCCCTAGAAGATTTAGATGACGTACAAGATGTTTACTATAATTTAAAAGAAGATTAATCAGGAGAAGACTATGATGGATAAAAAGGAACAATTAAAACGAATCAATACGGAACTAAAAATCTACATTAATGAATCATCCTTTATTTCAAATGCTTCTCGTAATAAATTAATTCGATCTTTAGGAAATGAATTTGGCATCCACTTGCCAATGGAAAATTTTGCAAGAATCGATGTTTCTTTACTAGAAGATGGCAGTATTGAGATGCGGGATGAAGTTTACAAACAAAGTGAAAATCTTTCCTTCGACGAAGTACTAGAAAAATACGCTAGTTTTAAAACAAAAGCAGATGCTTTACTAGAAAGAAGAGGAAAAAAGGCTTTTCCTAATAATGAAAAAAATAATATTATAAATCTTTTTATTGTAGTATTAATTTCCTTTTTATTTATTGCATTAGCAATTTATACAATGGAATCTTTTTTAGCAGGAGATTATATTGACTGTATTTGGCTAATAATATTCTTGTTTTCTTGGTTAATACCGAGCATCAGAGAAAGATTTGTTCAAGCATCTTATTATATAAAAAGAAAAATAAAAAATAGCAATCATGAATAGATTGTTGTTTTTATTTGTTCGATTGCTACTTTTCTTTTTTTGTTATATAATACTTTTGGAGTTGATAAAATGTATGATTATATCAAGGGATCAGTAGTATCATTAAAGAACAATGCAATTGTAGTAGATAACAATGGAATTGGTTTTTTTATTTATGTTTCTAATCCTTATTCATTTGAAGTAGGGAAAGAATATAAAGTCTATGTTTATCAGCAGATAAAAGAAGATGAAAATAGTCTGTTTGGATTTAAAACGATAGAAGAAAAAGACTTATTCTTAAAATTAATCAGTGTAAAAGGTCTAGGATGTAAAATGGCTCTTCCTATGCTTGCTGTAGGGTCAATTGAAGGAATCATGGATGCAATTGAAAGAGAAAATATATTATATTTAAAGAAATTTCCCAAAATTGGAGAAAAACTAGCAGGACAAATTATTTTAGATTTAAAAGGAAAATTAGAATTTATCGGAGTTGGAATTTCCGATGATGAGGTGACAACCTCAGAAGAATTAAAAGAAGTTTTAATTGGATTAGGATATAAAGAAAAAGAGATAAAAAGTGTACTAACTAAAATAGATACAACATTAACGATCGAGGAGCAAGTAAAAGAAGCCTTAAAACTTTTACTAAAATAAAAATATGAACAAAGTGATATATTTAAAAGACAGGATAATAGAAAAATGTTATGAAGAAATAATTGAAATGATGATGGAAGTAACAGAAGAGACAGAATTAGAAGTAATGGTCAGTGCGAAAGAGATAAAAATATTAATTCAAAATTTATATTCTCTATACCAGGAAAAAGAAATAGTAAACCAGTTTTTAGAAAATATGAATATTTATTTTGCTAGTACGTTAGATAAAGCCTTAGAAGATCCAACTCTTCCTGTAATTACTTCTGAATATTTAATAGATAATTTAATGAATTTTCAATGGATGATGTCACCGATAGAGATTGAACCTCAAGAAACCTATCAGGTACTTCAAAAAGCAGCGAAAAAAATAGATAATATAGGAGGAAGAAAAAATGGAGAATGAAAGTGTCGTTACAAAATATGCTTTGCAAGAAGATAATATTATGGATAATACAATTCGTCCAGAAACCATAGAAGAATATATAGGACAAACAGATGTCAAAGAAAATATTAAAGTGTTTGTAGAAGCTGCGAAAATTAGAAATGAAGCACTAGATCATGTATTGTTATATGGACCTCCAGGACTAGGAAAGACCACACTTGCTTTTATTATTGCCCATGAATTAGGTACCCATATCAAAACAGCAAGTGGGCCAAGTATTGAAAAAAGTGGTGATTTAGCAGCAATTTTATCATCTCTAGAACCAGGAGATGTATTGTTTATTGATGAAATTCACAGAATGCCTCGCTATATTGAAGAAATATTATATCCTGCAATGGAAGATTTTTCTCTAGATATTATTGTTGGAAGTGAAGGAAATTCAAGAAATATCAAAATTGACCTTCCTCCCTTTACATTAGTAGGAGCAACCACTAGAGCTGGAGATCTTTCTGCTCCATTAAGAGATCGATTTGGAATTATTTCTAAACTACAGTTTTATACCACCGAAGAATTGTGTGCCATAATTAAAAGAACATCTAGGGTGCTAGATATGGAAATTGCAGACGATGCAGCCATTGAATTAGCAAAAAGAAGTAGGGGTACCCCCAGAATTGCCAATCGATTATTTAAAAGAGTCAGAGATTTTGCTTTAGTAAAGGGAAAGGAAAAAATTGATTTAGAAATTACCAAAGAAGCACTAAACCGACTAAAAGTAGATAATTTGGGACTAGATAAAACAGATCATGAACTTTTATTAGCAATCATCGAAAAATTTTCAGGCGGACCAGTAGGAATTGAAGCCTTGAGTAGTTCAATTGGGGAAGAAGTGACAACAATTGAAGACGTCTATGAGCCATATTTATTACAAATAGGACTTCTAAAGCGTACTAGTAGAGGACGTATCGCAACAGAAAAAGCATATGAAGTTTTAGGAATCAAAAGGAATTAAAGGAAGAAAAAAGATGGAGCATCGTTCAAATGTAAGACAATATGTATTTAGAGAAGTCCAAACTTATCAAGACCTAGTAAATTTGATGATAGATTATGAAGACTATCTAATGAATGGTTGCCTAAATCAGGAAACCATACCCCAAGGAATGAAAGCAATGAAAAGTTTGACATCTGATCAACAAGAGAGAATGCTAAAATTTGTCAAGAATCTAGATAGAATGATGAATCTTGCAACTGCAAAAAGGAAAAATTTAAACCATAAAATACCAACGGTTTTAGTAGCTAGTATTTATATATATCGTTATCCAAAAAAAGTAACAGAATATACAGATGATGAGTTGGCGATATTAGCTAAATTTTCTATTACAGAAGATGTCTCTTTTTATAAACAAGCACTTTCTTTTTATACAAAGGATTTTTTAGAAAAAATAATCAAAAAAAGTGATAATTATATCATAGCAGAAGAACTTATGTTACTATCTTATTCACTAAGAAAAGAAGGCGAAAGTAAGCAAGAAATGGAAAAGAAAATCAATGATTATCAAGCAACATAAGAAAGGAGAAGGAAAATGAGAGTAGAAGAATTTGATTATGATTTACCAGAAGAATTGATCGCTCAAACTCCTCTAGAAAAAAGGGATGCATCAAGACTACTAATACTGGATAAAGAAACAGGAGAAATAGAGCATCATCATTTTAATGAGATTATCAATTATTTAAATCCCGGGGATACATTAGTATTAAATGATACCAAAGTGTTACCAGCAAGATTGATTGGAATCAAAGAAGAAACCCAAGCAGTTATAGAAGTTTTACTATTAAAAAATATGCAAGAAGATACTTGGGAATGTTTAGTAAAACCTGCTAGAAGAATAAAAGTTGGGACAACAGTTACCTTTGGAAATGGAAAATTAAAAGCAAAATGCACGGAGATAGGAGCAGACGGTATTCGTTATTTTACATTTTTATACGAAGGAATTTTTTTAGAAATTTTGGAACAATTAGGAACGATGCCACTCCCACCATATATTCATAAAAAGCTAGAAGATCAATCTAGATATCAAACCGTATATGCCAAAGAAGTAGGAAGTGCTGCGGCTCCTACTGCTGGGCTACATTTTACAAAAGAATTATTAAAGCAGATCAAAGAAAAAGGCGTTCATATCGCTTATATTACTTTACATGTAGGTCTAGGAACTTTTCGTCCTGTCAGTGTAGATACGATAGAACAACATCAAATGCATAGTGAATATTATCATATGACGAAGGAAGTAGCAGAACAATTAATGCAAACCAAAAAAGAAAATCATCGAATTATTGCGGTTGGAACAACAAGCACTAGAACTTTAGAAACGATCATGACTAAATATCAAGAATTCAAAGAATGTAGTGGATGGACGGATATCTTTATTTATCCTGGATACCAATTTAAGGCAATCGATGCCCTAATTACTAATTTTCACCTTCCCAAATCAACTTTAATTATGTTAGTTTCCGCATTTGCTGGAAGAGAGCAGATTTTAAATGCCTATCAAGAGGCAGTAAAGGAAAAATATCGTTTTTTCTCTTTCGGAGATGCGATGTTGATTAAATAAAGATGATTATCTTAAGAAATTTATCCTTGGAAGCACTGGATCGTGGAAAATTAGAACATTATACTCTAACAAGAAAAATTGCCGAAGATGAATTAACGGCAAAATACATCTCAAAAAATTTTTCTACTTGGATTAAAGAACCTACTATAAAAGATAGAATAGAACTAGAAAAAACTTATGTAGTTGTAAAAGAAAAAACAAACCTAGGGATGATAGGAACAAAACCTCTAGATAGAGCAGGAAATTTAGAATTATGGTATGTATTAAGTCCTACAGAACGTGGGAAAAACTATGGAGATAAAATATTAGGAGAACTTACACCATATTTAATTGAACATATTGCCGGTTTAAAAAATATCAAATTAAAAATAAAAAGAGACAACGTAGCTAGTAATAAAATTGCCAAAGAGAATGGATATATCCTAAATCATAAAGAACAAGAGGAAAATATCTATTATTATTTTGATGAACCAACAAAAAATGTTGAAAAAAAGCATTAAAAGTGGTAAAATAGGCAATAGCCAATGAAGGGGGAAAAGAAATGAAATTAGTAGCAGAACAAGTAAAAAATATTTGTGAAGAAATAAAAAAAGAAGAAGAGTACTTAAAAGAGAGGAAAGCTTATTTGGAAAAAATCAATGAAGAATTGATGGATGCAGAAACCAGATTAAGAAACGGAAATGATACTGCAACAATAGATAATTTTAATATGCAAAAAAAGAAATTAGAAGAATATAAAAAGGTTTTAGCAACGTCCGAATTAATAAAGAAAGTTTCTACAGATCAAATTGGCATAGGAACGAAATTTTCCTTAAAATTTTCAGACAATGATGAAATAGAACATTTTATATTACTAGAAGATCCAATTGGAACAAAAGTATCTTCACCGGAAGAACATATTACTGTAAAAAGTCCAATAGGAAAAATGCTTTTAGGAAAAAAAGTAAATGATACAATAGAATATAGTGCAGAACCATCATCTAATGAGAAAATAGAAATTACAATTGTAGATATTAAAACCAATCCAGAAGAGTATCCGCAATACATTCACAGTCAGCCTGCACAAGATAGAATCTGTAGAAAAGAAAAACTTCAAAAACGGCAACTAGCCAAACAAGCAAAACTAGATCCGCAGAAAAAAGAACAACAGGATCAATCATATGCAATTACAGAAAGTCAAGAGATGATATTAAGATTAGAGGCACTACGATTAATAAATAGTCTACGTTCACCAGACTGTGATAAAAAATATGCGTATTTACGCTTAGGTAAAATTAGGAAAGTATTATCAACGCAAAAAATTGCTTCCTTGCCAACAGATGGAACGATTGGAATTGGAACACATTTTAGCTTGATGTTATTTACGCCGGAAAAAACAACCATCCGTAGAGTAGAAATGATTAATCAAGCAATGGGAGAAGAATTAAAGAGTGATTATATTGAGAAAATTAGTCTATTAGGAACAACGATTTTTGGATTGAAAGAAAATGAAGAATTCATAGCTGTGGGAAGTCATGGCAAATATCTAACAGGAAAAGTATTTGATATAGATAATCAAAAAACGACACAAAAAACAACGGATCCATTAGTTTACCAAAAATATATAAAAAGAGGAAAAACATATTAAAATAAAAGAACAATACAAAAGATAAAAGATAGTTTTCTCATTCCGCTATATTAAGAAATTAGATTTAAGCAAAGAAAAAGATGACTTTGAGAAATAAACTCATTATCATCTTTCTTTATTTTGTTTTACTTAATTTATATGTAATAGCTTTATCAATAGGTGGAACATAGTCAACTAAATAGAATGAATATAAATGATCATGGTTTTTCATTGCTTCCTGTACTTTACTTAAATTCCCTGTTTTGTCAAATAAAATTTCGGATTCTACAAGGCGTTCCACTCTATATACTTCATTAGGATTCATAGCAGTCGTTGAATATCTATGTAAATAATCAGAATCAAAAGCAACATTAACATTTGTTTTATTACCAATCGCCATTTTCCTATTTATTTTTTCCATTAGTTGATCGTAAGTAAAATAAGACGCTCCATCATTTAATAGAGCTACTATATTTAAAGTCCCTTTATTATTATTTGAATTTTGATAATTTGTTAAATAAATAGAATCTATATTATCATCTTTATATAAATCTTTTATTGCATCAGTTAGTTGTTGCAATAAAAAGGAATGTTCTTCATCAGTAAGAGTTATTTTTTCTTTGATTACTTTATCTAAATGTAATAAATTATTAGCTCTAGCTATTTTTAATATATTTGAGAATTCTGGAAATTGATTATCATTTGCATATATAGTCTTATCGTATTCATACCATATATCAAAAGCATCTCTTGCTCCATCTTTTACCATTTGTTGAACTTTTGGACTATTAAAAACACAATTATTTTTCTGATCATCCAACGAATGATGTAATCCTTTGTCTTGATAAATTTTAGCTTGTAAATCGGCTTCAATTTTATCACAATAATGTGAAAATTTTGCTTCTGATGTTTCTTGTTCATCAAATTCATATAATAGAGATAACAAACTGTCTTTTTGTTTTAACTGACCTAAAGCATCTCTCATAGCACGATGCTCAATTTCTTTTTTCTGTTCTGGTGGAATACCATCAAATGGTGTAATGTCACCAATTAATGTCTCGCCTATTTCGTGTATAGTTAACATTTTCAATACTTTATTGATATTAAAATGATATTCAAATTCAGAATTTAATGCCATCGCTAAACTCAAAGTTCCAATGATGTGTTCAGATATTGTTTCGATTCTATTTGCTTTTATATTCCAATGTTTGCCATCCCATCCTGATCTTATTTTATTTTTTAATCTAAAATTAAGATAATAGAAATTAAAAATTTCTTCACATTCAGAAGGCTCTTTACTGCATAGTGATGATATAATTGTACTACCTTCTTGAATCAATTGCGATGCTGAAACATCATTTTCTTTAATTAACTTAGTTAATAAAAAATCTAGCATTTTATATTTAAATACCAATTTACCATCATTTGTACTCATATCTCTTGCTTCTGCTATTTCATTATTATATTGTTTTTTCAATTTTAAATTATCAAAATCATAATTATGATATAAATTGCTAAATTCAGTAAGAAGTAACATTCTATATATTTTTGATAAATTATTTGTCTCTTTAAATTCGGAGTCAATAGCAGTTGCTAATATCATACTGCCAAATAAATGATCAGCTATACTATAGTTATTTGGCTCATCAATAATTTTATTTTTTAATTCATTTGCTCTAACATAAAAATTTAAAACTTTTCTTATTTCATTTAATTTTTCCATATTATCCTCCATAGTTAAGTAATATTATAGCACAAGTTTTAATAAGGCATATAACAAATCATAATTTTGTTATAAAATAAGCGTTTGTTAATAAAAATACTAAAAAATAACTCAAACATTAAAATAATATGCTATAATGATATCGATGATTAATTGTTTATCAGTTTATCGACTTTTACTATTGGGAGTTTCAAATAACCTTGATTATCGCTCATCTAAAAATATTAAATAGGAGGATTCTATGAAAATAAAATACACTTTAATACAAAAAGAACAAAATACAAAAGCAAGATTGGGAAAGATAGAAACAAATTCTGGTACAGTAGAAACTCCAATGTTTATGCCAGTAGGAACGAAAGCAACAATAAAAGGACTATCTCCAGAGGAAGTCAAAGCCTGTAATAGTGGAATTATTTTAGCAAACACCTATCATTTATGGTTACGTCCTGGAGAAGATATTGTGGCTCATTGCGGTGGGTTACATAAATTTATGAATTATGACGGACCAATTTTAACGGATAGTGGGGGATATCAAGTTTTTTCTCTAGCCAAAAACAAAGAAAAAGATATTACGGAAGAAGGGGTTCATTTTAAAAGTCATATCGATGGATCAAATCTATTTTTAACACCAGAAAAATCGATTGAAATTCAGAATAAATTAGATAGTGATATTGCAATGAGTTTTGATGAATGTCCTCCTGCTAGTGCTAGCTATGAATATTTGAAAAATAGTATAGAAAGAACCATTCGTTGGGCAAAAAGGGGAAAACAAGTACATAATAATCCCAATCAAGCTTTATTTGGAATCGTTCAAGGGGGAGCTCATGCGGATTTAAGAAAATACTCCGCACAAGAGACTGTAAAATTAGATTTTGATGGATATAGTATTGGAGGAGTTGCAAATGACAATGAATCCAAAGAAGATATGTATAAAGCAATCGATTATTCTATTCCATATCTACCAGAAGATAAAGTAAGATATTTAATGGGAGTAGGGGAACCGATTGATATTATTGAAGGGGTAATTCGTGGAGTAGATATATTTGACTGCGTCTTACCAACACGAATTGCAAGACATGGTCAAGCTTTCACAAGAAATGGAAAAATCAATTTAAATAATGCAAAATATAAAAAAGATTTACAACCAGTAGAAGAGGGATGCGACTGTTACACCTGTAAAAATTATTCCAGAGCTTATATCCGTCATTTGATTACAACAGATGAAATGTTTGGAGGTAGACTACTTTCGATTCATAACATTCGCTTTTTGATTCGCCTAACAGAAGAACTACGTCAGGCAATCAAAGAAAATAGGATTTTAGAATATCGTCAAGAATTTATTGAAAAATACGAAAAAGATAACTAAAAATAAGTTATCTTTTTACATATAAAATATTGGCCTGTTTTCCGAATGAATCATTGTAGAGGTTGTGTTTTCAGATGGTTGTAATGTATCAGAATTAGATGGAGTTCGAATCTCATCAGCAATTCGAAACATCGTTTTAGCATTTTGAATGATTGGTTTAACTTGATAGACGATAGGAATTGCCTGATTGATCACTCCAAGAGTTTTTTGTGTGCCTTCTAGTAATCCTCCCCAATTGATTGCTTTGGTAAGGCCTAGTCCTTTACTGAATAATCCACCTCTAGCATATGGATAAGGAAACATAGCTCCACCTCTTCTCTATGATAATATATGTCAAACATTACAAAAAGTTAATTTAATGTTTGAAAAACAAAATTTATATGATAAAATAAATTATAGAGAATAAGAGGAGGTAGAGTGTATGGAATTTGTATTAAAACCATTTATTGGAATATATCATGCTGTTAGTGCAATTTTATCCATACCCAAAAATTTACTCCATAAAAATGGAAATGCTAAGAATGATACAACCAAGAACCCACCAGAACAAACTACACCTAATCAAAATCAAAAAGAAAAAAAATCTTTTTTTGGGCAAAAGCAAAATACAGAGGATCCTACCAATAATGCCCAAAAAGCAGAAAATAAAAATGCTGATGGAAAACCAGAAATAGAAGGATTAGCAGATATCAAAAGAGGAGAGAAAAAGGAAGAAGCAGTGGCTAGGCCAATGCAATCTTTTCGCTATACTGTCCTAAATGAAGCTGGAAAAAAAGAGGGAGGAACCTTCGAAGCCGAGACAGAAGAGGAAGTTAGAAACTTCTTACAAAGTCAAGATTATGAGGTTCTAGAAGTAAAATTACGTTCTAAGTTTGACTTCGATATTGGCGGAGCACCAAAACTTAGTGCGAATACATTATCTTTTTCATTGACACAATTATCGACTTATATCAAATCAGGAATTCCTTTAGTAGATTCTGTAAGAATTTTAGCAAAACAATCTAATAAAACAGCAGAAAAAAAGTGCTTTAATCAATTAGTGTATGAATTATTAAAAGGAGAAAATTTATCAAATGCAATGGAAAAGCAAGGGCAGGTATTTCCAAAATTGTTGATCAATATGGTAAAAACAGCTGAGATGACAGGAGATTTACCATCAATTTTAGATGACATGTCTGATTATTATACGACAATGGCTCAAACAAGGAAACAAATGATTAGTGCAATGACTTACCCAGTAGTAGTATTGACAATTGCTTTTGCCGTTTTAATATTTATGCTTACTTACTTAGTACCACAGTTTGCTACAATGTTTGAAGACAACGATGCGAAACTTCCTGCTCTAACTTTGGCAATTTTAGGAGCAAGTGATTTTATCAAAGAAAATTATTTAATTCTTATTATAGTAATAGTAGTTTTAGTAGGAGTTTTTATCTATGTATACAAAAATGTAATTAGTTTTCGTACGGCTGTTCAAACATTTTTAATGAAAGTTCCTATAGTAAGTAAAGTTATTATCTATAATGAAATTGCAAATTTTACTAAGACCTTTGCCTCTCTGATTAATCATGGGGTATTCATTACAGATAGTATGGAGATTCTATCGAAAATTACCAATAATGAAGTCTATAAAAGGATAATTAATAAAACATTGACAAATTTGGCAAAGGGTGATTCTATTTCTTCTGCGTTTAAAGGAGAATGGGCTATACCTGTAGTTGCCTATGAAATGTTAGTAACTGGAGAGAATACTGGTCAATTGGGGTTAATGATGGAAAAAGTGGCAGCTCACTTCCAGTCCTTACATAAAGGGATCATTGATCAAATGAAAAGTTTAATGGAACCATTATTAATTTGTGGATTAGCTGTTGTGGTAGGAGTTATTCTATTATCTATTATTCAACCAATGTTTAGTATTTATAGCCAAATTGAATAAGGAGGCATTATGGAGTTCTTATACTTAATTATATTTTTCATCTTGGGAACCTTAATGGGCTCCTTTTATACCGTTGTGGGATTAAGACTTCCTAAGGGAGAAAATTTTACCACGACGAGATCACATTGTGATAATTGTCATCACGAATTGAAATTGACAGAAATGATTCCATTATTTTCCTATATTTTTCAACGAGGAAAATGTCGTTACTGTCATAGCAAAATTGATATCTTATCTCCCTATATGGAATTTTTTACAGGAATTTTATTTGCTGTTGCTTATTACAGTTTTGGTTTTAGCTATGAACTATTATTAGCCCTAGGAATTGTATCTTTATTAATGATCATTGTCGTTAGTGATCTGACATATTTGATCATTCCTGATGAAGTATTAATCTTCTTTGCAATTTATTTTATAATCGTTCAGTTTTTACGCCTAGGATGGAAAGGATGCCTTTATCATCTAGCATGCGGAGCATTTTTATTTTTCATCATGTATTTAATTATGTTAATCGGTAACCACTTACTAAAAAAGGAATCTTTGGGAGGCGGGGATATCAAAATGATGTTTCTTTTTGGACTCGTTCTTGATCCTCTTCTAGGAGCATTATCGATTTTTTTAGGAAGCTTATTTGCTCTCCCAATGTCTTTTGCTTTATTAATGAAACAAAAGGAAAAAGTAATTCCTTTTGGACCATTCTTATTACTTGCCTGCACGTTTTTATATTTTACAAAAATAACCTCACCAATGATTCTGAAATGGTTTGGTTTTTAAAAGAGAAGGCGGCAAGGAGGCTGCTGAAAAAATTTACAAAGATTACTGTAAAATATATCAGTAATCTTTTTGTTTTGAT
>CALVQX010000018.1 GCA_944358405.1 uncultured Bacilli bacterium | reverse complement strand
TTGAAACATCAAAATCCATAACAGCTTCACCATCTGACAAAATCTTACCATCATCATCGCTCAAAATAGAAAGATTATCAAAATCGATCTCGAAAGTCGAACGGTTAGAAAGCAATATAATATCTCCTGCGTCAGAAGTCGTTGTATCAACTACAGCAGTTGGCTGCACAAAAATAGCATAAGAAACGCCAACAAGGGCTAGAATTAACATAGCAATTCCAAAAACAGATAATAAAATCTGTCGAGATAAAGAATTTTGCATAAATACTTCCTTTCTATCAATCTATAAATAGGATATCACACAGCAAAAAAAAAAACAAATAAAAAAGCCAAATTACGATTCGGCCTTTCCATAAATATTAACTTTTACTGTATAATTTTGTAAAACATCTGGAGTAACTTCTGCTGTGCTATCTAGCCACATTCTCAATCGATAATTATCAGAACCATCCTCAGTTTTTTTAACCTTTGACAAAACCATAGCACCCTTTGGAGTTCCAATTTCTGTTTTTTCGGAAACACCTACATATTCAGATGGTTCCGTAAGTTGCACATAAGAACCGCTCTCTTGTTTTTCTAAATAAATACGAATATTTTTATCCAAAATAGTAGAAAAACTATCTTCTTTCACCACTGAAATTTCATAATAAAGTGCCTCCGAATCTTGCATAGTAGTAGTTACAGTGAAATCAAAATATTGATCAGCTCCATCTAGCCTCATTCCAATATCATCTATCATAGGAGTTGCCCCAGTAAGAGCAAAACGATTTAAATCATCCGTATAAGTCATTACCACAGAACCTTCATGTACGATTTGTTCTTTTACATTTCTTTGAGCAGATAAAAAATAAATAGAACCAACAGAAATGAAAGCCACTACAAAAACACTTACTAAAACAATTCCAATAACAACACCTTTTGATAAAGAATCCTTTTCTTTAACCATATCACACACCACCTAAGTCAACACTTTAACATAAATATCTGCAACGAAATTTCTCACCTCGGGAGTAACTACATAAGTATCAGCCAACCACATACGCAAACGAAAATATTGTGTTTCGCCTCCCTTTAATTCACCCTCAAAAATTCTTTTTCCAGAAGAATTACTCTCTGAAGTCTCCAAATCTCTATACACAGGAACGACAGAATGATACTCTGAAAAAGGAATATCCAGCGAACCATTTGTCAAATAAACTTTAATATAACTTGAATTAATAGCATAATCTAAATTCTGATCTATCAAATAAACTTCATATCTAACAATTTCATTGGAAGGAGCATTTGCTTGAACCGAAAAATCAATATAATCTTCTACTCCATCAGTCTCCATTTTCCTAGATAACTTTTTACCAACAGCATCAGGAATAGGTAATAAATTTTTTACAATAAAAGAATGAGTAGAATCATCTTGAAAGTTTACTATAACATCATTATTAACAACAACAGCAGAAGAATAATCCACTAAATTAAAAACTACAGCCATAATTAAACTAATTACAACAAAACTCATAACAAACAGAAATTGATAAATTCCCCTTTTACTTGTTATCATAATCGCATCAACCTCATATCAACCATCTATCTCATTTCTATTATTACATAAAGCGTATCATAAAAATCATTTCAAGTCAAACAATTTACTAGCATTCTCACTTGTGACTTTAGCAACCTGTTCTAAGTCAACCTGACAAACATCGGCAATTCTTTGGGCTATCAAAGGAAGATATTTGGAACTATTCTTTTTTCCACGGTATGGTTGTGGAGTTAAATAAGGACTATCTGTTTCCAAAACAAGATACTCTAACCCAAGTTGTTGTACTACTTCAGATAATCGACTATTCTTAAAGGTAATTACCCCACCAATTCCTAAATAAAATCCCATTTTAATAAAAATTTTTGCTGTTTCTAAACTCCCAGAAAAACAATGCATAATTCCTTGAACATCTGGATATTTTTTTAACAATTCAATCGTATCAGAAAGAGCATCACGACTATGAATAACTACAGGCAAACGATGTTTTTCAGCCAAGGCTAATTGTTTTTCAAACAAAACAAGTTGCTCCTTCCTATTTTCTTTTCCATAATGATAATCTAATCCAATCTCACCAATACCAACAACCTTTGGCTCTTGCAAAAGAAAGTCTTCCAATGTTAAAAGAGCTTCATCAGTAATAGTCAAAACTTCTGAAGGATGATACCCAATCGTCAAATAAACACAATCATACTTTTTGGCAAAACGCAAAGATTCAACGATAGACTCCTTAGTACAAGCAGAAACTATCATTTTTGAAACTCCACTATCTAAATTTTCAGACACTATCAAGTCAATATCATCATAATCTTCCAAAGATAAATGGCAATGTGTATCTATAAACATAAAATCTCCCCTAAATATAAAATAATTCAATAATCATCATATCAAAGAAATCAAAAAATACCAAATAAAAGCACAAAAAAACCATAATAGCGCTAATTATGATTCTTCTTAAAGTGACATAATTTTACCTTAACATAATAAAAATTTAATAAAATGAAATACATAACATCCAGTATATTTTTATCCTCTACAATACAAAATAGCAAAAAAACAAGGAAAAATAAATAAAAGGCATCAAGGAAAAATAGTCTATCCATTTTCTTTAGCATAACCTGCTCCTTTAATTAGAACTGCCTTACTACACTTACTACATCCAAAATATAACATAAAAAAAGGAAAATTTTACCATATTTCCTTATTTTTTTTATGATTTACAATCTATTTTACATTATCAAGTTCTGCCATAAATTTTTCTCTATCAATTCTTTGAAATAAAGGAGCTGGATCATTCAAAGAATAAGAATTATCCGCAACAAAAGCAGGAGTTAAATTTTCTTGATTTAATTGTCTCAAAATCTCCTTACTAGTATCAGGCATAAATGACTCAAGTAAAATTGCACAAACACGAATAGATTCTAATAAATGATATAAAACTGTCTCTAATCTATCTTTACAATCATCTGTTTTAGCCAAAATCCAAGGAGTCGTTTCATCAATATATTTGTTAGAATTTCGAAGTACGTTGAAAATTTCTGTAATAGCATCACTTACTTGTAATTGATCCATTTTAAATATAACCGCATCTTTTAAATGATTGATAGAATCTAAGAAAGAATCATCCAAATCATCATGAATTGCTGGATTAGAAATTTCTCCCTCAAAATATTTCTTAGCCATAGAAATTGTTCTTTGTACTAAATTTCCCAATACATTAGCCAATTCTCCATTAATTCTTTCGATCAATAAATCATAAGTAATATTTCCATCGCTAGAGAATGGTATTTCATGTAACAAATAGAAACGAACCGCATCTACACCAAATTTTTCTACTAAATCATCAGCATAAATTACATTTCCTTTAGACTTTCCCATCTTTTCACAATTCATCAATAACCAAGGATGTCCAAAAATTTTCTTTGGTAATTCTAATCCCAAAGACCATAAAAAGCAAGGCCAATAAATTGTATGAAAACGAATAATATCTTTTCCTATAAGATGTAAATCTGCTGGCCATAACTTTTGAAACAAATCACTAGTAGAATCCACATCATAACCAATATTCGTAATATAATTAGTTAATGCATCTAACCACACATAAACTACATGTTCAGAATCAAAATCAACAGGAATTCCCCATTTTAGTGAAGTTCTAGATACACACAAATCTTGAAGACCAGGTTTTATAAAATTATTCAACATCTCATTTTTCCTTGATTCTGGTTGAATAAAATCAGGATGTTCCTCAATATATTTTTCTAACCTTTCTTGATATTTACTAAGACGGAAGAAATATGCTTCTTCACTCTGTTCCTTAACTTCTCTACCACAATCTGGACATTTACCATCCACTAATTGAGACTCAGTCCAAAAAGATTCGCA
This sequence comes from uncultured Bacilli bacterium, assembly GCA_944358405.1. Taxonomy (GTDB): domain Bacteria; phylum Bacillota_I; class Bacilli_A; order RF39; family UBA660; genus CALVQX01. Next base: position 19,940 of record CALVQX010000018.1, on the reverse strand, counting down.
AGGAGTACAATAAAGGCCCTTATATTCTCCTTTATAAATATCCCCATTTTCATACATCTTCTTAAAAATATGTTGAACTACTTTTTCATGATTAGGGTCTGTAGTACGAACAAAACGATCATAACTAGTATTCATCAAATCCCAAATTCGACGAATTTCTTGTGCAACAGAATCAACAAACTCTTTTGGAGAAACACCTGCTGCCAATGCTTTTTCTTCAATCTTAATACCGTGTTCATCAGTACCTGTCTGAAAATAAACATCATACCCTTGAAAACGCTTAAATCTAGCAATCGCATCTGCTAAAACAATTTCATAAGTATTACCAATATGAGGTTTACCTGAAGTATAAGCAATTGCTGTAGATATATAAAATTTTTCTTTCATTAAAAATCACTCCCATCCATAATTATTAATATCAAAAAAAAATTATTATAACATAAGGACGAATTATCAATTACTCGCGGTACCACCTTATTTTATAATAATTTGATATTATACACTCATATAGTTAACGCCTACCTACGTCTATATCTACCTATCGATATAGAAGTTCAAAAGCCATATCCTATATAATAAATTTATCCTCTTTTCCACCAGCCGAGTTCTCTTGTATAAATCCGTAATTAATAGGACTCTTCATCACAACTTTTAAAATATGCTCTAGTATATCACAAAAATTTTTATTCTTCAATATGTTTTCCTAAAAATTGTGCCACAACAGAAACTAATTTCTCCTCCGCTTGTCCAATATTACTTTGGTCTGAAATAACGATTACCAATCCAATCGCATCTCCATTCATAATAATTGGATGAATTACATAAGAAAGAGATTCTCTATCATTATCAAGTAATTCAACCTCATGAACACTAGATTCTAAAACATTTTTCCTATCCTTCATAATAGTTTCCAAATACTTAGAAATGTTTTTATCAAGGTATTTCTTTTTTAAATTTCCAGATGCTGCAATAAATCTATCCCGATCAGTAATTAATACCGTTTTATTAATAGCACCATTCATAATATCAACCAATTGTTTAGATACTTCTTCCATATCAGTCATTTTAGAAAATTTCTTCAAAGCAATCATTTCACGGTCTACAAATATTTCTAAAGACTCACCATCTCGAATCCTAAGAGTACGTCGAATTTCTTTTGGAATAACAATTCTTCCTAAATCATCCACTCTTCTAACCACGCCAGTTGACTTCATAAAATTATTCCCCTCTTTCTCCATACTAATATTTTTCCTGAATCAGACCAATTTATACCTAATATTTACTTCTAATTATATTATAATCAATATTTCCATGATTTCCCTTGGTAAATATTTCCAGATCACTGATATACCAACAAAAAAGAACCATTTATACTTGGTTCTTTTCATTAAAAAAGTCTTCCTCTTGATTAAAAATCCTAGAATTAGAAAGAGTAAATAAATACCTCTCCGCTTGACCCTTAACTCCATTAATTAAAGTAGTATCCTTTACTATCACTTTAAAATCAACATTTTCCAATAATTGTTTAGGATAAGAAACTTGAACAAATTTAATCATCTCATTAGATACTTTTTCAATCTTAGAAGAAGAAGTATCTTCTGTAAATAACTTGTTTACAGAATTGACAATTTTTTTCGAAATTGAGTCTTGAATTTTCTCCTTTAATACTTTTTTCATCTTTTTATTCACTGCTACAAAGTCTTTTTTAGATAACTTAATTGTATCTGTATCCTTTTCAAAAGTAAAAGCATTAACTTTAGAAGACAACTCCTCAATCCGTATTTTTTTTAAATCTTCACAAACTTTTATAATATCATCACGATAATTGGAAAGTAATTCATCTAAAATTTGAGTATTTAATATCACATCATTTTTCTTAGCTAAACTTAAAAATTTAGTTTTTAAAATATCCATGGAATCCAAAGGTGGTTTTTTTAATAATGACTGAATATCATCCTCTACCAAAACATTCGTATTATTCTTTATATTTTCCAAAATAGCTCGACGATAATTTTCCATATGTTGCTTTTTAAAATCTTGCATAGTATCAACCATATTTATACACTCCTAGCATAATAAATTAAACAAATATTTAAAAATTAGTCAATAGTATTTTCGAATTTAGAAACAATTTTATCAAAAAGTTCGACCAAATAGTAAATCGGATGTTTTTCTAATTTGATAATATCTAAAATAATAATTAACTGATTCCCTTTACTAACAAACCGAAACATACTGCTAATATAAAAAGCATCCATAAAAATCTCATCCGTAGGAACCTTTTTAGTAAATTCTTCTGGGAAGACTACTTCAATAGAATTCTTCGTTTGACGAACTTTACTAACATCTAATTTTTCCGCCAACTTCTCAAACCATTCTTCATACATATAAATAATTAAATCCTCACTCAACTTTCCAAAACGATCTTCTAATTCATTTTTAACCAATGAAAACCTCTCCTTAGAATCAATTTCATTAATTTTTCTATGAATTTCAATTTTTAACTCATCTTCAGAAACATAGTCATCAGCAATATGCGTAGTAACATGAAGCAAAGGAGAACGTTCTTTTACTTCATCTTCTAAAACAGGAAGATTTTTTTTACGTGCAACTTCATCATTTAACATCTTTAAATATAAATCTATTCCAACAGAATCAATAAATCCAGCCTGTTCACTACCCAAAATATCTCCTGCTCCTCGAATAGACAAATCTCTAGTAGCAATAGAAAAACCGCTTCCTAATTCAGTAAATTCCTTAATAACACTTAATCTTTTTACCGCTGTCTCCGTAAGCACTTTGGCTGGATGATACATTAAATAAGCATAAGCAAATTTATCACTTCTTCCAACCCTACCACGAATTTGATATAACTGACTAAGACCAAAACGATCAGCATCCATCACAATTAAAGTATTAACATTAGGAATATCAATACCAGTCTCAATAATCGTAGTACAAATTAAAATATCATATTCATGATGAATAAAATCAAAAATTCTACTTTCTAATTCATATTTACTCATTTGCCCATGAACAATGGTAATCTTAGCATCAGGAACTAAAGTCTGAACTTTTGCCTTCTCACTCTCGATCGATTGAACACGATTATATAAAATAAATACTTGCCCATGACGAGATAATTCCTTATAAATGGCATCTTTTAAAATCTGCTTATTTTCTTCAATCACATAAGTTTGTACAGGATAACGATTAATTGGAGGTGTTTCAATCAAAGATAAACTTCGAATTCCCACTAAAGACATTTGTAACGTACGAGGAATAGGCGTAGCAGTTAAAGTCAAAACATCAACATTCGTCTTATATTGTTTAATTTTTTCTTTATGCATTACACCAAAACGCTGTTCCTCATCAATAACCAATAATCCCAAATCCTTTAGTATAACATCATCACTCAATAAACGATGTGTTCCAAAGACAAGATCGATCGTTCCATTTTTTAAACCTTCTAAAACACGCTTTAATTCACTAGAAGTAGTAAATCGATTTAATAAAGCCATATTCACTGGAAAATTACGAAAACGAATCTTGGCATTCTCATAATGTTGATTAGCAAGAATTGTAGTTGGACACAAAAATAGAACTTGTTTAGAATCCAAAATAGCCTTGAATGCAGCTACAAAAGCAACCTCTGTCTTACCAAAGCCAACATCTCCACACAACAATCGATCCATAGGAACGCTAGATTCCATATCTTGCTTAATTTGAGCAATCGCCTTTTTTTGATCTTCCGTAAGTTCATAAGGAAAATCCTCTTCAAATTGCCTAGATAAATCACAATCAGGAGAAAAAGAAAAACCCTTTTTCATCTCTCTCTCTGCATATAAAGCTAATAATTTATCAGCCATATCCGTTACCTTTTTCTTAACACGAGCTTTTGTTTTTTCCCAATCACTACTACCCAATTTATTAACTTTCGGAACCATGCCCTCTTGACCAGCATATTTACTAAGTAAATCAATCTTCTCAACAGGAATATAAATCTTATCTGTTCCTTGATATAAAACTTCTAAATAATCTTTAGAAATGCCATTCACAGTCAACGTCTTAATTCCATTATAAACACCAATACCATGAATATTATGAACAACATAATCTCCCACATTGAGCTTATTGACATCCTGAATATTAGAAGCATATTTAAATTTTGTTTTGTACTGCTTATGAGTCTCCTTAGATTTAAATAACTCCTTCGCAGTTAATAAAACAATATCCTGATATATAAATCCTTCTGAAAACTCCTTCTCAATCAAATTTACTTTATTTATTTGAATACTATCAAGACTAGATTCAACTACTTGCATATTTAAACTTTTTAAAATACTACGTAACTGATATTTCTTCAAACAAATCAAAACTGTTTTATTCTTTCCAATTTGATTACGAATAAATTGATTAATTGCATCGACATTTTCCAAAAAAGGAGCAATGGTATGAACATCAAAAGAAACAATATTAGAAATATTATTCCTACTTGCTAAATTATTAATTGTCATATAATAAATAGGAAAAGAAACATCAAGTTCAGAAAAAGAAAACATATAATCCCCAGAAAATTGCTGGTCTTTCGTCTCACGATAAGTAGCTATTTCAGTACAAATCTGAGAAAAACCAACTTCCAATTGTTCATAATCCTTAAAGATAACAAAACTATCACCAAGATAATTAAGAAGAGATGAAACCTTACCATATTGCGGCAAATACTTCTGTTTTCCGAAATGCTCAGAATCCACCTCTTGAAAAGTTAGAAATTCAGAATAAGGACGAATTAAGATGGAAGATGTCTCTTGCAAAGATTTTTGCGTATCCGGATCAAAATATCGAATAGAATCAATATCATCACCAAAAAATTCAATACGTACAGGATACTCTTCATCAATTGGGAACACATCAATAACAAAACCACGCACTCCCATCTCTCCAGTTTTATTAACCAAAGTATCACGAGAATATCCACTAGAAATCAATTTAGAAACAAGTTCCTTAGGCTCAATACTATCTCCCACTTTTAATTCTAAAATAGAATTTTCATAAACACTCTTTTCCGGTAGAAATCTCACATATCCCATTAAATTAGTAATTACAATTTTAGAAGAAGAATCAATAATAGCATTTAAGGTTTCCAATCTATTAATTTTTAAATCTGGACTAATCGCCAATGCTTCACTAGTTAAAAAATCATCCATAGGAAATAAATAAACATGATCTGTATAATTCACTAAAGAAGAATATAATTGATTTGCTTCATACAAAGAATTAACAACCACTAATATATTTTTTCTTTGATTTTCCAACATAGAATATAATAAAACACAAAAAAACTCATCGGTAAGACCAGTAACACCCATGTTCTTTTTTAAGTCAAGCGTTCCTATTTTTTGAAAAACATTCATAAAATCACCTATTTTTACGATTATAGCGATTCATTAAAGACAAAAAATCCATCTCAAAATAATCATCAAGAACATCTACTAACTCAGAAAATAAAGACTCTAGCAACTTCTCTTCTTCCTTAGAAAATCTTCCCAATACATAATCTTTAGTTTCACGATTCTTATCATTAGAAATCCCTATCTTTAATCTTTTATATTCTTGTGTATGAATACATGCCTCAATATTTCTAAGACCGTTATGTCCACCACAAGAACCCTTATCTTTTAATTTAAAATTACCAACATTCAAATCTAAATCATCAGAAACAATCAATATATCAGCTACTTCTATCTTAAAAAATTGAACAAACTGAGAAACAACAGTCCCTGACAAATTCATATAAGACTGAGGTTTTAAAAATAAAACTTTTTCTCCATTGATATTAGTCTCTAAATAAAGTCCTTGAAACTTACTTTTCCAAGTTGAAACGATACTTTTTTTAGATAAATAAAAATCAATAAAAGAAAAACCAATATTATGTCTCGTCCCTTCATACTCCTTGCCTGGATTACCAAGACCAACAATTAATTTCATCTCATCACCTCTTTATTTTCTTTACCATTACATGATATTCATGATTTTCAAGTTTTTCAATTAGCCTATTCTTTCTAACTAGAAAAGAGCAATATATTGAGAATTTCTTACAATATCATTAACACCATCATACCAAAACATCTTATCAGAATTAGAAGGCATAAAATCTGTTGAACAAACTCGTAATGTATGAGGATTAAAATTTTAAAAATAACCAAATTCCTTCATAACTATTTCCCAAAATTATTTCCCGGGAAATAATTTATTTCTTATTTTCATGATATTCCTTATAAATAACAGACTTAGCAACGCCTCTTTCTCTAGCAACCACCTTAATCGCATCTTTTTCACTCATTCCATCATCCAAATAAAGTTGTATATGTTCTAAAACAGACAAGCCAGAATAATCAATGTCTTGATGATTCCCTTCAACAATTAAAACAAACTCTCCTTTTAAATCAGAAACGGAAGAAATTAGTTCTTGTATTGTACCACGACAAATCTCTTCATGTAACTTTGAAATTTCCCTATGAACACTAATATTACGATTACCAAAAACTTCTAACATATACCTTAAAGTTTTTTCAATTCGATGAGGTGCTTCATAAAAAATTAAAGTATAAGGTAACTTACTTAAACTCATCAATTCTGTTTTTATTTTAGATTCTTTCGTTTGTAAGAATCCATAAAATAAAAATGGAGAAGGAGCAATACCAGAAGAAGTTAAAGCTGGAACAAAAGCAGTAGCACCAGGAAGAGCAACTACATTAAAATGATGATCAATCACAGCTTTAGAAACAATATATCCAGGATCACTAATTACAGGAGAACCTTGATCTGTAATTAAACCAATATTCTTACCTTTTTCTAACTCCGAAATAATATATTCTTTTATTTTATCTTCATTATACTCGTGGCAGCTAACTAATTTCTTCTTAATATGAAAATGATTCAATAACTTGCTACTTTCTCTTGTATCCTCACACAAAATAAAATCAACCATCTCCAAAGTTTTCAAAGACCGTATCGTAATATCATCTAAATTTCCAATTGGAGTTGGAATTAAATACAAAGTAGCCGTAGAGTCATAACTTTTTTGGTTCATTCTTTCACTTCCCTATTAAAATTTTCGTATTCAGGCGTCATATTACCATCTTCTTGATATAAAATAAATGGAGTTTCTATTTTTAGACCAGGTTTGCCATTTTTTTGACCTTCTATTAAGACTAGAATAGCCTCTTTTCCTACTCTTTCATAAACAAATCTTAATCTTTTTGGCTCTATATGATGATTTCTATATTCATCTAAAATTTCTACCAATCTCTCAGGTCTATGTACTATAGCAAAATTTCCGTTATTTTTCAATAATTTTTGAGCAACAAAAAAAATTTCGCTCAATGTAATTTCTACCTCATGTCGAGCAATTCTCTTCTCCATACTCAAATTAAAATAGTTTTTCTGATTTACCTTAAAATAAGGAGGATTACAAGTAATAATATCAAAAGTTTCAAAAGTGTCATGATTTACAAATTCCTTCATATTTTGATGCACAATCGTAATTTGGGAATCCAACTGATTAAATGAAATAGATTTTTTTGCCATTTCAGCTAAATACTTTTGAATTTCAACACCGCAAATTTTTTTATCGGTTCGTAACGACAAAACCAGAGGGATTACACCATTTCCAGTACCCAAATCAAGAATTTTTTGATCTCTATACCGAATGGTTACAAAATTAGCTAACATAACACTATCTAATGAAAAAGAAAAGCAACTACTATCTTGATAAATTTTGCGATTAGGGTAACCTAAAATATCATTTAAAACTTCCATAATTTAATCTACCGAAAATTCCATAATTCCTTTCTCATTAAAATCCACACTATAAGTTCGCTTAAAAATATCAATAGAGACAACCTTTCCCATTCCCATTGGAGTATCAGCAATCATTCCTACCTTCGGAAAATCTTTTTTTAATTCAGTATAAACATCATTTTCATATCCTAAACAACACAATAAGCGACCACACACCCCATTAATCTTAGAAGGATTTAATGCTAAAAATTGATTTTTTGCCATATTAATAGAAACACTATTAAAATCAGTTAAAAAAGAATTACAACAAAGAAATAATCCACAAGGTCCAAGGCCACCAATTTTTTTAGCTTTATCACGAACACCTATTTGTCTCAATTCAATACGTGTTTTATATTTTTGTGCTAATTTTTTTGCCAATTCTCTAAAATCCACACGTGCATCAGATAGAAAAGAAAACAATAACTGTGTCTTATCTAAATTGTAAAAAGCATCAATAAAATTCATATCTAAATTTAACTCTTTACTAAATTTTCTAGCATCCAATAAAGCTTTATCTGCAATCTTCTTATTCTCTTTATTTTTCTGAAGATCTGAAGAAGTCGCTAATCGCAATACCTTTTCTAAAGGTAAATCTAAATTTTCTTTTTTCTCTTGATAACAACCTTTACTTACTACACCAATTTGAATGCCATAATCCGTATTTACAACAACTAAATCTCCCTTTTTTAAAGGCAACCCATCAGGGGAATAAAAATAGATATGTTTTATAGATTCAAAACTAACAGCCACTACTTCAATCATTACAACCACCACCAATCAATTTTGCAAAAAGTGCATCTAACCATAATTTATAATTAACATTATACTCTAGTTTTCTCACCTCTTCTTCAATAAGTGCAACAATATCAAGAATTTTATCCATATCCAAATTACTTAAAATACTTAAAAGTTGCTCGTCAAAAAAATCTACTTTACCTGATAAAAAATCAAGATAAGATAATAAGATACTAGAAACTTGGCTAAATTTTTCTTTTGCAACTCCCTTATCTGGTAAAATGTTTTCTACAATTTCATTATAACATATAAAAAGCTGATCTTTTTGCACAATAAATTTCATTAATTGAAAAAGATTATCATCTATTTCAAAATCTACATCCTCCGTATTAGCTAAAGTTAGAATCTGACAACGAGATAGAATAGTCTCTATAACATGATAACGATTTGTTGTTAATAAAATAGCTATAATATCATCTTCTGGCTCCTCAAGAAATTTTAGAATGGTATTAGCTGAAGAAGCGTTAAATCGATCAGCATTTTTTATTATATAAATTCTCTTATTTCCCAATAAGGACTTATTCTGATACTCACTTTGCAAAGCTAACAATTGATTTTTTTTTATCCATTGACCATCTGGTTCAACAATCATTAAATCTGGATAATTACCAGACTGAATTAGCTCACAAATATTACATTCAGAACAATTAGAATTGAAAGAAAATTTTTTATTAGGACATAAAATCATCTTTATAAAATCTAAAACATACGGAATATCCTGATCATAATCCCCGATTTCAATTAAATAAGCATGTGAAATTTTATTAAAATTAACCAATTTCTGTGCAATTTCAAAAAATTGTTTTTTATTATTAGTTAATTCTTTCATTTTTCTACCTCACAATACTAAAATTTTAAATAAGACTAAAGCCACTAATGCCGGAGCACCTAAAAAAGTAACAAAAGAAAGTGTAAAGATATTAATAGGTATGATCATATTAAACTGAACCGCAATTAAATTATATCCATATAAAATAAAGCCACTAATAATAACATTACGAACAAGAAAAAGTATTTTTTTCAACATCATAATCATCTCCTTTATAGAAGATTATGAAAAGAAAAAATTATTATTCTATTTCTTTTCGATCATTTAAAGCTCGCTCCAAGGTTAAACTATCAACATATTCCATATCTGCCCCTATTGGAACACCGCTTGCTAAACGAGTAATAGTAATATCCATATCCTCTAATATTTTTTTAATATAAAGAGCTGTTGTTTCCCCTTCAATACTAGGTTTAAATGCAAAAATAATTTCCTGAAATTTTTCCTTATGAATCCGTTCGATCAGCTGATCCAAACCAATATCTTCTGGGTTAATCCCTTCCAAAGGATTAATCAAACCATCTAAAACATGATACATACCATGATACATACCTAAACGCTCAAATAAGAAAACATTTTTAGTATCCTCAACAACACATAAAATATCTCTATTTCTAGAATCATCATTACAAATAAAACATAGCTCATCTTCTGTCAAAGTATTACAATTTTTACATTTATGAATTTTACTCTTTACTTCCTGAATACTATCAGCAAAAAAAGTTGTTTGTTCTTCTTCTAACTCTAAAACAGAAAAAGCCAATCTTTCCGCTGTTTTTTCTCCAATTCCAGGTAAAAACTTAAAACATTCAATTAAAGACTTAATACTATCTGGATACATACTTAAAACAATCCAGGAATATTACCAAATTTTCCCATTTTCTTTTCAGTAGCTTCATCTACTTTTTTCATAGCATCATTAACAGCGACCATAATCATATCCTCTAACATCTCTAAATCATCAGAATCCAAATCCTCTTTATGATCAATCTCAATTTTTATAATCTGTTTTGTACCTAACACAGTAACTTTTACTAAAGAACTTTCTCCAACAAATTCTGTTTTATCGATTTCCTCTTTAATCTTTAACATATCTTTTTGCAAAGCTTGAGCTTGCTTCATCATAGCTTGTATATTCATCAAATCATTCTCCTTTTAATCAATTTCTACAATATCACCAAATAGTTCTATTGCACTATTAGTAATTATATCATTATTTTCATTTTCTTCCAACACCTCATCCGGCTCAGAAACAACAGAATAATGTTTTCCATTCTTAATACTTAAAATATAATTATTTTTTTCTTGTTCCCATTTTTCATCAGTAATAATTGCAAATTTCATATTAGAATTTGTAAACTTATTGTAAACTTCTGTAATTTTATTCAAATTATCCAAATTTTGCTTGACAATAGAATCATATTCATAACTCAATATCACTTCGTTCTCACTAGCAGCTCTAACCTTTGCATCCAAAAGTGCACAAGCAATATAACCAATATTCAGATCAAAAGTATAATCATTAAAGATCTTCATATTATCAACAATGGAATTTAAAATTTGTTTATTTGCTAATGCCAAAGTATTATTAACGCGAGCAGCATTAATTTCATCTTGATTAAGAATACGAGAAGAAGTAAAATGAAAACCAGAATTTGTAATAGCTTGGTCAGAAACTTCTCCCTCTACACTTGCAGAATCAACATTTTTTTCTGTTTCTTCAGTAATATTACTTTTTTGTATATCACGAGAAGAATTAATAGCAGAATCAATCTTATTAGATAAACTCATCTCATCTTTTCCTTGGGAAATTATTTCCCGGGAAATATTTTTAGTAGACTTTTCGTTCATAATTTTTCGACGAATAAAGCTTAATAGCATCATTTCAATATATATTTTAGGATTACCACTTTTTTTAATATCGAACATTTTTTCGTTTACCAAATTAATTAAATCTTCTGTTTTATCCACAGAATATTCAAAATTTACATTATGAATATAATAATCCACAACCATGTCTCTTAAAAAATACATAATTTGATATACTATTTGCACTAAATTCTTACCTTGATTATGAAAAAGAGAAAGCTTTTCCAAAACAGAAGAAATATCAGCTTGAAAAATAGAATTCACAAATTCCGATAATTCATTTTTTGTAATTGTTCCATTCAATTCCACATAATCGACAATAGTAATACGTTCCTTTGTATAAGAACTAAGTTTATCAAGCATTCCTAAAGCATCCCGCAATCCACCATCGCAAGAAATAGAAATTTCTGTTAAAACTTCATCATCAATAGAAATATGTTCTAAATCACAAATTTTTTTCAATTTTTGAGTAATAATTTCAGGAGAGATGCGCTGAAAAGAAAAGCACTGACAACGAGAAATAATTGTTTCTGGAACCTTTTGCGGATCAGTAGTAGCCAAAATAAAAATAGCATGTTCTGGAGGTTCTTCCAAAGTTTTTAATAAAGCATTAAAGGCACCAATAGATAACATATGGACTTCATCGATAATATATACTTTATATTTCAACTCTGCAGGAACCAAAGAAATCTTATTTTTCAATTCTCTAATCTCATCAACACCATTATTGGAAGCAGCGTCAATTTCAATAATATCAACACATTCCTTAACACCAGACTTCTTACAATTATCACATTTTCCACAAGCATCTCCATCCACAGTATCTAAACAATTAACTGCACGAGCAAAAATTTTAGAAACTGTAGTTTTTCCCACTCCTCTAGGCCCAAAAAACATATATGCATGAGTAAAAGATTGATTCTTAATAGAATTTTTCAACGTTTTAATAATAGTATCCTGGCCAACAACACTATTAAAATCTCGTGGACGATACTTTCTATACAAAGCGTGATACATAGAATACCTCCTAACAAAAATTATTATAACATAATAAAAATTAAAGAATAATTCTATTTGGCTCTCCTAATAGAAAAAAAATCCCTTAATAGCTTTTTAACAGCATCCTCATATAGATTATTAACAAAATTAACACTGGGATTAACAGCATCTTGCTTAAAGATTTCCTTTATAATCATATTATTATGCGAATCGGCATTTGCTAATCCACAATAAACATTACGAATCCTAGCTTGCTTTATTGCACTAGCACACATAGGACATGGTTCCAAAGTAACGTACATATCACAATTTTCCAATCGCCAATTACAAAGCTTTAAAGAAGCCTTTTGAATAGCCAAGATTTCAGCATGAGAAATACAACAATTATGTTTTTCTTTTTTATTATAAGCTTTAGCAATAACTTTTCCATTTTGAACAATAACGGCACCTATAGGAACTTCACTATTAGAAAAAGCTTTAAGAGCTTCTTGATAAGCTATATCCATATATTTTAAATCCATAAGATCACCTCAAAATAAAAAGTGCACATGAAAGTTGGTTATTAAGGCTGCTATCTTCCGATCCTGACCTGGTTCTAACACTTTCATTGCACATAAATATTCTAATATATAGAATTGAATTTGTAAATACATTTTAATGTTCCACGTGAAACATCAAATAACCTATGAAATATAATGCAAATAATTTCTTATTTTTATAGATAAAACTAAAAATTATTTCCCGGGAAATAATCAAAGTGCTTAGTATAAATAATGTTCCACGTGAAACATCAAATAACTATAAAAATATAATGCAAATAATTTTTCGTTTTTTATAAACAAAAACTAAAAATTATTTCCCGGGAAATAATCAAAGTACTTAAGATAAATAATGTTTCACGTGAAACATCATATAAAAAACAAAAATTAAATTATAAAAAACATACTACTCTATCAATTAATACATTACAAAAATAATCACAAAATCATTTCACATATCATTACAAGATAAATAAATTTTCCACAAGCAAAAATATAAAATAAAAAAGAAAAACATTTAAATATATGAATAATATATGTATTCAAAAATTTTTTTCACAAGATAAAATTGCAAGAAAAAAGGAGTTCTAAGACTCCTCTGCATCATTTATATCTTCGTTTGATTCCTTATCAACAACTGCTACAGTAGCAACTTTTTGACCATCTTTTAAATGAATAAGTCTCACACCCTGTGTTGCCCTCTTCAAAGTAGAAATCTGTTCCGTTGGCATCCTCATAATAACTCCACTATCTGTAACTACCATCAAATCATGATTATCAGAGTTATCCACACGTTTCAAAACTACCATATTTCCATTTTTTTCTGTAAGATTCAATGCTTTTACACCTTTACTACCACGATGAGTTAAACGATATTCATCAATATTTGTTTTCTTACCATAGCCGTTTTCTGTAACAATTAGTATTAACTCATTTAGTTTAATGACTTCAGCGCCAACAACATAACTGCCATCTAAATCCATACCCTTAACACCAGAACTATTTCTACCCATAGCACGAATTTCATTTTCATCAAATCTAACCATACGACCATTACTAGCACCAATTACAATTTCATCTTTTCCACAAGTCTTTCTAACACTGATTAACTCGTCATTTTCTTTTAAAACAATGGCAATTTTACCACCTTTACGAATATTATCAAATTCACTAATATCTGTTCTTTTAACTACACCATATTTAGTAGCAAACATTAAATATTTAGTCACACCATCTGAAGAATTAATTTCCACAATCGAACGAATGTTCTCATTTTTGTCTAATGGCAATAAATTGATAATTGGCAATCCTTTAGATTGACGAGAAAATTCTGGAATTTCATAACCTTTCATTCGATATACTCTACCCATATTAGAAAAGAACAAAATATAATCATGCGTTCTCATTGTAATTAAATGTTCCACAAAATCTTCTTCATTCGTTGCCATACCTTTAATTCCTACTCCACCACGATTTTGAGCACGATATGTATCTGATCTTAATCTCTTAACATAACCATTATTTGTAAGAGTAATGATAATATCCTCTTCAGGAATTAAAGATTCATCCTCAATATATTCAATAGCTGTCATATCAATATTAGTACGACGTTCATCACCATACTTCTCTTTAATCTCCAACAATTCTGTTTTAATAACTTCTAAAACCTTCTCATCACTTGCTAAAATAGCTTTTAATTCTTCAATTGTCTTTAATAATTCAGCTAATTCATTCTCTATTTTTTCACGCTCTAACCCCGTCAAACGACGTAATTTCATTTCTAAAATAGCATTAGCTTGAATCTCTGTTAACTGAAATCCATTCATTAAGCCTACTCTAGCCTCATCATCAGATTTAGCAGCACGTATTAATTTAATAACAGCATCAATATTATCTAAAGCAATTTTCAAACCTTCTAATATATGAACTCTCTTCTCAGCAATATCTAAATCAAATTGAGTTCTTCTAATAATTACTTCCTTTTGGAAGTCAATATATTTAACGATAATATCTTTTAATCCAAGTGTTTTTGGAACGCCTTGATCCAACATTAAAAAGATTATTCCATAAGTAGTCTGAAAAGCAGTATGCTTATATAATTTATTTAAAACTACTTGAGCATTCGTATCTTTTTTCAATGTAATAGTAATTTTTATCCCATTTTTTAAATCAGAGTGATAATCTGCAATTCCTTCTATCGTTTTATTATGAACAAGTTCAGCTACCTTGTTCTTCAACTCTAAAGTATTTACACCATAAGGAACCTCATCAATAATAATATATTGCTTACCATTTTTCTCCTCGATTTGAGCCTTACTACGAATAGTAATACTACCACGACCAGTTTCGTAAGCTTTTCTAATACCACTATTTCCTAGAATAATAGCTCCTGTTGGGAAATCAGGTCCTTTAATATATTTCATCAAGCCATCTAAGTCAATATCATGATTATCAATATAAGCAACACAACCATCGATAACTTCCCTTAAATTATGAGGAGGAATATTCGTTGCCATACCTACAGCAATTCCAGTAGTACCATTCACTAAAATATTAGGAAATCTAGAAGGTAAAACTTCTGGCTCTTTTTCGCTTTCATCAAAGTTTGGCATAAAGTTAACTGTATTTTTATTGATATTTCTAAGTAATTCCAATGATATTTTAGAAAGACGCGACTCTGTATAACGCATTGCCGCAGCACCATATCCTTCAATATTACCAAAATTACCATGCCCATCGATTAACATATAACGATAAGAAAAATCTTGTGCCATACGAACCATTGCTTCATAAATACTAGAATCTCCATGAGGATGGTAATTACCCATAACTTCTCCGACAGTCTTAGCACTTTTCCTATGTGGCTTATCTGGAGTATATCCGGATTCAAACATAGAATATAAAATTCTACGATGCACTGGTTTCAATCCATCTCGTAAATCAGGAATTGCACGAGCCGTAATTACACTCATAGAATAATCTAAGAAAGAATCTTCTACTTCTTTTACAATATTATTATTTTCTAATCTATCCATCCTAAATCCTCCTAAATATCTAAATTAGCATATGTTGCATTTGTTTCAATAAATTCTCTACGCGGACCAACTTCTTCACCCATTAACTTAGAAAAAACCTCATCTGCAGCAATCGTATCCTCAACCGTGATTTTTCTTAAAACACGTTGATGAATATCCATAGTTGTTTCGTTCAATTCTTCTGCATCCATTTCTCCTAATCCCTTCATACGAGCAATCTCATACTTAACATTTGGCCCTAACGTTGCTAAATACTCATCGCGTTCTGCATCATCTAATACATATTTTCTAGTTTTACCATGCGTAATTCTATATAAAGGAGGTTGAGCAGCATAAACATGACCTGCCTCAACAATAGGTTTAAAAAACCGATAAAATAACGTCAAAAGCAAGACTCTAATATGACTACCATCAACATCAGCATCAGTCATAATAATAATTTTATGATAACGAAGCTTTGATAAATCAAATTCCTCTCCAATTCCAGTACCGAAGGCAGTAATAATAGTTCTAATTTCCTCATTAGATAAAGCACGATCAAGTCTAGCTTTTTCCACATTCAAAATTTTTCCACGTAAAGGTAAAATTGCTTGAGTCATACTGTCTCTTCCTTTGATAGCGCTTCCTCCTGCAGAATCACCCTCCACTAAAAAGATTTCACTAATAGAAGCATCTTTACTTTTACAATCTGATAATTTTCCATAAAAATTAGTAATATCTAAATCACCTTTACGACGAGTTAATTCACGAGCTTTTTTGGCAGCAATTCTTGCTCTACTAGCTGTCATGGCCTTATCAAGAATAATTTTAGCCTCATCAGGATGCTCCATCAAAAAGCGTTCAAAAGTCTCCGAAAAAATTTTATCCGCAATCCCACGAACCTCACTATTTCCTAATTTCGTCTTAGTTTGTCCTTCAAATTGAGGGTTAGGGTGTTTTACTGAAATAATCATGGTAAGACCCTCTCTAGCATCATCACCAGTCAAAGGATCATCTTTATCTTTTAATAAACCAGTATTAGTAGCATATTTATTTAAAATCCTTGTTAAAGCTCGTCTAACCCCATCTTCATGAGTTCCTCCCTCAGGCGTAGTAATGTTGTTTACAAAAGAATAAATACTCGAATTATAAGTCTCATTATACTGTAACGCAACCTCTACTTTGATATCCTTTTCCACACCTTCTACGTCAATAATTGTCTCATGAATTGGATTCTTATTTTTATTAAGCATTTCCACATATTCACGGATACCACCTTCATAACAAAAAGTATCTTTTTTATCAGGCTCCCTATCATCATACAAAGAAATACGTAATCCTTTATTCAAAAATGCTAACTCTTTCAATCTTGACTTTAAAATATCATAATCATAAACAGTAGTTTCAACAAAAATCTGATCATCTGGTTTAAAACTAACCGTAGTTCCTGTCCTATTCTCATCACAATGATCAATAACTTTTAAATCCTCATCAGGATGTCCACCACGGCTATATCTTTGATAATAAACATTCCCATTTTTATACACCCGCACTTCAAGCCAATCACTAAGTGCATTAACAACACTTGCACCTACACCATGAAGTCCACCAGAAACTTTATATCCGCCACCACCGAATTTTCCTCCAGCATGTAACACCGTATAAACTGTTTCCACAGTACTTTTTCCAGTTTTAGGATGAATATCAACAGGAATTCCACGTCCATCATCCTTAACTGTAATACTATTGTCCTTTCCTATAGTAACTTCAATATGAGAACAAAAACCAGCCAATGCTTCATCAATAGCATTATCCACAATTTCCCAAACCAAATGATGAAGTCCTCGAGAACTGGTACTTCCAATATACATACCAGGTCTTTTTCTTACTGCTTCTAATCCTTCTAAAACTTGAATTGCTGATGAATCATAAGTACCTTCCACTTTTTCTTCATTCATATTATTACCTACCTTCTATACTACCATTTTTTACTTCGTATATATAAGCTTTGTCTAAATATTTCTTACTAATATTTTTAAGATCAGTAGTTGTCAAAAAACTTTGAATATCTTCTTCCTGAATCAACTTTAATAATCGATTCCTTTTCTTAATATCCAATTCACTAAAAATATCATCTAATAACAATACTGGAGCAGTCTTACAAATTTGAGAAAAAATCGGTATCTCTGCCAACATAAAAGATAAAATTGCTAACTTCTGTTGACCTTGAGAACCAAAATACTTTAAATCATTATCATTAAAATAGAACGCAAAATCATCGCGATGTGGACCATACATAGTCATTCCATAATTTAATTCTTTCATATAACTTTTTTGAAAAACAAATAGAAGTTTTTCTTTTATAGATTCTGAATCATAACTAGAAAAATCAACATTAGGAACATACTTAATTTTCAATCCACAAGCTCCCGAAATTGCACAATAATAATTGTCAATTTTCTCATTAATTAAATCAATATATTCTTTTCTTTTTTGATAAATGAAAACCGCTTTTTCTACAAGTTTTTCAGTAATAATATCTAAATAAGCTTTATCTGCAATACTATTTTGAAATAATATCTTTAAGTATTCATTTCTTGTCTTTAAAATTTTATTATATTCATTATAAGTATTAAGATAACTTTTAGATATTTGAGACAATTGTATATTTAATAAATTTCTTCGAATATTAGGAGAACCCTTAACAATTTCTAAATCATCCGGAGTAAAAACAATGACAACTAAATTAGAAATATAATCAACTACTCTTCGAATTTCCGTCTGATTTATTTTTAATTTTTTGATATCATCCATAATTTCTACTTCTAATTTAGAAATAATCTTATCCTTTTTAACAACTCCTTGAATTTGGCACTTTTTTTTATGAAACTGTACAATATTAGGACTCGTCCCCACGCGATGAGATTTGGTAAGTGCAAGAATCACAATTGCCTCTAAAATATTAGTCTTACCCTGAGCATTATCCCCAACAAAAATATTCATTCCGTCACCAAATTTAACATGAATATTCGAATAATTTCTAAAATTAAGTAAATGAATTTTAGTTAATTTCATTTAACACCATGTAAAAGACGCATACTCTCACCTATCCCCTACTTCAGTATTCCTATACATACAGTCTTATTATAGCATAAATCGAAGGATTAATCACGAAAAAAAGATATAAATGTCATATTTATCTATTTTTTCTATTTCGCATAATCAAATCTAACCTAGAAGCACGAGAAATTTGATTTTCAATAGTACGATAAGAACAAGGAACAATAATTTCTTTTTCATTATCAAAAATAATCCTAGTATTATTTGCATCTATTTTTTCAAATTTTTTTACTCTTTTTAAAGAAATCCAAACACAATCTTCAGCCATAGGAGAAGTAGTTGGAAAAACAATCAAATTATCCGTATCCTCAACAATAATAGGAACTTTATATTCCGCACCTAATATATCCCTAGCACTTTCTTTTCTTCCTTGATAAGTACTTCCAAAGTATTTACAACTCTCTTCCATAATTTCAAATGGTCTTTGATCAATAATATATCTTGATTCATCCTCATAAACTAAGCTACTTTCCCTCTCATTTGGAATAATAGCCAATGTTCCTTTATTAATTTCATATTGCATAAATATTCCCCCTTAAACATGAAATTAGTGCTAGAATAACAAATTACTTTGTTATAATTTGTCGTTTCTTGCAAAAATATGCTTCTCATTTATATTATTAGTAAAAAAAATAAAAAAAGAAGATAAAAAGACGAAGTAAATAAAAAAGAACCAATATCCTATTGCTAATATAATAAAAATTAGGAAGATTCTATGTTACTATAGAAAAAGAAAGCAAAAAAAATCAAGGAAATGAAAATAATGCTATGATATGAACCCCTTTCTTGGACATGAGAAACGAGGTTTTTATATGAGTAAATTAAGTTATAAAGATAAAGAAAAAATTTACAAATTAAGAAAAGAAGGAAAGCAAATATCCTATTTATCTAGAAAATATAAAGTTAGAAGCGATAATATTGCTTATTTAATAC
>CALVQX010000017.1 GCA_944358405.1 uncultured Bacilli bacterium | reverse complement strand
CCAAAATCAACTACTCTCTCTCGACACTGACCAATAGCAATAATACATTTCACATGCTTCATATAAGGAGACAATTCAAAAAAGTCTTGTCCTCGCTCTAATCCTCCTAAAATTAAAATAATAGGTTGTTCAAAAGAAGAAAGAGCAATCTGTGTACACTTAATATTCGTAGCTTCTGTATCATTATAAAACTTGCGATCACAAATAGTATCTACGTATTCTAATCGATGTTCTACTCCTTTAAAATGAGAAATAACATCAACAATAATCTCATTAGAAACATCAAATTCTTTAGCAACCATAATTGCTGACATGCAATTCTCCACATTGTGAATACCAGCAATCAAAATATCATCTCTAGAAAGAACTTTTTCTCCATAATAATAAATCTCATTTTCATCTAAATAACAACCACTAATTTCTTTTTTACTAGAAAAATATTTCACCGTAGAAGAAATATTTTGTGTTGCTAAAAGAACATCTTCATTTTCTATATTCAAAATAGCAACATCTTCTTTAGTCTGATTTTGAAACAACTTAGCTTTGACCCTTTTATAATTATCATAACTCTTTAAAAAATCAATATGAGCTGGACTCAAATTAGTCATCACTGCAACATTAGGACGAAATTGTGAAAAATTTTCTAACTGCTGACAAGAAACTTCCATAACAATGATGTCCCCAGAAGAAACATCATTTAAAATACTACACAAAGGATAACCAATATTACCTGCTAAAAACACCTTATCTTTAAATGCTTTTTTCATAATTTCATAAGTAAGAGTAGTAGTCGTTGTTTTACCATTCGTACCTGTAATACCAATAATTTTTACATCTTCTGGCAATAAACGATACGCCATCTCAGCCTCATTAATTACTTCTATCCCAAATTCCCTTGCTTTTAATACATATTTATGATCGATAGGAACACCTGGATTTTTAATCAAATAATCAAAACTTTCATCAAACAATTCATCTGGATGATCCCCAAAAACTAAAGTAACACCCAAAGATCGAAGTTCCTCGACTTGCTCAGAATTCAATTTATCTTCTGTCTTACCATCATTTAAAACTACTTGATTACCTCGTTCCATTAAAATTTTAGCAGCTTGATACCCACTACGTGCCAAACCCAAAATAAAAATTTTATTATCTTTAAACATTCTATCACCACTTTTATTATACTATAAAAAAAGAACTTTCACCACTACAAATTAATAACTCTATATTGAAAGAACAAAGAAATTTATGGTATAATAAAAGAAATTATTAAAAGGAGCAAGAAATATGAAAATAGTAACGCTAAATCCTGATCAATTTGATAAATATGCAAAAAAGCACAAATACCGTAACTATTATCAAACATCTGCATATGGAAACACAATGATCAAATTTGGCTATAATATTCATTACCTAGGAATTACAAATGATAGAAACTACCTAATTGGTGCAACTCTAATTATATATAAAGATGTATTTATGAATAATAAAATTGCTTATGCTCCTCGAGGAATTCTATTTGATTATGATGACTCTTTAAACGTTAAAACACTAGCTGAAAAATTAAAACAACAATTAGGCAAACAAGGATTCATGTTATTAAGAATTGATCCTTACATTCCCCTAACAATAAGAGATAGTGATGGTAATATATTAAACATCAATAATCAAGCAAAATTAATTTTAGAAAACTTAAAAGCTGCAAACTTTGAATACAAAGGAAAAAATCTCTTCTTTGAAAATGAAAAACCACGTTGGGAAGCTTTAGTACTATTAAATAAAGATATTCATGATATTTTTGCAAGTTTTGAAAAAAGAACAAGAAATAAAATTAGAAGAGCAGCAAATTCTGGAATTGAAGTTTATAAAGATGAAACAAAAAATCTAAAATATCTATATCAATTTATTAGAAAAAAGACAAATAAACCAATCCAATATTATCAAGAACTATGCAATAATTATGATCAAGACATAGATATCTATTATGCAAGATTAAATACAGAATCTTTTATAATTAATAGCAGAAAAACTTATGAAAAAGAAGTTGAAAACAACGAAATACTAGCAAAGCAAATTCAAGATTACAATATTGATGAGCGAGAAAAAAATACTATTCTAAATAAAAAAATGGAGTCCGACAAATTATTAAATACATATAAAAACACTCTTATTTTAGCAACAGATCTATTAAAAAAATATCCAAAAGGCTTAATTATTGGAGGAGCTATGGTAATCAACTTTGATAATGCAGCATACATTTATATTGATGGATTTGATGAAAATTATACTTCATTAAATGCCAATTACTTAATCAAGTGGAGAATGATCGATGACTATCAAAAAAAAGGCTATAAATATTTAAATTTAAATGCAATTGTCGGAGAATTCGAAAGAAAAAATAAATATAGTGGTTTAAATGAAATGAAGCTAGGATTTAGTACTACCATTACAGAATATTTAGGAGAATTTGACATTGTCTTAAATAATTTTACTTATAATTTATATAAAAGCTTTAACAAAAACAAATAAAACCATCATAGTGAAATAATGCGATAGAAGAGTAATTTTCTATCTACTTCTATGCCTATTTCATTATGATGCTTTTTTATGCACTAAAAAAGGAAGTCCTTTGTGATATGAACCCCGTTTCTTGGACATGAGAAACGAAGTTTTATATGAGTAAATTAAGTTATAAAGATAAAGAAAAAATTTACAAATTAAGAAAAGAAGGAAAGCAAATATCCTATTTATCTAGAAAATATAAAGTTAGAAGCGATAATATTGCTTATTTAATAC
>CALVQX010000016.1 GCA_944358405.1 uncultured Bacilli bacterium | reverse complement strand
ATTTTCTTTACCTCATCTATTAATTTCTTCATTTTTACCTCTTATTCTTTCAATTAATAGATTATCAAAAAAAGATTAAATTAACAACTTATGTGTCAATCTAACCTTTTTCATGCTTTTGTCCTGTCTGTAAACCTTCCTTTGTTCTCTTTATTTTCTTAATGTTTTATTTTCAATTTCTTCTTTTAATAGTTTTATAAATTCTTCTTCTGATACTGTTGTTGTTTCTTTTTGACCATGTAATCTGTAACTGATGGTATTATTTTGTTTTTCATTATCTCCAAGGATTAATGTATATGGTATTTTCTTTGTCTGTGCTTCTCTTAAACGGTATCCTAATTTTTCATTCCTATCATCTAGTTCCGCACGAATTCCTTCTTCTTTTAATTTTTCTGTTATGCTGCTTGCATAGTCTCCTTGAAATTCAGAAGATACTGGTATTACTGCTACTTGTATTGGAGCAAGCCATGTTGGAAAAGCTCCTTTTGTTTCTTCTATTAAGAAGGCAGTGAATCGATCGAACGTTCCAAATATTGCTCTATGAATTACTACTGGAGTTTGCTTTTCTCCACTAGAATCTACATAAGTAAGCTCGAACCTTCTTGGCAATAAGAAGTCTAACTGGCAAGTAGAAAGTGTAACTTCTGGTCCTACTGCTGGTTTTACTTCTACATCTAATTTTGGTCCATAGAATGCCGCTTCTCCTTCTGCTTCAAAGTAATCCACACCAAGTTCATTTAATACTTCTCTTAGTTTATTTTCGGCAGTATCCCACATCTTATCATCGTCGAAATATTTTTCTTTATCATTTTTATCTCTTAGAGATAATCTAAATTTATAATCTTTAATTCCGAAGTCTTTATATACATCTAGAATTAAGCTTACCACTTTTTTAAATTCTTCTCCTATTTGATCTGGTCTTACGAATAGATGGGCATCATTTTGGCACATGCAACGAACTCTTTCTAATCCTTTTACGGCACCACTTGCTTCATATCTGAAATCTGTTGCGAATTCTCCAATGCGAATTGGTAAGTCACGGTATGAGTGCATTTTGTTTTTATATACTAGCATATGATGTGGGCAATTCATTGGACGAAGTACGAATTCCTCTTCATCTACTTTCATCATAGGAAACATGTTTTCTTTATAATGATCCCAGTGTCCTGACGTTTTATATAAATCTACGGTACCAACACATGGGGTATAGACATGTTCATATCCCATATCACGTTCTTTTTTATAGATATAGTTTTCCAATTCATGCCGAATAAGTGCTCCATTTGGTAACCATAGTGGCATTCCAGATCCTACTAATTCATGGGTCATGAATAATTCCTGCTCTTTTCCGATTTTTCTGTGATCTCTTTGTTTTGCTTCTTCTAGCTCTTGCAAGTAAACATTTAAATCTTCTTCTGTTTCAAAGCATACACCATAGATTCTTTGAAGCATCTTGTTTTTGGCATCACCTTTCCAGTATGCACCACTATGCTTAATTAATTTAAAATGCTTTATCTCTTTTACACTCTCGACATGAGGTCCTCTACATAGATCCGTGAAGTCTCCTTGTGTATAACAAGAAATCTTTTCTTCATCTTCATCCATTCTAGAAATTAAATCTAGTTTGTATGGATCATTCTGAAACATTTCTAAGGCTTCTTCTTTGGTTAACTCATGACGAACAATTTTCTTTCCATCTTTGGCTAATTTTTTCATTTCTTTTTCTATGATTGGAAGATCTTCATTTGTTAATGTTTTATCTCCTAAATCAATGTCATAATAGAATCCCTCTTCTATTACAGGTCCTACCCAGAACTTTGCCTCTTTATATAGGTGTTTTACTGCTTGTGCTAATAGATGAGCACAAGAATGATTCAATTTACTTAATTTTTCATTTTCTTTAATATTTATCATTATGATTCCTCCTTAGTTTTGTAAATTTATAAATTTTGGTGTGATAGTTTTCCTTTGATTCTTTCGTTTTTTCGGTAGGAAAAGGTATGACATGATTTGAATTTATTAATAATTTAGTATCATCCCCTTCATTTTGATAAAGTCCCTTCATTTGTTCTTCTGTACTTTCTAGATATACTTCTAAAAATTCTTGATACTTTTGATAAGCTATTTTTTGAATTTTTTCATTTTGTAATTGAAGCAACATAACAATGGCATCCAAGGATGTGACTTTTTTCATATACTCTTTTGATAGATTTGAGTAATCTTCGTATTCTTGAATCTTTTCATATTGACTCCATTTAGTTGCGATCGCTATTTCCAATAATTCTTTTACCATATGGTTTTCTTCTTTTTTCCACCACCCTAGAATTGTTTCTATTGGTAATTTTAATAATCTTTTTTTTAATTCTACAATGATATCTTCTGAGTTTGAAGCTTGTTGACGCAATAATCCCATTAAATAACCATTTTCTAATTTTTTGAGTTTCATTGGATCATTTTTCATTCTTCATTCTCCTTATTAAAAAAATAAAACTCCTACGAAAATTCGTAGGAGTGCATAACACGGTACCATCCTTGGTTTTACTTTTTTTTGATAACGGAATTACCGGAATTACTTTTTATAATTCTACTCGAAAGGGAGTAACTATTTAATTTTTCCTTCGTTTTCACCAACCACGAATTCTCTACTGAAACCTAATTAAATAATCATATCCTTTGTCATTGTATTTTTGCTGACATTTTTACTATAGCATCTTTTTTTTGTTTTTGCAAATAAATTTCGGGAATTTTCTAATTATTATATTATATGATATGATTTTTATTTTTGATTCCTACTTTTTATTATTATGAACGAGTTGTCCAACTTTGAGGAACATTCATTAGGGATTGGAGACCAACAAAGCCTTGATTATATCTTAATTTTAAGTAGTGATAAAAACTATTTAAATCGACACAATTACTATCCGTAGGATCGAACAAAGCACAATCTACTACAGATAGATGTAGATGAATTCCTGTGGAGTATCCAGTGCTTCCCATCCAACCTATACTATCATTTACTGTTACTTCTTTTCCAACATATAATCCTTCTGTATAAGAGGATAAATGTACATATTGTGAGGTGTAATTTATACCATTTATAATATGATGAATTGTTACAATTTTTGCTCCGGCTGTATCATTATATATTCCAGAAATTGTTCCGTTTGCTATAGGATAAATTAACTCTGTTCCCCCATAAGTACTTATGATATCTAAAGCAGTAT
Organism: uncultured Bacilli bacterium; assembly: GCA_944358405.1. GTDB lineage: Bacteria > Bacillota_I > Bacilli_A > RF39 > UBA660 > CALVQX01. The sequence continues at coordinate 50,567 of CALVQX010000016.1, read as the reverse complement.
GATAAGTACTTGGTAATGTAGTGATTACTCCCGTTTCTACAGGAAGTTGCCAAACAGGCATCTCTTCTACTACTTCTATCGTCTGTTCTACTGGTTGAAGTTGTATTGTTTGGAATTCTTGGGATGATGTTTTTTCTTGTTCTGAAGAAGAGGTAGTGCTTTTTATATTAGATGCTTTTTTTAGGGATATTTTGGCGGTTGCCATACTTTTTATATTTACAGATTCATAAGAAGTTTGGTAAAAATAGTTTTTTATTTCTAACTTTTCTAAACTAATTCCCGCTGATATTAAAAGTAATGCTAGGGAAATAGTAATTAAACTTTTTCCTCATAATATATATAGGTCTATTGCATTCATATTCTTCCCCCTAAACGTAGCACTTAGTATACTAAAAGTTCTTTTTTTGTCAAAATAAAGTGTTGTTTTCTCATCCATTTAGTTGTACTATTAGGGAATTTTTAGCATAATAAAACTAGATTCTTTGTCTAGTTTGATTATTAGTATTAGTATTTTTTCGTCTTTGTATATGCTCTTTTATAGTCTCTTTTAAACCAATCAATTGGTTCTATTTTGGCATTCATTTGTATTGCATGTTCTGCTAATTCTTTTTCTAAGTTTTCTAGTTCTTTATTTTTAGGGTTCTTATCATAACATACCTCTAGGGCATGTTCTACTGCAATATCTGCAGCTCTTCTTAGTCCTGATGTACATTGACAATAATGTTCTAAGTTTAATCCCATATGTTTTCCTGATAGTCCATATCTTCCTTTTGGATAGATACCAGTAAGAAGATGATATAACTGTTCAAAATTTTGATTGTTGTAATTGCTATTTAATTGGCTGACCATATCTTCTAGTCCTTGGTTAATTTTTGGATCCAATTCATGGATATGGTAAAGACATGGATATCCTTCTTTAGAATTTGCAAAATATTCTGCTACTTTGTTTCCTGTTAGAATGGAGGCTGTACTAATCATTCTAGCAGCTGGGCTTTGAGCTAATTTTATCTTTTCTAAACTCACTTCTTGACTCCCTGCTACTTCATATAAGGCTGATTTTTTATACTTTTGATAAATAAGGTCAGTTGCTTCTTTCAAATATTGAAGGGTTGTATGGAGCCTTTCATTTTCTGTTCCCTCTACAAGCATTTGGTTTACTTCCTTGTAAGTTAATCTCTTCTGATTATAAACAATGGTTTTTAGAAACTTTTGATTGACAATCTCTCCAGAGTTCTTAGGATCAATTTCAAAATAATAGCTTCTAGCAAGATGGGGACTTCCTTCAGATAAGGAGGCTTGCTCTGCGGCAAAGGAATAAGGAAAAATTGGAATCACTCTATTAAAGTCGTCTTCTTTCTGTTGATAATTTTTGGATAAATAAATCGAAGTCGTACGTTTTAGTGCTTCTTGTACTAATTCTGACTCATAAGGGAGATACCCTAGTACAGAGGCAACATGCACTCCTAATAAATAATTCCCATTTTCTAATTTTCTACAGGAAATACCATCATCTATGACCTTTGTTTTTTCTTCATCAATAGTAATTATATAATCCTTTGATAAAATACGATCTGGATACTTATTTTTGCTCAGATCTGTCTGATAAAATTTTAATTCTTGAAGTAATCTTTCATCAAATGAAATTGGAATGTGATATTTGGTACTTAGTTGTTCAATATTTAGTTTTTCTTCTTCTCCTTTTAATAAAACGTTCTTTATGTGTGTTAGTTTTTCTACCCTTTCTTTGGTATAGCCATCTTTATTTCTTTTTTGTAGCACTTGATCTAAGTGACAATATACTTTCTCTAAACATTTTCTTTTTTCTTCATTGCTAAAATCTAGGGCTTTTTGTCTCATGATTAATAAAATTACATTATCATAATAAAATAGGTCTTTTTGATTTTCTCTAGGATCTTTTAATTTAGAAAAATAAATATCTAATATATTTCTAATCAGTGATTCTCCATCTTTGGCTTTGGTGTTTACCATGCTTGGTTTTTTCTCTAATATTTTTTCTAGATAATTGATGTTTTTACTCTCATGAATTAAATAATTTAAAAAATCATACTGTCTATTTTCTTTTCTTTTAGCAATCTCATATGAATTTTCTACTTCCAGTTCTAGCTCTTCCAATTTAGCACATGTTTTCGTATAATTTTTATATTTTTTTTGATTTTCTTCTTTTAAGGTATCTAATTTCTCAATTAATTTTTTTAAACGTCGTTCAATAATTTTTCGATTTAAATCAGAAATATTTAATACTACTGTATTTAAATATCCAAATATTTTCTTTAGGGATAAAATGCTTCCTGTTCCATCATACTGATCTAGAGTAGTATTGATTACATGAAAAAGAACATTGACAAAATCATCTCCTTCTTCTATGGCAAGTGCACAGACTTCCTCTTTTTTTAATACTGGCATATTTGTTTGTACAGTTACTTGGAGAAGATGTTCAATGTTCCTCATTTTTATCAATCCCTTCTATTCTTACTTACTAATTCTAATGTTTCTGTTAATTGCTTAATTCGTTCAATAATTCTTCTAGCTTTCACTTTATCGACTCCTGTATTGGTCATCGATAACGAAGTTTCTAGTTCCTCTAGAGTTAAATTGGAAGTAAAAAATGTTGCTAAGTGACTATCCATTCGATATTGTAAAATTGGTCCTAAAACTTCATCTCTAGACCAATTACTACAATTTTCAGCTCCAATATCATCTAGTAATAATAAGGGAACTTTTTTAATATAGTCAAATTTTTCTGTATAATTGGTTTGAAAAGATGCTTTTAAGGATCTTAAAAATTCCGGATAATAAATTAGTACACTAGGGATTCCTTTTTTTGCCATTTCATTAAATAAAGCCGCTATCATGTATGTTTTCCCTGAGCCAAAAGATCCTGTTAGATAAAGACCTTTTGGATTTTTGTTTTCAAAATATTTGTCTACAAACTCTTTAAAATATTTAATAATTGGTAGCCTTGATTTATCATCTTTGTAAATATTTTTTAAAGAAGCTTCCGTAATTTCTGCTGGCATATCAAAAAGTTCTAGATTATTTTTATAAGAATTCTTTTCTAATTCTTTTTGTTTTTTCTTACATGCAATATAAGAAAAGGCGATCATATTGCCATCTTTTTCTGGGGTATAACAATAGCCTGGAACTTTATTTTTACAGGTTTCTAAATTTTTACAATGAATACAGTTACTATATTCTTGAAATCCATCCTCTAAACTTGAAGTATATTTTTTTAAGATTTCTTCTGATGCCCCTAGCTGATATATATAATTTTTAAATTCTTCATTGCTACAGGCACTTTGGAACGATTGTGTTAGAGCGGTCATATCTACTTTTTCTAGAACATGAGTTACTTTTTCCATAGGACCACCACCATTAAATTCATTGTAGCTAAAAAAATCTTTATTGTCTAGTATTAAATTTATTTTCTTATCTTATTTTGCATCTTCTAGGATTTCTTTTTTAGAAAAATTGATAGTTATTGTTCCAGAACTACTCGTTAGATATGGAAGGACTTTGTTTTTTTCTAGGCGATTTAGAACTTCTATATGCGGATGTCCATATCTATTTTCTTTCCCTACAGAAATAATTCCTAATTGTGGTTTTACTTTTTTTAGCAAATCCAAAGATGTACTTGTTTTAGATCCGTGATGTCCTATTTTCAATAGATATATGGGTGGGATTTCATATTTTTCAAGTAGCTTTTGTTCACTTTTAATACTAGCATCTCCCATTAATAACATCGAAATATTTTGGTATGTTATATAGTAAATTTGACTACTATCATTTTCATTTTCAAAAGTTTCATTCAGTTGAAGTAATTGGAATTGTCCACAGCTAATCTGATATCCTTCATATCCCTGTTCTAGGAAATAGTCTTTATCTACTAGTTCTTGTTCTAATTTAGAATATTTTCCTAGATTAAGGATTATTTTTTCTACAGGAAAATTTTCTAGTAAATAAGATGCTTCTCCCATATGATCTTGGTCTCCATGGGTTAAAATTAAATAATCCAACTTTCTTATACCCTGGCTTTTTAATAATGGTATGGTAATATTTGGAATAATCGAAGCATTCATACTGTATTCTTTTCCTCCCGTATCGACTAAAATACTGCAGTTATTGGAATGTAAAAGGAGAGAATCTCCTTGGTCTACATCGATTATTTTTAAATAGCTTTCTTGATTTAGTATTGGGAGAAAATAGTGTCCTAATAAGACTAAAATTAAAAGTATTTTTCCCCTGTTTTTTTCCTTTTTTATACTATAGCAATACATTATGATTGCTATTATATATATTGCATAAATAGGCCATGGAAGTTTAGGAAAGATAATTGTTGCAAATTTTATTTTAGAAAGAAAAAGAGAAGAACTTTCTAAAAAAGACGTAAGTATTTGATAGAGGGGATTTAAAAACGAGATGAATGAGGTGATAATGGAGAATGGAAAGATAATAATATTAATTAGTGGAATATAAAACAAGTTATATAGTATGCTTAGTAAATTTACTTCATAAAATTGAGATAGACTAATTGGTAGACTGATAATCAATGATAGAAATGATGTCTTCCATAATTTTTTAAAGTACCCTTTTATTTTTTTTAGTTCCTCACTCATCATGAGCAGTCCAAAACTGATGGAAAATGAGTACCAGGCTCCGATGTTTAGGATAAAATAGGGGTTGATTAATAAAGCAATACTTAAAACCAACATCCATAAATTTCTTTTTCTTATTTCTAAATTGCAAAGGTGATTTAGAGAAAAAAAGATAAAAAATAGTACGCCACGTATTACAGAGGCAGAACAACCAATTAACAAGGAATATCCAAACAGCAAAAGAAAGATACTACTATATTTTATTTTTTGAGGAACTCTTTTTAATATTTTTAAAAAAATTTGTGATAAAAAACTCATTTGCATCCCACTGATAGCGAATAAATGACTTAATCCATTTATCTGATAACTTTTTATGGCTTCTTTAGAAATATAGCTATTATCCCCTAGTAAAAAAGAATTTAAATAGGGATCTTTTTGAAGATGATTACGGATCGCTTGCTTGATAAAAAAATAGAAATTATTGCATTCTTCCACTTTGACAATTTTTGTTGCCTTAACTAAATAAAAAATATGTTGCTTCTTTAAATATTCTTGATAGTCAAAAGTATTCTTAGTTGTTGATTTTATTGGCTTTTCTAATTCTCCATAGATTTTAACTTTTTCTCCAAGGTTATATTCTTGATCCCTTTCTTTTTGTTTTTCTTTCTGCAAATAATATGTTACTCTTAGTTTTTCTTTTCCTTGAATTGTCATTGTCCACTGATCTTTTATTCTATGAGATTCAATAATTGTTCCTATTACTATTTTTTCTTTTCCAGTATATTGACTTTCTATTGGTATTAAGAGGCGAAATACTGTTAAAAGTAAAGTGCTACCTAATAAAAAGTAATAGAGATAATTATAATGTAATATGGTCTTTAATTTGTTCAAAAACACTTTCTCCAATTCCTGAGACTTGCATCAGTTCTTCTATCTCTTTAAATTCTCCATGTTGTTCTCGATAACTGATGATTGCTTGAGCTTTACTTTCACCGATTCCCGATAAAGTCATCAGTTGTTCTAAAGTTGCTTCATTTAAAGAGACTTTTGTATCTTCTGAGGAGGATTGTTCGATGAATTCTTTTGGGATACATGCATCATTTTTTAGAGATTCTTGATCTTTTTGTATACACTTTTCAATGACTTGTTCTTCCACTTGCTTTGTTGTTTTAAAGTCTGCGACTTCTTGATTGCTATAGATAATAATAACCATTTCATCTGTAATTTTTTTACTTAAATTAATTACTGTTGTATTTCCATTTTCTGTAAGTCCTCCGGCTTTTTCAATTACATCCATGACTCTGGCACTTTCTGGTAGGGTATAAATTCCTGGTGACATCACTTCTCCTTTAATATCTACTTGATAAGTTTTTTGTTGTTCTTCTGTTTCTACTTCTTTCTTAGCAATAGATATTTTGGTATTTTTCGTAGAATTGCTTGGCTTTTTCATATTAGTTAAAATAATTCCTCCCATCCCTATCATAAGAGTTAATCCTAGAATTCCTAGTAAAATTTGTTTTCGATAGCGATAGTGAAATGTCATATTATCACCTCCTACCTTATTATTCGAAAAAAAAAGAAAAGCCCTAAGCTTTTCGAAGTTTTTTTACTTTTGTAATTGGAGGTTCTTCTAAAGGTAGAGCAATGGAAGGAAGTCCCCATTGAATTTCTTTCATTAATTTTTTCTCTACAGCAAATATATCATCTGTTTCAATTAATCCTCCAGCATTTTTGGCATTTCCTCCACAATAATCTATTCGTCCCATGATTTGTCCTACATTAATATCGCTTCTACTTCGTGCACTAATGCAAACCATATTTTCTTTAAGAAACCCTAAAACAAAGGAAGCATCTGCTACTCGGAACTTTAGCATCTTATCTGCTGCTTTAGCTATGTCTAGTTTTTGATATATCGTTCCTGGAGATGCTCGATTTATGGTAAAAGTAATATTTCTTGTTTTTAAAAGAGAGGATTGTTCATACTCTTGAAAAATAGTATTCCCTGGAGTGTGAATTAACAATTCAATTTTTCCTTCTTGATCAAACTCTGTTAAAAATAGACTATTTACATAATCTAAATCAGCACCTTTTTGTATTAATTTTTTTGTGGCATCATGAGTGATTGCTGTTGTATTATTTTGATAACTCTTAGTGTCTAAGATAATTCCAGCTAATAAATAATTAGCAATTTCTTGATCATATTTTATTTTTAATGAAGTTAATACTTGTGTTATCATTTCACTTACACTAGATGCACTAAGATCAACTATTTTCTTTGTTGTTGGAATAGTTTCTTTGTCTTCCTCATGATGATCGATCACTAAAATATCCGAAAATTTATCTAAATCATTCTTTACGGATACCAAATATTTTTTATTTACATCGGTTGCTATTAGTAAAGAATGTTCATCAATTAAAGAATGACATTCTTCTAAAGAAATAATATTATGTATCTTTTTATTTTCATCCAAGATTTTTTTAATTCCAGGATCTAATCCTATATCGTTATCATTGACAATAATATAAGCGTTCTTTCCATAATTTTTTGCTATGATCGATAAAGCCAAAGCAGATCCAATACTATCATAATCTGGAGTGTTATGTCCTACGATAAAAACCTTTGATGAATTACAAATGCTTTTTTCTAATAATTCTTTTATTCTTTTAGCACTATCGCTCATGTCTTTTGTCTCCTCTGATTCATGTGGCTATAGTATACTACTTTTTTATTATTTCGTCAATTTCCTTTTCCAAAGGAAAAAGTGTTTCAAAAAATACTTCTATTTTCCAGGCAAAGCTAGTGGTAGTACCTCTATTGGCTCTGAAGTTGCAACTTTGTCCATTAACATGTCTCCTAATTCGTCGTGGTCTTTTGCTTCTTTTGATATTTCATTGCGAAATTTATTTATTGCTTTTTTACTTAAGGTTATGGCATTTGCTCCACGAATTGCAATATTTGATTTTTGGCTTTTCATTGTTGCTAATACTTCTTGACTATGGGATAATTTTTTTTGATAAAATTGTCCTTTGATATCATATATTTTTGATGCCAGAAGATCTTTTAAGCTATTTTCTGGATCTAACATCGCTTGCAATTCTTGATTATCTTTTATTTTGGCAGCAGTCCAATTTACTTTTGCTTGCTGATGGCTTAGTAGCTGATTTCGCTTTTGCATTTTTTTATATTTGGGAAGCATTATTTTCTTTTGTTTTTGATCAATTTTGCTGCTTTTTTTCTGAAGTTTTCGAATTATTTCTTTCTGTTGTGCAATTTGTTTATTTACTTTTCTAATTGCCTTAGTTGTCTGTAATCTTTTTTTGACTGCTTCTAATTCATCTATTCTTGCTATATGATCTTCTTGTAATTCTGAGTTGACTGATGATTTTATATCTAATTTTTCAAGTTTTTCTTCTTCTTTTTCAGATAAATCTATTCGCTCTTCATAATTTTTTAATTCTTCTTGTAACTGTTGATATTGGATTTTTAGTCCATTAATCTCTATTGATGTTTGTTCGCTTAATGCTCTTAAGCCATGATTCTTTCTTTCTAGAATCTTAATTTGATTGTTTATTAATAGTAGGCTCCTTTTTAATAAATCTTGGTATACTTTATCAGAATTATTCACGGTTTTTAACCCTCCATTTCAAATTCTTCTTGAATGGCTTTTTGGACGGTTTCCCATTCTTTTTCATCTTGAATTTCCACTAGACTATAATTATCCCCTTCTTGTTTTAAAATTGAGACATAGGCCTGCTCATTATCAGCATCTATCTCTTCTCCTAGTGAGTATAAAATATAATCTTTGTCTTCATATCCTGTCACGGTAAAAATATCTAATACTTCCACTTCAAATGTTTGATTTTCTGGATTTGTTACTTTAATTTTGTTCATTGCTTGCGTTTCCACTCTTATCACCTTTACTCTACTTTAAGTATATCATATTCTTGTGGATTTTTATCTTTTATTCTTCTTTTTTCTCTTCTACCAGCTTATATTCTTTTTAAAGATTCAACAACTTCTTGCATTTTTTATTTTTGATGTAATATCGTTTTTTTGCTTTGTAATAATTATTTCTTCTTTTAACTTAGAAACTTTATTACATATCTGGTCAAATCGTCTGTATGTTTTTATCTTTATCAGTACTACTTGTATGATTGTTCAATAACTTCTTTTAGAAGTGGAATTTTCCTTAAATTTAGAATAATATTCTATATTGTTATCAAATCTTTTATAAACATGATCTAAATTAAATAAACCACATCTTAAAATATTAAATTTACAGTTTTCAAATTTGGTTTTAAAAAAAAATTTCTTATGAACAAAAAAGAGAATATGAAATCTCTTTTCTAACTAAAATTTTTCCATGTTTTTAGATGTTTATCTTCTACTTCATAAATTCCTAAGATTTTCGTTTTGTTTTTGAAAACTACCTTTTCTTTAATTTGCCATAAATTAGGAACCTTTTGACCATGAATAATTTTTTTCTCTAAGTCGTAATTTACTTCTATGATTGGATACTCTAGTGCTTCTTCTATTTGATAAAGATGAAATTTTCCTTGGTCTATTTCTTCTAAAGTAGAAGCATTTTCTATACTAAATTTTCCTTGTTTGATTCGTACTAGTTTGGTCATAGTGGCATAAGTGTTTAATGATTTTCCAATATCATCAATTAAACTCCTAATATAACAGCCTTTAGATACTCTACACTGAAACATAAAAGTATCTCTATCTGTTTCTAATAATTTCATATCTTTAATTGTGACTTCTCTTTCTGGTAATTTGATTTCTTCATTTTTTCTAGCATATTCGTAAAGTTTTTTTCCTTTTATTTTTACTGCTGAATAAATTGGAACCTTTTGTTTATAAGTTTTATTAAAAGTTTTTAGTGTTTCTTCAATATTTGCATTATCAAAAACGGGTTGGCTTGCTACTACTTTTCCCGTAATATCTAGCGTATCTGTACGCACTCCTAAAAGTGCTCCTGCTTGATATTCTTTTTCTTCCGCAGTTAGTAATTCAGCAATTTTACTAGCCTTTCCTATTGTAATTACTAAAACACCTTCTGCTAATGGATCCAGTGTTCCTGTATGTCCTATTTTTTTTATACCAAACAACTGACTTATTTTTTTTACTACGTCAAAAGAAGTCATGCCACTTTTTTTATTAACCACTAAAATTCCACTAAATTGTTGATGATACTCTTCCAGAGTATATTTATTTTTTTCTATTATAGAAGCGATGAATTTTCCGACATAACGAATGTGCCATGGTTCATATGGGTAACCGGTAATATCTTCTTTCTCCTTTGGATACCGCAAGATAAAACCATAGGAAGCAAGCACTGGATGAATTTTTTTCCATATTTCTTCAGCTTGATATAATTCATCATTTGTTTCTAGAAAATGACCATCTATCTTTACATTTAAATCGATAGCTAAGCCACTATGATGTTCACTTGTTCCTACTGGTGCTACTAATTTATTTGCTGTTTCGATTCCATATTGAACGATAAATTCTTCATAGATTTCTTGTTGCTTTTCTAAAGTACGATATGCAGAAGAAATTCCAATTTCTATTCCTTGTTTTTTTAAAAATCCTTGTAATTTTTTATATGCTTGATATGTTTGTTCTTCTACAAGGAGAGGTTGTTGATCTATATCTTCTGTTTGTACTAAATGTACTTGATTCCTATTGGATGATTTTATTTTATGATCTTTATTAATTAAAATGGCCATATTCATTTAGATCATCCCCTCTTTTCTAGCTTATTTTTTCAAAACGCATTTCTTGCTTTACATTTGGATATTTTTTCTTATCTACAGGTGCAAAAAACATCTCGATGGGTCTTGCCCATATTGTATTATCATGTGTATAAATAACTAGATCTTCTAACGTTTCAGAATGTTTGGCAATTGTAACAATTTGATGCATGCTTCCTTTAAAATGTCGAAATATACTGGCATTTTTCTCATCTTCCATGATAGTTGTAAATTGTACTGTGCTTCCATCTTTTTTATGATATATCATTTTTTCACCTTCTTTTGCTTATATTTTTGTTAGGTCAGGTATTATTTTCAGAAAAGGGATAGTTGATTTGATTCAGGTAATCCTTCTAAAATTCCCATTTCTATCATTTTGTCAATTAAAGTCTTAGACACTTTTCCTCTTTTTTGAACATCTTCAATACTTAAAAATGGAGATTGTTCTCTTTCTTTTACAATCGCTTTGGCAACGTTTTCTCCAAGACCATCGATTGCATTAAATGGCGGATAAATTTCTGTTTCATTTTTTGCTACCCACACTACGGCATCGCTTTTATATAAATCAATATTTAAAAATTTAATTCCTCGTGCCGTTGCTTCTAGAGCGACTTTTAAACTTTCAGCTTGTCCATTTTCTTTGTTAGTAGCTTCATACCCTTTTACTTGGATATCTTCTAAACGACTCTTGATTTTATCGTATCCTTGAATCATCACCTCTATGTCTACATCGGTTGCTTTTGTTGAGTACCATGATGCATAGAAATAAACGGGCATATGAACTTTATACCAGGCAATACGAAAGGCACTAATGACATACGCAGCAGCATGAGCTTTAGGGAACATGTATTTGATTTTAGCACAAGAATTGATAAACCATTCTGGTATATTTGCTTTTTGCATGGTCTCCACATGCTTTTGCCAGGTTTCTGGATCTTTTGAAGCTTTTCCTTTACGGACAAACTCCATAATTTTAAATGATTTGATTGGCTCTAGTCCTTGATACATCAAATAAACCATGATATCATCACGGCAGCCAATGACTTCTTTAAATGGAACAATATTGTTTTGAATTAATTCTTGGGCATTTCCTAACCATACATCTGTTCCGTGAGATAATCCTGAAATTTTAATTAGTTCGGCAAAAGTGGTTGGTTTCGTATCTTCTACTAGCTTAATCGTAAAAGGTGTACCAAATTCTGGGATCCCTAAGGTTCCAGTATTACACATAATTTGTTCCTTTGTTACTCCCAGAGCTTTAGTTGAGGTAAAAATGCTCATTGTTTCTTTATCATCTAGTGGTACTTTCATAATATCTGTTTTCGATTGCATTTGAATTAAACGTAATTGTGTTGGATCAGAATGTCCTAGGATATCTAGTTTTAGGACGTCTTGATCAATTGCATGATAATCAAAGTGAGTCGTTCTCCATTCTGCAGTTGCATCTTCCGCAGGATATTGAAATGGTGTAAAATCGTATACATCCATGTAATCTGGGATAACGACAATTCCTCCTGGATGTTGCCCCGTTGTTCTTTTTACTCCAGTACATCCCATGGCAAGTCGTTCTATTTCAGCAGTACGCATATCTTCAATTCCTTTTTCTTCACAATACCCTTTTACAAACCCAAAGGCAGTTTTTTCCGCTACAGTACCAATCGTACCTGCTCGATAAACGTTATCCTCTCCAAACAAAACTTTAGTATACGCATGAGCACTAGCTTGATTCAAATCAGAGAAGTTTAAATCAATATCAGGAACCTTATCAGCATTAAATCCTAGGAAAGTAGCAAACGGCATATCTTGTCCATCTTTGATCATTGGAATATGACAGTTGGGACATTCTTTATCTGGCAAATCAAATCCTGAGGAATAAGTTGCTCCTAAAGCATTTCCCTCCTCGTCTTCAAAAATGCTTAATTTACATTTACTACAACGATAATGAGCTGCCAATGGATTTACTTCTGTAATTCCCATTAAAGTAGCAACAAAGCTAGAACCAACTGATCCACGAGATCCTACAAGATATCCTTCATCATTGGAATGTTTTACTAGTCTTTGAGCAATCAAATAAATTGGGTCAAATCCTCCACCAATAATTCCACCGAGAGACTTCTTTACAGCTTTTTCCAAGTCCTCTTTACTTAATTCTTCGTTCTCACTTTCCTTGATATGAGTTCGAATCAACTCTTTTACTTGATCAAATCCTTGAACAATTACCTCATGTAGCCTTTTAAATGCTTCTTTTTCAAAGGAAAGAGTATCTAGCTTCTCTTTTTCCAGTTGCTCTTTAATTGTCTTCAAGACAACATCCCCATATAATTCGGTGGCAATTCGTTCTTCTATTGAATAAGGAAGAGGTTCTCCATACCATTCTTTCGCTTTATCATAAACTAAGTCTGTTACCACTCTTGGACAATCTAAGTAACTTTTCCCATCATCACTTTTTACTCTTGGGGAAAAAGGAATTCCACCTGTATCGATAATTACTTCAACAATATCTACCATATCAGTTATTTTATTTGGATTTTCAATGACAATTTTATGGGCAACTTCTTCTGGCAGAAATTTGAAGTTTTCTAGCATTTCATTGGTGGTTCGGAAATGATTGGATGGAATTTCCTTGATGTTACTTTTGGCTAATGGATGTCTTCCACCTCCAGGCACTTTTTGATTCACGATAATTTCACGATAGATTTTATCATCTCTTTTAATATGATGAACATCCCCTGTTGCTACAATTAATTTTCCTGCTTCTTCAGTTACTCTGACTATCTTTTCAATATGTGCTGCTAATTCTACTTCTGTTGAAAAATCCCCAGTTTGAATTAAATGGTTGTAACATTCTAAGGGTTGAACCTCTACATAATCATAGAAACGAATGACATTAGAAAGTTCATCTTCACTTTTACTTTTTCCTTCTGTAAAAACTTCACTTTCATAACATCCACTTCCAATTAATAATCCTTCTCGATGCTTTTCAATTTCACTTCTAGGAATTCTTGGTGTTTTATATAAGTACGTTGTATTAGCAAGAGAAATTAATTGAAATAGATTTTTTAATCCTTTTTTATTTTTTACTAAAATATTCACGTGATGAGCACGTCCATATTTATACATTTCATCTTTACTAACTAAATTGTCTAGTTGATCCATCGTTTCTATATTTCTACTAAACAATTTTTTTAACATTTTATGAAACACTAAAGCAGTTCCTTCAGCATCATAATCTCCTCTATGATGGGCTGATTCATCCCATGGAACTTCATATCTTTTTACTAAAGCAGATAATGAATGTCTAGCATAAGTATTATCCATTGTTCTGGATAATTCTAAAGTATCAATGACTGGATTGGTAAACGTACCTAAATTGTATTTCTTATAAGCCATCTCTAAGAAAGACACATCAAATTTGGCATTGTGTGCTACCATTGGACAATCTCCAAACCATTCTATAAATCTTCGGACAGCATTTTCTTCATTATCTTTATCTTTTAACATTTCATCCGTAATATTGGTTACTTCTATAATTTTTTGAGGAAGTGGGCGATTTGGATTGATTAATTCGTCATATTTATCAATAATTTCTCCATTATGAATTTTAACTGCACCAATTTCAATAATGGAATCTGCTCCACCAGCATTAAATCCTGTTGTTTCAAAATCAAAAACAACAAAAGTCTGATCCAACATAACCTCTTTATTTGGTCGAAGAACAATATTGACGCTATCATCGATCATAGTTAATTCTGTACCATAAATTGCTTTAAAAGGAGTCTCTCCTTCTTTTAAACTTTTGTTGTAACTAGTTACAAAATTAAATACATGGGGAAATGCTTGTACACCATTATGGTCTGTAATAGCAATCGCTTTATGCCCCCATTTGATTGCCTGTTTTAATAAAGCTTCCTCATCTGCTAGTCCATCCATTTGACTCATCTTAGTATGACAGTGAAGCTCTACCCTCTTTTCTTCTGCTTCATCTTTGATACTTTCTTCTTGTTTTTCTATCTTGATAATATCTCTGGCATTCAGTACTAATTCTTTCGAAAATTGATCATTTTTAGTATACCCTCTAATTTTATACCAATTTCCTGTCTTTAATTCTTTACATAGTCTTGTGTATTCTTCATTATCACGAACAAACACCTTACAATAGATACTATCGGAAAAATCTGTAATTTTCAAAGTAATAATTTTAAAATCTGTCTTGGATGATTCAAAATAATCTGTTCCAAAGACTTGCCCTTCTACGACAACATTATTATCTTCTCCAATAAGCGTTTTAATTTTTATAGGAGATTCTTTAATCCCTCTGCCAAGAATACTATTTGGATCTTTTGGTTCTCTATGATAGCTTTTTTCTTTGGGTTCTTCCTTTTCTATCATCTTTGGAATAGGAACAGAAATCAAGTCTTGTTTAATTTCTTCTAAGATGTTTTCTTCATGATGAATTTCAATATCAATATTAAATTGGTATCCTAACCGTTTATAAAACTCATTTATTTTATCTAAACAAGTATGTAATCTTTCTTCTTCTGTAGTATTAGATACTACTAATACTAAAAAACCATCTTCTACTTTTAAACAATCTTCATATATTTCTAATACTTTTAATTGTTCTTTTAAGGTAGATAATAAATAAGGATAATAATTTTGATATTCTTCTAATCCTCCTTCTTTTGTAGAAAAATGAAAAGTAATTTCTGTAGCTGTTGGATCTAACAAATGTTTTTTTTCTTCTAAATCTTGAAAAACTTCTACAGGTAATAGTTTTTCCTTTTCTATAAAAACCTGCCATGCTTTGTCACGGGAATTAATTTTAATTTTTGAAAGCTTAGCATCAGAAAAGTAAGGAGTATATTCTTCTTTTACCTGAATCTTATCTAGTAATATTTTTATTTTTTCTTCCATAAGAATTCCTCCTTTTTATATTAGTTCCAATTGTTCTTCATGAATCATATTCCTTTTATTTTGAATACAAAAATCAATAAATTCTTCTATATTCATATCTTTTAGCTTTGGATTATAAGGATATTTTTTTAAATCAAAAGCAATTTTATCTCTTAACATATAACTTGACATATCTTCTTCTAGGACACCTAAATACATTAACCAATAAGGATAAATCTGCCTTTTTACATAAGTACTTTGTGCTTCTCCCATAAAGTAATAACTCTTATTATTTAATCTAGTTGCTAATTCATTATGTATTGCTAAACTAACGATAGAGATAGCAATTAATTGGTTTATCTTAGGATATTCTTTGATCTCTTTTTTCACTATCTCATAAAGTAGATCAATCAAAATTTTATTTGGATCTTTTTTATCAATCATTCTTCCTAAGATTGCTGTTTTATTTGAAGATTGTTTTTTTTGACTAAGCTCTAAAATTTCTAATTGTTCATCTACCACTAATACGGTATAATCGTTTAAGGTTTTTTTTAAAATTTCTTCTAGACTTTTGCGAATTAGCTTTTGTTGTTTATCCCATAAAGCTAAAACTTCTATACGATATTTTTCCACTCTTTTTTTAATTCGTTCATACTCTTTATTTTCTAGCATAATATTATAGATTGTATCATCGTTTGGAATAAAATTTTTAACATCCTTCATAATTAATTCTTTATCACGATAAGCATTGTTATATTGCTCTTTATAATTAAACCATAATTTCTGTTTTAATTTATGGACAGATTCTGAAATCGATGCTTGAAATAACAAAGTCCAAATTAACATATCGTCATTTACCATAAATTTTATATTCATTTTATACACATCCTACTACATTTATTGCTTTCTTTTATATTATACACTTTTTTATTCTGGTATCCAAGACTAAACCTAGGTTTAAAGTTAAAAAATGTCTTATTTCATAAAGACATTTTCCTGAGTAATTTTTGGATACCATTCTGGATAATCCATGGTATAATAGCTAATCTCTGTCTGTTTTAGGCCATCATAATAATGAGGATCATTTTTATCTTTAATACTGACTGCGACGGTAGAATCATAATAATAATACTTATCCTTATATTTAATAATGTTCCACATATGATTATCTGTAGATACGCCTGTCACTCCATAGGAGGTAATTCCTATATTTTGAAAAATTACTTGACTCGCTTTGGCAAAACCAGCACATACTGCATTTTTTCGCATAAACACATTATAAATAGATTGATTTTTAGAAGCATAAGTAAATAGAGAATCATAGGTATTATTTTGGCCCATCCAATCATAAACATATTTTATTTTTTCCAGATCTGTCATATCTTTCGTACGATATTTTATTTGGGAAATTAATCTTTCAATTCTTAAAATACTGATGGTTTCTTGTAGTTTCAAATTAAAGGCGAATTTCAAATTCAAAGTAATTTGATCATTTTCATAAATCCCTACGTAAGTTGCATAATTTAGAAGTTCTGGATGATCTGCTATAATTGCGTCATGAACTTTATTTATCAAAGAAAAACATTCATTATAATCAGTACATCCAAAATCTGTTAAGTTCATATTTATTTTGCTTTGATAATTTTTGGCTTTTTCTAACATCAAACGGTATAGTTTCTTTTCTTGCTTATTTAAATAATTATTATAAATTCGACCATCAGACATGTATAAATTATTTACATACTGACTGTCAGTTTTATCTACCTTTGGGTTTTCTTCAATAATTATTGTATAGTTTTGATATATAATAAATGATACCATCAATAATATTAAGGTTACTATCTTATGCCTTCTAAAGAATCTCATTTACTGTTCCTCCCATAAACTGTACCCATAAGATGTAGATGAATAAGCAAGGTACGGATATAGAATAAAGGGGCAAAGAAACGTCAATATTCCGATTTTAATTGGCTTATCATAGGCATATGCATCAGCTATTAAAAAAGGAAGAAAAACAGCAATTAGTGTTGCTACCCACATGCGATCTGGTAAAAAAATTAAACCTAATCCTAAAAACATTAATACAACAGGAGAAATTTCTAAAATGGTTACTAATAAATATAAATTATAAAAAGGAACGATACCTTTCCAGATAGGGTACCCAGCTTTGTTTATTAGTCCAGGAATGGAAAAATAGAAACAAAGAAGATAAATTAATATAATCATTTTTTCACCTCTTTATTTCTATTTTTATTACATATTTTTCCAAATAAAGTATGCAGAAACTGCAATGATTGCTAAAACTATGATAATCAAAATTATTTTCAATGGTAATGGTAATTTTTTCTCTTTAAATTCTTGATCCATTTCAAAATCTTTATCAGATAGATCCATACTTCTAGTATAAAAGTCACTATCTGCTCCTTTTAATAATGGTTCTTCTTCTTTTTTATCTTCTTGAACTTGTTTTATCTTTTCTAATTGTTCTTTATCTAAAATTTCTTTTGATAAAGCCAATTTATCTTCTACTTCTATCATTTTTGTTGGCTCTTTTTCAGGAGCTGGTTTTTCTACCTTGTCCATGACATTGGTAGCCATTAAATCACTCAACAAATTAACTCCTGTTGCTTTATCAATTTCTCCAGCTAGTGTTTTTGAAGTAATCGTATCTATTAATTCTTTTAGTTCTGATTCTTTTGGGCGTTCTACTTTTTCTTGACGATATTTTTCTAATTCTTCAGGATTTAGACTTGCTAGGATATTATAGCTAGTATTTTTTAATTTTCTTTTCTCTTCTAAATCATCTTTTTCTTCTCTATTTTTCCTTGCCTCTTCTAATACGCTATTAATGTCATATACTCTATTTTCTCTATCTTGATATAAATAGTTAAATTCATCTAATTCTTTTTTTACTTTTAAAGTAGGCATGATAGGCTCGTATTCTTTCATTTGATGATATCCTTCTCTAGTTCGGTAATTCTTAGATGCTTGTGATAGATCAATGGCATTGGCATTCGTTACATCAGTAAAATTGGCATATCTCGTATTACTTCCAATATTTTTATATAGTTCTTGGTTTTTATTTCTACGGCTTATCTGTTGCTGCTGAGTTTCCTCTTTATAACGATCCATTCTACTTGGCACTCTCATCACCTTCTTATTTTTATTCTATCATAAGATAAGTAAAAACAAAAGATTTTAAATAGTTCTTTACGTCAAAAAGTTTTTTCGATATAATAGAGGTGGAAGAAAGGAGACTACCAATGAAAGTAAAAGTAAATCAAGATGCATGCATTGGATGCGGTGCTTGTGCTGCTATTTGTGATGCAATATTTCAAATTAATGATGAAGGACTATCTGTTGCACTAAAAGAAGAAGTAGAAAAAGATCTAGAGCAATCTGTAAAAGATGCTGCTGATTCTTGCCCTACGGGAGCAATTGAGGTTTCAGAATAAGTTAAAAAGTAAGATTGATTCTTACTTTTTTTGTAGAGAGTTATGAACTTAGAATTTGTTTATTTGATTTTAGAAATCGTATCGGAAATCCCCGTAGGAAAAGTTGCAAGTTACAAACAAATTGCTACTCTAGCTGGATGGAAAAATCGTGCTAGATATGTTGGAAAAGTCCTTTCTCATGTCGATCTTTATGGAACTTATCCTTGCCATAGAGTGGTAAATTGCAATGGTCGGCTTGTTCCAGGATGGAAAGAGCAAAAAGAATTACTATTAAAAGAAGGAGTTACTTTTTTAAAAAATGGTTGCGTTGATATGAAGCGATTTCAATGGAAAATATAATATATACTTTTTATTGTTTTTCTTTTCTAAAGCATTTATACTTATTATATAGTAGGTGATTATATGAAATGTCCAAAATGTGGTAGAAAATTACGTCAAGATGGCACACATGTCTATTGCCTTTTTTGTGGATATATGGATAACGGAAATGTTATTACAAAGAAAAAAACAATAGCCAAAGCTTCCGATTTAGAAATTTTTCTTGGAAACAGATATGATACGCTTTTTCGAAATGAAAACACAGTTGCCATTTTCTTCTTAGGTCCCATATATTTTTCCTATTGTAAAATTATTTGGCTTACTGTTATTGCTTTTATTATTGAATTATTATTCTATGGTCTTATGCTCTTTTCATTTCCTGTTTACTATATTTTCACAATCTTCTTTTCTTTTATTTTTATGCGAGTTGTCTATATGGCAGTTTCCAATCAATGGTGCTTAAAAATCTATCAAAAAAGAATTGATAAATGGAAAAAGAAATTAGGGACGGATTATTTACCGGCACTTCGAGAAAAAGGAGAACACTATACTAGTATTGTTGATATTTTAATCGCTTGTGAAATTCTTTCTTTAATTCTTTTTATTGTTTTCTTTTATATTCTTCCTTTTCTAAATATCTAAAATAAGTAGCATTCATTTCTAATGCTACTTATTTTTGGCTAAACTATATACTCTGCTGATTTCTTTGGGTGTTAACTTTCGGAATTCTCCAGATTGTAAATCTTTTAAATCAAAAATGCCTTCTTTTTCCCTTTTCAGTTTTAATACCTCAAATCCTACTTTTTCAAACATTTTCTTTACTTGGTGATTTTTTCCTTCGTGAATCGTAATCTGTACCATACAAGTATTTGTCTTTGGATCTGTTTTTTTCAATTTTACTTTACTTGCTCGTACCGTTACTTCCTCATCTATTACTACACCATTTTTTAATTGATTAATTTGCTCTCCTTTTATGATACCATTTAATTTTGCCATATATACTTTATCAATTTCATTATTTGGATGCATTAAAATATTGGCAAATTCACCATCATTAGTCAAAAGTAAGACTCCTGTGGTATCGTAATCTAGACGACCTACTGGATAAATTCTAGCATTAGTTGGTATGAAATCTACTACTGTTTTTCTTTCCTTCTCATCTTTTGTTGTTGTCACAACACCACGTGGTTTATTCAATAAATAATACTCTTTATTTTCCTTTGTAATCAATTGATTATTTACTTCGATTTGATCTTTTTTAGAAACTTTCGTTCCTAATTCTGTAACGATTTGTCCATTTACTTTTACTTTTCCGTTAATAATAAGTTCCTCTGCTTTTCTTCTGGAAGTTATCCCACTTTCAGCAATTCTTTTTTGTAAGCGTTCCATGTTTCACCTCTTTTTTATTTTACAATATTTTTGATAAGAAAAAAAGGTTATTTTACGATGTGATCAATTAAGTATTCACCACTATAATTTTGGTTGATAGACTTCATTTCTTTTAGTAAAACCTTTCCTTTCTCATCTACAATTTCACAATAATTGTCTTCATAGATTCCCTGTAATACTTCTACGTTACAGCAATCTCTACTATCTAATTGTTGTAATGTCAATAAATTGTACATATAAGCATGGATCTTTTCATCTTCACTGCCATATTTCTTAATAAAATCACTTAACTCTTCTGGTTGTAAATCCATTGGTAAATCTTGATATTTTGTATTATCAAAATCACAAAATTTCAGTTTTTTTGTTCTTTTGTTATATAAAATATTGTCATTTTTAATATCTCCGTAAATAATTCCTTCTCTTATAAAGTAAGATAAGATTTCTTTTCCTCGTTGAAGAATTTCTTTTCTTTCTTTTTTCTCTATTGGTGCAATCAACAGAACATCATCCTCTTCAGAAAAAGACATTTCGTATCCACTACAAATTCCATGACTACTTAAAGTAGCTGTAATTTGTGGGATGTATTTTATTTGCTTTTGGTAGTATGCGATTATCTTTTTTAATTTATTTTCTCTAATTTGTATTGGGATATCATCATTCCAAATCTTATATATTCTATCAGGATGGGATCTAACAATAATACTTTCAGAGCCAAAATCAAAATACTGTTGTTTATAATAACTTAATTCTTCTTCTGCTAATTTTATATCTTTTAACCTTTGCATTTCGATCACCGGGCTATAGTATATCATAAATTTCTTTTTTAGTAACTTCTTTTGACACGTATTTCATTATTTTTCATACATTATTGTAAAGGAGAGTGTGAATATGTATCCTCGTAATTATGTTGTGCAAAACAATAGTAGACATTTTTATCGAAGCCAGCCATACCCTACTTCTTCCAATGTAGTTCCCGTTACTACAGAAGATGGTGAGCGTTTCTTCTTAGCACCATTTCTTGTTGGTGGACTTGCTGGTACTGCTTTAGGATATGGAATTGCTAATAATAATCAAATCAATAATAACGGAAGACCTTGCTGTGGTTTTTATCCAATGCCTTATCCAGGACCTTTTCCTACTACTTTTCCAACATATAATACTAATACATTTTATTATTAAAAGTCGTAAGACTTTTTTATTTTTGTGGAAGTGTAATCGTTACTGTAGTACCTTTATTCGGTGTTGATTGATAAGTCATCGTCCCTTTATGCAATTCTATAATTTCTTTCGATAATGCTACTCCTAAACCACTTCCTTTCTCTTTTGTTGTATAGAAAACTTCTGAAATTCTATTTAATGTTTCTTTGTTCATTCCAATTCCTGTATCTTTGATGATTATTCTAACCGTATTTATATACGTTTTTACATCGATCGTTACTACTAGATGTTCTTCTTTTTTCTTTGCTTCCAAGGAATTTTTAATGATATTTACTAGTACTTGCTTGATTTTAGAATAATCTAGATCTATATATAATTCTTCTTCCTTCATTTTTAATTCAATTTTACTATTCGATTTTTTAAATAATGGTGTTACTACTTCTATTATTTCTTCTAGAACTAAGCGCAAATCTACTTCTTCTTTTTCTATTTGAGTCAGTTTACCAAAAGTAGAAAAGTCAGTAATTACAGTTAAAGCACGATTGATCTCATCTTCTATGATAGAAATATATCTGTGACTATTTTCTATTCCTTTTTTATCAATCATTTCTAGATAACCTTTACAAACAGCAATTGGATTTTTAATTTCATGAGTTAACTTTGAAAGAGAGGCTCTAAGCATTTTTTCACGTTTTAATTCTTGCAAAGTCGTGTTTAATTCCACCATGTCTTCTCCTTTTTTAAATAAATAAGTAATTAGATAACTATAACAGATAAAAATAGTCATTACGATTAATAAATATAGTGTATTATTTAAAGAAAATCCCGTTGGCTCAAAACATAAATAAATTAAGACGGCAGATAAGAAGGATTTCATTATAACAAAAATATGAATTAAATACTCTTCCCTATTTTCTTTTTCTTTCGTTAAAAAGTAGACAATTAAATAAATGCTATACTCTATTATAGAAACGATTAGAGGAATATTGCTGTAGGTTTTATAGTAACAAACTAAAATTATAGAAATAAAAATAGCAACAGGAACTTTATTTTTTAAATATGACAATAATAAGGGAATATTATAAAGAATAATAATATATAGACTTCGATTTTTAGAAAATCTGATCATCAAGAATAAAGAAGATAATAATGCAAATTCTAAAATAATGCCTTTTTCTTTTTTATCCATATTTCTAATATAAGTAATATAAATTAAATAGATACATAATGGAAATAGTAAATAAATGCTATTTAAAATTAAGTTTTCAATGATATTCATTTTTTTCACTCCTGGTTGGAGTATATCTTTTTTTCTTGTCAATTTTTGTCGAATATTGGTTTTATAAAAAGAAAAATGACAAACTTTGTCATTTTATCTCGTCAATATATTTTTTTAACTGTTTAGATTCTGGGCCAAGGATAATTTTTAATTGATTATCAATTTCGACAATTCCCTTTGCCCCTAATTTTTGAATTCCTTCTTTATTTGCTTTGCTCACATCTTTTAGGGTTACTTTGAATCTGGACATATTCGTCTCTGTATGAATAATGTTTTCTTTTCCTCCGAGTAATTCTACTAATTTATTAAAGTCTAATTCTGCATCTTTTTTTGTTGCTTTTAATATTGCTAATAAAATAATTAGTAAAATAACTCCAATAATTATATATTGTTCCATTTATATATCACCACTATTATTATATACTATATTTCAAAAAAAAGAAAGAACTTATAGCCTTTCTATTTCTTCTATCACGGGAAGATCTTTTTTTTCTTTTGCATTTGTTCTTTCTTTTAGTCTAGTTAAAAATTTTTCTGCTCTTTCATTTTTGCAACCAGTAAAAATTATTTTTTCAATCTGTGCGTGATCAAATACGCAAGTTAGGTCTGAGCGAATTACTCCTTCTGGGAAAATACATCCACAATAATCAAATATTTTTCCTGGTTTTTCTGGTGTTTCCATACAATATCCAGTAATCATTAATTCTTTTTTTCCTCCACCTAGGATCACAACAGAACCTAATGGTAAATATTTTTCTTCCATGAAAATTTCCCCTTTTCTATTCTAATTCTTCTTTCTTGTTTCCAAACATTACATCATCAGATATTCTGACGTCTCTTCCATCTTCTAAATTTAATTTATTGATACTTCCTGCTTGATATTTATCACTTTTTTGCGTACTATTTAAGTTAAAGTCTTTGGAGTCCTCTTCTAGTTGAGAATTTGGAGTATTTTCTTTTGAATTATCTGAGTCCATGATCAATTTCATTACTTCGTTATTGTATGAATTAGATTGCTGATTTTCATTAGCAGAATTGCTAGATGCATCATTTGTATCTAACTCGAACAAGTCCTTCTCTTCATATTGATAGTTCTCATCTTCTCCGTTGTTGTTTTCTTTTTCTTTCTTGTTTTTAATATATTTTCCTCCGGCAACAGCTGCAGCCCCAGCAGCAGCCACTCCTAATATAATTGGAATTGCGTTTCCACCATCGGATGATTTGCTTGCTGTGCTTACTGTATTAGAACCACTTGGAGTTACCTTATCAATACTGGTAATATCTATGTCTTCTCCATTAGTAGATGTTATGCCATCGTCTCCACTTATATCAGTTATATCAGTTGAATCTTCTGGAAGTGATGTTAATCCAGATTCGTTTGAAGTTCCGGTAGAAGATGAAGGATTTGAAATTTCGCTTGATGATGAAACATTTGAAGCTCCATCTGAATGTGAAACGTTTGAAGATGAACTATTTGAAGATGTTCCCTGTGGCTGATATGTAATTGTATTATTAGAATTATTTACTGGTGGTGTTACTTGTACTGAGTCTCCTGAGGATGGTTGGTTATTTGCATTAGAGTCCCCAGTGTTATTATTTGGAATATTTTGATTTGAAGAATCATTTCCAAGATTATTATTTGTATTTGTTTGTGAATTTCCAGTTGTCGGATCAGAAGTGTTTCCTGTAGTCGTATCAGGATTAGTGCCTGTAGTCGGTTTGCTTGTATTTGTATCTGATGGTGTACTTGTATCCTGATTTGTGTTCTGATTAGCATTCGGATTGGTATCTGTTGTTGTACTATTATTAGTTTGATCTTCTGATGTGTTTTGATCTGTAGGTTTATCTGTTGAGGTTACCTTTTGTTTTACGTCTTCTGTTTCGGTAGTGGAATCTGTTGAAGAAGTGGTATCCCCTGTTTCTTTATCTGTATCTGTTTTTCTATAAGATACCCTGTTAGGAGATGAACTGTCGCCATTTCCACTATCGCCAGTAGTATCTGTTGTACTAGAATTGGTATCACCTAAGTTGTTGTTACTACTATTTCCACCCTCATCAGCAGTGCCTGTGTCGGAATTAGTATCACCTAAATTGTTGTTACTATCTTCCCCTATCTCAATATCAAATTTATCTTTTAAAGCATCCAATTTTTGCTCTGCTTTTATATATTGTTTTTCTAAATTTTGCATATCAATATCAGAAAGTTCACTCCCGTTATCAATCTTTTTAGCTAAGTTATCTAATTTAGTCTGCTGTTCTATTATCAATTGTTGTGCTTGCTCCTTTGATATACCATGTTCCCTTATATAGGTATAGTCTTCAAAATCATCTATATTTTCGTCAATATAATCTGAAACTGCTTGGGCAACTACAGTGGCACCTGATTCTTCTATTCTCCATATAGCCATGTCTAATTTTGCTTTTATTGCAGCATCATCTTCAGAATATCCTGCATCTAAATACTGTTGATATAAATCATTGAACCATTCTTCTTCGGAATCATAATCGCTTGGGAAATTATCGCCCAATTCCATAGTTGATGTACATATGTTTGTTATTACTACATCATCTATCTCTTCATCTATATTATTTATAAAATCAGTAGAAGAAGTTGCTATGTTTATTTCACCAGAGTGATCTTCTGCCATTGCTGTTTCAAAAGCATTCGTTGCTGCTTCGCTGTCTCCATATATAGCAGCTAATTTACTTAAATCCTCTGAATCAAATGATTCCGCATCTTTAAAATTATAAATTGTATCGGATAAAGCAGTATTCAAACTGTTTATTTTCTTGTTTATTAAGTTCCATTGCTCTATGTTTTCATTTATTTGAGCTTCAAAATTTGTTTCGCTCAAATAATTTCCATGTAAATTATTACTATCTTTTAATTTCGTTACTATATCATTTAAATTACTCACTACTGTAGAATTAGAAGCACTATAGCTAATATTGCTAACAACTTCACTACTCTGAGTTAATTTTTCATAATCTATACACCCTTGATAACTTTTTTCTGCCATATTTTGCTCCTTTCTTAATATTTATTTATATGTTTTTTGTATTTTTGAAAAAATTATTTTGCAAAGGTCAACTAATGTCTTGTGCTTTCCCCTAATTCTATAACAGTACTTCTTTTTTCTTTTAATTTTTTAATTTCGTCATTGTAAATATCTATTTGAACTTGCCATGTTTCCATCGCATTCCAATTATAATCCCCTGGAGCAGAATATTCATCTCTTTCATAAGCACTTTTGTAAGTATTATACGATGATTGAGCTTCATTTCTTAATTTTTCATACTCGGCTATTTTTTCACTAATAGCATTGATTAATTGATTTCTTTCGCAAGCAGCCTGTTTTATAGCGGCGTTTTCTACTGTATTACTTAATTCGGATATACCCAAATTTATATCATCACAATAATTAACTATTTCTCTACTCATAGCATTTGCAGGAGAAACTCCTAAAATATTAAGAGACAGAACATCTAATCCACCACTTACCATTTCTTGCTCTAATTCTTCCTTTATTGTTTTATTGATAAATGAACCACAAATATTATTATAAGCCTCTTCTACTTTAGCCCTTTCTTCCGATGGTACAATTATCTCATCTATAGACGTTTTATATGTTATCCAATCTACTTTTCCCATATTCTCCTCCTTTTCAGTGCATTGTAAATAAAAGAAAATTCCTTTCATTTACAATACACTGCAAATGCAGTGTATCTTATTCTTCGGCAGCTTGTAAACCAGTTAAAATATTTGCAACATTGACTCCCTGTTTTCTAAATGCTGATACAAAATTTGGAAATGTTGCAGAAAATTCTTCCCATTTAGTGATAAAAGCTGATGATGAAGTTCCCTTCCATACGGATTCATTATTAACATTTTCTTTTACTAGTGCATCCATCTCATTTACTGCTTTTTCAATTTCTGTTGTTAATTCTTGGATACGAGTTAATTTAGTCTCAATTTCACTATATTGTAATTGATTCATTGCCATAGAATAATCCCTCCTTTATTATTCAAAACTATTTTTTGCTTTTGTAGATGCTGTTTCAAAATCATCTGCTTTTTGATCTATTAATTGATAATAACTTTTCATCATACTATCTGCTTCTTCTAATGATGGATATTTTTCATCAAATAAAGCCTTAAATGCTTCATATGTTCCGGTCTCTTCACTTGTCCAAAGAGAATGGATCTCCTCTACTATTGTTTTGATCTCCTCTACACCATTAGCAAAAATTGTTTCTTGAGTATTTACATCTGCTGCTAATTGTCTCATTTCTTCTAAGCTAAAGCTTAATCCGTCTGCCATTCTTTCACCTCCTAATTTTCTAAGAATATTTAGAAGCCCTTTATATTCTTATATATTTATTGTAGTGTTATTTTTTATTATCGTCAAGGGATTTTACAAAAATTAACATATCAGTCATCTTGATGCTTATCCCATTATAAAAGTGTGTTTTCCTGTTGGCAACACACTTTATTTTTTGTTGATTTAATTGTTATTATTCTCCTCGCTTGCTGGGCTTGCTGGCTTTGGTTTGTTTATTTCTTCTTCTATTTTCTCTTTGGCATTTTCATAACCGTCATTTAGTTGTTTAGAGAATTCTTTAGATTGTTCTGTTTCATATCCTAAATGTAATACTTTATCTATTTGATCATGATTAAAAGCTAGAATTCTATTTGGTCCAAGTACTCCTTCTGGATATGGGCATGCTCCATAATCATATAATTTTCTTTTAGAATTAACTTTTTCTCCTTGTTCATACACTTCTCCCGTTGGAACGATGCAGTAATTTATAATCATTAATTCCTTTTTTCCTTCTTTTAATAATACTACAGTTCCAATCGGTAAAAATCTTTCTCCTATTTTTTCTTCCATATTAGTGCCTCCTATTCTAATTCTTCTTTCTTATTTCCAAATATTACATCATCTTCTATTTTAATATCTCTTCCGTCTTCTAAGTTTAATTTGTTCATGCTTCCTGCTTGATATTTATCTTTTGCATAAGTATTATTTATGTTAAAATCTGCTGATTCACTTTCTGGTTGAATTCTTAAATTCTTGGAATCTTGATTATCTGATCCCATAATTAGCTGCATTGCATCATTTCCTTCTGAAGTAGGGGTGAAATTTTCATATGTTGTATCATTAGGATCTGATTTTAACAAATCATTATCTTCATAGTAATAATTATCTTCTTCTCCATTATCATTTTCTTTTTCTTTTTTATTTTTAATGTATTTTGCACCAGCAACTGCTGCTCCACCAGCTGCAGCAACTCCTAATATTATTGGAATTGCATTTGTTCCTGAAGATTTGCTTGTAGTACTTACTGAGCTAGTTGCATTCGGAGTTGTTTTATCAATACTAATGATATCTATGTCCTCTCCGTCATTAGAAAGGAAGCCGTCATTGCTATTAGAAATGGTGTCAGAACCATCCACTGATTCTTCTGGAATTGTTGTTATCTCTGAACCATTTGAAGAAGTAGTGTTCGTTGTTTGATTTTGTGGTGTATATCTTATTGTATTGTTTGAATTATTTACTGGAGGTTCTACTGATGCTCCCTGGTTTTGTTGTGGTTGTTGTTGAATCGATGGTTGCTCACTGATATTATCATTATTATCAATTGTTGGCGGTTCTGAAATTGATGTATCGTTATCATTCGTTGGAGTAGTAATAACAGTATTGTTTGAATCTGTTCCAGTAGGAGAATCTACTGTTGGAGTTGAATTTGTATCAGTAACTGGAGTTTCTACCCTATTTTGAATAGTTGATGGTGGAGTTTCTGTCGTGGTTGTCTGGGTGGTTGGATCTGCAGTTGGGGTGGTAGTGGAAACACTTGGTTGAGTAGTAGACTGTGTACTCGGAGTACTTATCATTGTGTTACTTCCACCACTTGGTGTAACAGGAACATATCCTCCACTATTAGAGTTTCCTCCAGTACTTCCTGTTGTTCCTTGAGTTGTTTGATTTTGTGGTTGTTGAGTATTATTGGCATTAGGATCTAGGACATCTGCAGCAACCGTAGGGGTAGGATTATTATTTTGAGCATCTGCCATTATATTATTGACTAGATTTTTTGATTCAAATTGTTGGGCTGCATTTGCCGCATCAGATGCAATTTGGGAACCTACTGCTGTCGGAACAGCTACTCTTGCTGCTGTTGCAGCTGCTGTTTTTAAACTCGTGGTAGTCCCTACTGTTCCGGTTACTGTCCCTAGAGTATTAATTGCGTTAGAAGCAATATTAGAAGCCCCAGTTGCTGCACTTCTGGCACTAATTTTAAGCCCTTCTGATACCCCGTGACTATAAACATTGATTGCCGTATTTTTCGCTGCATTATATGTTGCAGATACTGGTTTAGTTGCTGTTTTCAATACATCTTTTGCACTTTGCACTGGATGTGTAGCTATGCCTGCCAATTTTGTTCCACCTGATTTTAAGGCACTTCCTATTGCAGTAGCATCGGCTACTGCAGTACTTTTTAAACCATTTTCAAAAACACTTTCTCCTCGCTTTTTAAATGTATTGCTAATAGCATCACTATAGCCATCAAACGTACTTAACTTAGCATTTTGCACATTTGTTAAGGTTTTAGAAGCTGAAGCTCTTGCAATTAGAGCATCGTCAAAATTATTTTTTGCAAGATCTGCCATTGCTGGTGTTAGTTCTGGATCTGTTAATGCTGCAGATGCTTTATTTACCGCATCATCTGCACTATTAAAGGTCTCTTTAGCGGTTTTAACTGCTGCTTGCTTTTGGACATATTCACCTAATTTTCCAACGCCATAAGCTAATCCACCTTGAATCGCTCCCTGTTTTATACCAGATAAAGCAGCTTCACCTAGAGTGCTTCCATTTTGTAGACTTGTTTGAGTTCCACTGCCCATTCCAGCAACAACAGAAACTGTAGTATTGGCTCTTGTAGAAGTCCCGGCCAAAATATTGATTGCTTTACTTCCTGTACCTGCAACTTTTGATGCTGAGGCAAGTCCTGAAACAAAGCCACCTAATGCTAAATATCCTCCAGCAGCTCCAACACCTTCAGCAATCATTGCTGCACCACTATTTTCGGTAATTGCACTAGCCTTTGCCAAATCACTATCATAGTAAAAACTAAATGCTTCATGTGATAAATCTGTTTTAACAAAATCACTTACACTCTCATGGGCACTATTTAGGACAGAGGCAGCACTATCCCAACCTACTAACTTTGCACCGCGACCTAATAGCCAAGTTGTTCCGCCACCTATTACAGTTGCTCCAGCATCAAGAACACCTTCCCCCACAGAAAGGATTCCTTCACCAGCTTTTGCAAATATCATAGTTGTTGTAGATCCAGCTTTCTCCCACCATGCAGAATTATTATATTCTTCGATATCTGCAACTTTGCCATTAATCAATCCTATGATGGCATCTACAGCATCATCTGCAACATCAAATAGGCCATCAAAAGCAGCACTATTAATTGTCCCAACATGTTCAGCCATCCCCTTAATATTATTTAATTTATTGACTGCTTGTTGGAGATTTTCTTTTTCATTTTCTATTTGGATTTTTACTGCATTTAAATCTTGCTTAACAGATTCTACTTTGTCTTCGTCTTCATAGATTCCATTTCTACCTGTTACCCAAGTCGTGAAATCTTCCCACCATCCCATGATATATTCCTCCTTCTATATATATGTATTGTCCTCAGAAGCTGCAACACTATTTTGTGCTGCAGTTACTTGTGCATTAAATTCTATTTTTGCATCATTGTTGTACTGTGTTTGTAGTTTATCGTGAGCATCCATAGCAAATTCTTGTATTTCTTCTACTATTGGACTTATTTGCTCGCATAATTTTTTTACTGCTGCACCGGTTTCTTCTAATACTGGTTGCATGCTAGAATCTTCTGCTGCTAAGGTTTCTTGTCCACATTTTATTTGAATAATTTTATCTCCAATTAATGAGAAACTTTTTTTGGCCTCTTGGATGATATTTTGACATGCTGCTTCTACTTCTTGGGGATCAATATCTAATATTGTAGCATTTTTTGCTGTTTTCGAAACAACCCCATAACCATTGACAACTGTTGAGTCACTCCAAACATTAACCATTTTTTCACTCTCCTTTTATGTAATGCATAGTAAATAGAGAGATTTTTCTCTACTTACTATACATTGCAAAATGCAATGTATTTTATTTTTCTTGATCGTAAGCCAAAGCTTGTTCTACGGCCAATCTTAAGTTTGCTGCAGATAATTTCATATCTTCCATCGCACTTGGAACATCTGCACTATAGTAACTTTCCCAGTTTGCTTTTACAGTATCTGACCATGAAGTTTGGATACCATCTGGGATATTTCTTTTGATGGCACTATCTAGCACTTCCATATCACTTTGAATTTGTGATACGATGCTATCAATTTGAGCAGCATCTTCTGTTGCAGCACCTGGATTAATTGTAATATTCATACATTTTCCACCTTTCTACATAATAAATTATTTCATTCCTGCTTTTGTACTTGTTATCAAGTTGCCAAATTTTGTAGTTTGCATTCCCATATATTCAGCAGCTTCATCAATGGTATTTGCTAATCCATTTAATACTCCCTCTTTTGCTTGGAATTTAGTTAGTAAATCAGTTGCTAAATCTCCTTGAATATCTCCACTAGTAATTTCATTAATTAAATTTGTCAATTTAGCTAAATTTGACTTATAAGATTCTCCAGCAGTTGCTAAGGCATTTTTTAAATCATTTAGTGATTCTTCATCTGCATGAATTATTGCCATACTTTCACCTCCTATATCTTTTAAGAATATCTTACCCTTCTATATTCTTACAAATTTATTATAAGTTGTAATTCCTTTTATAGTCAAGCAATTTATAAAAAATAACGTCAAATTAACGACTTATTATATTTTTTATGCTTAGTCGTTTTTACTTTTTTACATTTTTATCTTCTTTTGATTATCTAATATGGAATTTTTTACTTTCCTGCTTTCATACAATTATATAGGTATTTATAAACACCAAATAAAAAGTTTTGAATACTTTATATTAGAAATAGATAAGAGGTGGGGACTATGGGAACAAATCGTTGTATTAAGAACTTATTAAAATTAATTTGCATGTTACAACAAAACTCTAGAAATCAATGTTGTTTAGAAAATGGATGTACAAAACCTTTTTTAGGTCCTACAATCAATAATACTTGCTATAACACTCGAGTAATTACTTTATATAATAAGAATGGCACTTTAATTACTAGTACATATACTGATAGTGGAGGAATTGTCCAAACTAGTTCTTTCTTTAGAATTGAAAAAATACTAGATGATTGTGCTACCTTTTTAATTCTAAGTGAGAATAATGGAGTTTATTCTTCTACCCATCAGTATGTAACTATTCGTCTAAGTTGTGTTTGTGCATTGAAATGTATTTCTGATGTAGTAGTGGAAAACTTATAGAAAGGAGGGTTTCTTATGTGTGATGAGCAAAAGAAAAATAATTGTAGTTGTATTGCTGAAATTTTGAGAAAAATATTGATGCTACAAAAACAAGATTTTGATAATGAATGTCATGCTGGTTGTGATAAACCTTTTTTAGGTCCTGTATGTAATAGCATATGTTACAACACTAGACCATTTATGCTATATAATTGTTGTACTGGAGAACCTTGGAGTTTTCCTTATACAATTAATGGTGTAACAAATACTTCTACTGTATTTAGAATTGAATCATTAGATGATTGCTGCTGTACTTGTAGAATTTTATATTTAGACCCAACAACAAATCAATATGTAGCAACTACAGAGTTTTTTACAATCGATTTAAATTGTGTTGGAGCAATTAAATGTTTAGCTGATATTTTTGTTGATGTGTGCTAAGTAATTTCATCTTCCATAAAAAAAGATTGTTTTAAGAAATCCTTATTACAATCTTTTATTTTTTTATTATAATTTCTAATATATCTGAAATTGGAATAATTTCATTATCTAAAGTTACGATGTTATTTTTTGTTTTGGCAACCAGACTAGTTTCATATACTTTACTAGAAGTTTTAATTATTACAGGAATATTATAGGAATATCCTATCCCATTAAAAATTGTATTTAATTGATCTAAGACTGTTGTGTTAGAGCTTTCTGAGTTTCTTAGTCCTTCTTTTTCTTCTTTTAAATAGCATACTGTTTTATTATTCGTAATTTTTTTTGAAATTTCATTTTGATATACCTTTGGTAATTTTTTCATTCATATCTCCTCTGCTTTCTATCTTATTTTATGAATTTAAGCGATAAAACTTGCTTGTTTTTGGTATAATAATTATGAGGAGATCTGTATGACAAAATATAAACTTAATTTAAAAATATTAATTCCTATTTTTTTATTAGCAATAATTAGTATCATTACTATTTATAGTGCTAAAACTTATACTTCTAGTACCTTAGGAAATTTGGCATTAAAGCAGGTCTTATGGTATTTTGTAGGGATAATTTTAGTAGTTATCCTATTGCGATTAAAAAATGAATACTTATATCGTCATACTTGGTTTTTATACATTGTAGGCAATATATTATTGTTAGGCTTGTTATTATTTGGTACTCCAATTAATAATAGTAAATGTTGGTATACTATTCCTGGTATTGGTAGTATTCAACCTAGTGAGTTTATGAAAATCTTTTTGATGCTCACTCTTGCTACCATGATTCATAATTTTCGTGATGATTTTAGTCAACCCGATGTGAAGCAAGAATTTATTTTTATTTTAAAAACTTTAATCATTGTACTCATTCCTTCTGTCTTAACTTTTCTACAACCAGATACTGGAGCCGTAATTATCTATTTAATTATTTATTTTTCTATGATGTTTGCCTCTGGAATTCGAATTCGATGGTTTGTTGGAGCCTTTTTAGCTTTGGCTATTATTTTAGGAATTATTTTAGGACTTTATTTCTTTCAAGAAAAAATTTTCATTCAAATTTTTGGTTCTTCTATCTATTATCGACTAGATCGTATTTTTGCTTGGAAGAGTGGTTCGGGATTACAATTGGAAAATGCTTTAGCCGCAATTGGATCGGCGGGATTTTTTGGACATGGTTTTAACCAAACTCCTATTTATTTTCCAGAATCTTCTACGGATTTTATCTTTGCTGTTTATGCATCGAACTTTGGATTATTAGGTGTAATTATTCTCCTTGCAATTATTTTGTTCTTAGACTTTAACATTATTCAAATTGCCAGAAGAAAAATTATAGATACTGATAAATATATTTTAGCTGGAATCTTGGGGATGCTTATCTTTCAGCAAGTACAAAATATAGGAATGACTGTTGGTTTATTGCCAATTACTGGAATTACTCTTCCTTTTGTATCTTATGGAGGATCTAGTTTACTTTCTTATATGTTGATTGTAGGTATTCTTCTTAATATTTCTATGGAAAAGACTAGGCATTATAAATATCGCTGAGATTTAAAAAAAGAATGAAAGAGTCTATTGTATTCTTTCATTCTTTTTATTTTTCTATTTCTGTAGCACTTCTTCATAAACATGTTTTAGTTGTTCCCCTACTTTTTTAATATCTCTTTCTTCCGCTAATTTGTAACCATTTTCCCCTAGATATGGAAGCTCTTTGTTTATTATTTTTTTTATTTTTTCCTCGAATTCATCTATGTCTTTTGCTTTATAAACATTTACACCATCTTCTAACCAATCTTCAAAAATCGGAATATCTCTAATTAAAGCATTCGTCTTACATGCTAAGGCTTCAATGATGGGGATGCCTTCTGTTTCTTCGTAAGTAGGAAATAAATAAAGATCACATCCATTTAGAGCTTGTTTAATTACTTTTTGTTCTACATGTCCAGCAAAAACTAGATTAGGTAATTTAGTCTCTACTGCTTTTCTTACTGGCTTTGTAGCTGCATGAATAGGACTATATCCAAACCAAATAAATTGATATTCTGGTAATCTTTTTGCTAATTCCACAAAATCTACAATCCCTTTTCTTTCAATATATAGACCGATTCCTACAATGACTTTATCAGACTCTTTATAATGATAGGTTTTTCGAAATTCTTCTCCTGCTTTTGGATCTTTTTTAAATAATTTTAATTCAATGCCATTTGATATTGCATAAATCTTCTTTTGAATCCCATATCCTTCTAATAATTTTTTAGAATATGGTGTTGGAGTAATAATTACATCTCCTAAACTATAACATTTCGTGATCCATTTTTTAAATAGCGGAGCTAACTGTTTACAGAAAATAAAACCACTTTTAAAGTCTTCTTCTGTAGAATGAGCATGATATACCACTTTTTTTCCTTGTCTGTGGGCTTTTTTTGCTAGATGATAGGAACGTGGTCCATACATATTTAAATGTATGATATCGTAGTCTTCTTTAGGATTTGTTGTATATGGTATTTTCATATAATCTAATGCTTGCATTTGATGCTTGATGGCTTTTCCTAGACCACTGACTGAGAAAATTTTTTCACCTTCTGTATACAATAATATTTTCATCTAACGTTCTCCTTTACTTTTGTTATGTATGAAAATTGAATTCCATATAATTTTTATTTTTTTATTCGGTGGTTATACATCACTGTTTAATGAGAATATATAATACATTTGTTTCTGTGTCAAGAGAAGTCTTTTTCTTAGTAAATGAAAGAGAATGTTCTGTTTCCAAGCAACTCATTCTTGTTGCTTTCCGCAATACCAGCAATATTTTCCTTTTACTACTTTCCCACAATTAGAACAATACTTATTCTGTTTTGGTAGTGCTTGATTATTTCTTACTAGATAATTTAATTTTTGTATAGAAAAGATAAAAAGTTGCGTAATAAAAATAATAAATATTGCTAATAATAGTAGATTTCCTGATAATACGCAAAAATCATAAATACCATGTAAAATTACTGGGATAAACAAACTTTTCCATTTATTTCTTCTTTCTTCTTCTTTTTTATCTTGGAGATTTGAAAATTTTGCAAGGCTTAAATAATATCCCATAAATAGTCCATAACATGCATGTCCAGGTACTGCTGATATTGCTCTAAATAATCCAACCCATAAACTACCACTCGATATAATATATAATAAATTTTCAAAAACAGCGAATCCTAAGGCTACAAAGACAGCATAGACAATCATATCATAACCTTCATCAAATTCTTTATTTTTATATGTTAGTTTATAAAGCATTAATAATTTGGCACTTTCTTCTATGAAAGCAACTCCTATAAACGTATAAAGGAGTAATTCCAAATAATTCATTGTAGCAATTTCTTTTGTTAATAGAGGAAAAATAAAGGACAATAAAAAAGTAATAGCAAGCACTACGAAGCAACTAACAATTCCTAATAAAAATAATTTTACTAATAAAAATGGAGGTTCTTTATTTTTATCTTTTTTATAAATATAATTACCGATTAAGATTACTGGTAAAATAGCAATTAGATATAGTAATGTTTCTTGTATCATTTTTATCTATCCTTTTTGTTTTTATTATATCATGACTCTGTTATTTTTTCTTATTCTATTATAATTAAGACATTTATTTTACATTATTTTGGTATTTATTATTTGTTTTAGTGCATACTAAATATTAGGTGATAGGAAATGGAATTTATCGATGCATACATTGATTTTGTTATTCTTCCTTTAGAAGAATTTAGAAAACAATTGATCCAAGATTCTAACTTATTGGAAAATGATCCTTTAGTATTAAAAGTAGATGATGATCTTTTTCAGAAATATCAGACGCTTAGTAATATGATTGAACGTTTATAATAACATAAAAAGACTTTCTTTTTTTTAAGTAAAGTCTTTTTTTCTTAATCTAATTTTGCTTTATCACTAATTGTTGACCAGGATAAATTAAATTAGGATTCGTAATATGATTATCTTGTGCGATTTTTTGATATGTTGTGTTATATTTATTGGCAATTGTGCTTAAAGTATCTCCTTTTTGTACTGTATACGTAATCGTCTTAGAAGTGGTAATTCCTAACTTTTGGTTGACCACTGATTGTACTTCGTCATATTGATTGCCAAGAGCATTTTTTCTTTCTTCTCCATTTCCATACTTTCCAGCAATCACTTCTTCTGCTAGTTCATCGATTGTTTTTTCTTTTTGTTCTTCTGAATTATCATTGATATTTGCAAAAGCATATTTATCCCATGCCATCCTGTCTCCATTAAAATAGTTTAAATCTAGATTTTCATCATATCCATTCAAACGACCGGTTGAAGTATATTGCCATAGTGCGTAGAAGGGCCAATATTTTAAAGGATATGTATTAAATACATTATCGTTTGCTAAACCATTATTTATACCATAATTTGCTACCCATAATCCATAATTATCTTTTACTATAGGACTCCAATCATAATTTCTCATTACACTTGCACTCATATAAATTAATGGTCTAACTCCTGTTTTTTGATATACTCGATCTAACCATGTTTTAGCCCAAGTAATATTACCAAGATTTCCACTTTCCCAGTCTAAAATTAAGATAGCTTCTTTTTGATAACCTAGAGTCTCTTTTACGAAGTAATCTGCTTCTTCTTCTGCTGTATTTCCTAAATCTGGTCTTGCAAAATGATAAACTCCTACTTTTTTATTTAATTTTTTAGCTATTTGATAATATGAATCACAATAAGGGTCGGTATATCCTACTCCTTCTGTTGCTTTACATATTACAAAGTCGGTATCTATTTTTGTTAAATCAATTCCTGCTTGCCATTTAGAAATATCAATTCCTTTCAACATATGAATTCCTCCTTCGATCTATTCTATTAATTTTCTTTTAAATGGAATTTACTTTTATCATACTTGAAAGAAATTATTTTTAATTATTGTAGGAAATAAACTCATACTAAAACTTAGAAAAACAAGAGATAAATAAGAGGTAAAAACATTCGAAAATAAAAAAACCGTTGATATGCAACGGTAACATTCAATATGGTGGAGCATAGCGGGAATTATGAAGTATTTAATCTAAATCACAATTTCTTTGTATATCAACATTTTATTGATTATTGTTTATAGTCAATTATTACTATTTTTAAAAATATATCTAGTAATTATTGTCCTAAAATTTTAGCAATTCTTTAAATAGAATTTTATGAATAATTGTATCAATCTAAAACAAAAAATGAACCGTACTTTGTACTGTAAAAAAATAAATAAACAAATAACATTTAAAGACTGTAGTAATTGTCCTTATAAAGAATATAAAAGTTCGGCAGTAAGTGGACTTTCTAATAAAAAAGCGGACAAAAAATATAAATACAGACCCAAAAAAGGTAAATGCAACAACTACTACAATGATGTATCAATCATGCCACCTAGTACGTTATATCATACTAAAAAGACTAAGGAATGCCAAAAGCATCATGTTTTTGGTGGTGTTGCTAACAGACCAAAGAGTGAGAAATACGGATTGTTTGTTTGGTTAACAGTAGAACAACACAACTACTTACACAATCATCCAAAAGAGATGCTTAGCATAAAAAAAGAAGCTCAGAAAAGCTTTATGAAGCACTACAGTAAATCTATTGAAGAGTTCATTGAAATTTTTGGAAAATTTTGGTTATAAAATTAATTGCTATGTTTATACAAGTTACCTCCAATATCTATGAAAAAAACATAAAAAACCTTATTTATCAAGCAACCAATTACTCTCGCTAAAATCGGATTGTCATTTGGATATAATCTAAATATTGCATATTTTCCACTGTCAAAATTCCTATGAGAATTACCATCAAAAAAAGATGGTGATATTTGTTTACTTATACTTATTTTTTCTATTTCTATTCCTTTACTTTTATTCCAATTCATCATTTCCAAGTATGGAACAGACGATAATTCCCTGATTCTTTTCAAAAACTGAACTTTATACTCATCTTCAAAATTTTCATCATACGTAATAAAGGAAAAATTAAATTTTAAATGAGTTGGTGCAAAACAATGATTACATACTTTTGAAATTAATGATTTTTGCTTGACTTTTTTTGGCATGACAACTACTCCATAACATGAGTATCAAAATAGGCTTTTATTAGTCCATTGGGAATCTTTTTATTCTTCCCAGGAAAGTAAATTTGAGTCCAAGGGCTACCAATTTCATGTGTCATATTTCTAAGTTGCCATGCTGTATATATTGCAAAATTATCATATGTAAGATTCAAAGCCTCTCTAGCTATTGCATCGGATTCTATTTTTCTTATAGCTTCTACAGAAGATGGAGCATCTTCAATCGTTATCTCACTTCTTCCCTTTGAAGTAAATTTATCAAAGACTTTTTTTACAACAGGTCCATGATCCCAAGCTTCTATTGCTTCATCAAATAATTCTCTACCACTTAAAGATAAACAAATGCCTTGTGCATAATATAATAACTTTTGTAACTTCAAATGTGTTAACCCTTCATAAACTTCATATGTATCATTTTCTGCTTGATTCTCTCTTTTTTCTGCATTCGTTTTGTAGATAAACCAGGTTGCGATATCTAGTGCACTGTACTTACCCATTATATCCACCTCATCTCTACCTATTCTAAATATAGAATAGCACATATTTGCTAGATATGCTACAACTTTTTTATACATTTTGTCAAGTTTTTTCACTAAAAAATCACATCCATTTCTTTATAATATTATTAGCATAAAATAACGTTTTTACTCTTGCTATAACATATGTTTTAAATAAAAAATTAGTAAGTTAAAATTAAACAAATAATCTAGCAATACCAGAATTAATTTTTATATATTTATCAGTGTTAATACTCACATAATACCGATTTTTAACTCTTTTAATAAATACACATTCCGATTTAATTTCATAGATCTTATTGAACATTGATCGCTCTTCAATGTTAAGTATCTTTGTAATCATTTAATACCTCCTTTCCCGGGATATTTAAACATAAAAAAAGAGACTCATCAAATCACTGATTTAGTGAAATGAGAGTCTATTTTAGCTTAATTAATCAATTTTATATAATAATTTCTAATAATTTCAAAATATTATCTTATGAATTAGCAACTTCATATAAATAAGTAGAATATACCCATACGTCACGACCATTAATATTTAGTTTAGCTGAATTAGTTGGGATATCTATTTCTTTTACTGTGTAGATAGTGTCATTTTTAACATAGGACTGACC
Source organism: uncultured Bacilli bacterium (assembly GCA_944358405.1). Taxonomy (GTDB): domain Bacteria; phylum Bacillota_I; class Bacilli_A; order RF39; family UBA660; genus CALVQX01. The sequence continues at coordinate 10,515 of CALVQX010000016.1, read as the reverse complement.
ACCTGTTAATCTTTGGTCTTTAGTTACATTACCGTTTTTGTCGCATTCAGTAAATGGTCCTGTTGGAATCCAATGATAAGATTTACATCTTTCTGCTTTATAATCAGAAAATGATACACCAGTTAGTTGACTACAGCCAAATAGATTACTAGACACAGGACTCTTTAATATATCCGCTTTGAAGATACCGTTAAATCTAACTTTAGAACCAACAAATAATAATTGGTCCGCACTAGTTGCGGTTCCTTGGTCAATAGTTCCTTGATACATTTTAGGTCTTAGTACACCTAAAATTCCTTGCTTATCAATGTTTATCAAAGTTGCTGCTTTAACACCAGCTTGGTTTTGCCCAAAGAATTTTCCTTGATAATACATGGCGACATGGCTATCTGGGCAATCTTTAGATCCTTTGTCCCAAAAACACCAGTCTCCATCTTGCAAATTGTTAACACTAACCTCATCAAAATATTTATAATATGGTTTTGATTTTCTATTCAACCAAAGACCACTTGCTATTCCATTACCACAGTTATACTGCCATACGTTATAATTTTCTTTTGTAAATAACTTGAACAAGTCTACACATTGTACTCCGTATGCATAATCAATATCTACTGCTTTTCCTACTTGTTGATTATAGAACTCTTTTGCTGTCATATTACTCACTCTCCTTCTTTTTTGTAAAATAAAACATAAATACCATGGTCGCTAAAGTAATGAACTGGTCTGCTTGTATCTTGCTAGCAATAAAGCCATATACTAAAGCAACTGTTATAATAATTGTTACAATACTCTTTAAATCGATTAATTTTGCTATTTTTTCTTTCATATTTTCCTCCTATTTAATGCCGATTTTGGCTAAAATAAACGCTACAATTCCTCCGGCGACAGCAGTTCCAACATAACTAACAATCTTTTTCCACTTTTCCGCATCGGCAACAACTGTTTCTTGCTCCACCTTATAGTCCAAAGCAGAAAACTTTTTTTCAAGATTATCATATTGTTCTTTTAACACATTCAAATCTTTTTGTGTAGCGTTTGTTGCCCTTGTTACTGCTTCTTTAAAATTAGACACTACTGTCTTTAAATCATCAGAAATATTCTTCATTTCATTAATAAATACTTGCAATGATTTATCTAACTGATGCAACTCGCTTTTATCTTTTTCACGATACTGTTCGAGTATAGTCACTCGTCTTTTTAATTCCGCAATTTCATTGTCCATTTTTCCTCCTTTTAAACATTCAAATAATCGCTATTAATATATACAACTGTACATTGTAACGTTGAAGTTAGTGATTCACCATAATAGCTTTTAATATAGGCATATACCTTTTGATTATATGCAGAATATGTGACTTGCCATTGATCTCCATAACCATTTACTTTTGGTAAGATCCCTAGCAATGTATATCCAGTAGGATTTTCTAAATCTGCAATTGGTGTACCAATATTTCCATTCCCGCTAATTGTGACTTGCTGTGATACTTGTTGAAATTTGAATAGACTATTAAAATTAGTCAATAATTCATTTATTGAATTTACTAATGAACTTTTATCAGAGGTACTTAAATTGCTAGTATCTCCTATATTAGTAGCGTTTGTATTTGCTACATCTTTTAACTGGTTAATGTCATCGTCAATCACTTTATTGATTCTTGGAATATCGGAATTTGTACTCATATTTGATTTATTATCAAACGTCACTGTTTTTATTGCCATTTTAGACCACCTCCAATTTTTGACTAATTTTATAATATTTATTTAATTCTAGAGTTGATAAATCTATTGTTTGATAGATCGTACTTTTATCATTTGAAATAACTTCTGCATAATCGAGTAATTTGTCAGAGTACAATGCGAACACTATATTCGCTGTAGTATTTGATTTATTTTGATACTCATATCCGATTTCTTTAGTAGTTGAGTCTTGATAGTGAACTGTAATTTTAGAATAAAATTTTGCATTGTTATAAGACGATTCATCATTTATAGAATTATTTAAAAAACTACTTGCAACAGAATTCAAAACTTGATTTATATTATTTCTATCAATGATTTGAATAGTATTTATAAAATTAATAAATAACGTTTCATAAATATTTTTTTGCAAAACATTAGTATCTTCGATCATTGATAGATTAGTCTTTGAACGCAATATTTTATTTGTCAAATCAATATCGTTCAAATAATTATTTGGAATTTCTACAGTAGCTACTGTAGTATTATTATTTAAAGACTTGTTATATAAATTTCTCGCAAATACTAAACTATCATTTGAATATATTTCAGCACTGTTCGAAATTAAAGCATTAGAATTTACATAGGGCTGACCATTGTAGTTCAAACTATTGTATATTTCTTGTAAACTAGCAAAAAACCAAGTGTAAGAATTTAATGTTGTTGGAAAACTAACCTCTTTAACCAAATTAAATTTATTGCTTACATAAAAATATCTATATTCCATCCAAAATGGTCTATTTTCATAAACTAAAATAGGATTCCAAATATCGTTTTTAAGCCTTTGAAAATAATAATTTGCATTATATAAATTATTAATTTGCTCACAATAATTAATATATAATTCATTATTTAAAGTCGATAGAAATATTCCACTCCTAAAAGAATTGTAATCTCCAGAACCAACATTAATTTTCTTTATTTCAGTTAGAGTATTTGATAAATCATTATATTTGTATAATGTTAAAAATCTATCTTGTATTTCTGGGCCCCAGCGCTCATTATTAACAACAAAATACATTTCATTTTGATTCAAAAAAACACTCTGATTATTCATCGCTATATTGTCGACAAACATTCCATTTCCATCTAAAATTGGTTCTAGTGAAACTTGACCATTATAACTTTTGGTCCACAAATTAATAACAGGGCCTGACGTAGTATTATGAGTCAATATTATTTTCCAATTAGAATTTTCTTCATTAAAAGAACAGTAAGAGCCACCAAATATCCAATTTGTGTTATCATCATTAACAATTGACCACTCATTTTCACTACCGACTTCTATTCTCAACTCGATAATCGCTACTCCATCGTAGTGAACTGAACTAGATACTGTTATATATCTCAGACCAATCATTACATAATGTGCAAAATTTGGATTTCTATAAATTTGTACACATTTAAAATTATTGTAGTTGTTTGGAAAAATATAGCTCTTATTTAAAATAACAAGATAATCATTTGCTATTGTATTTTGAATTGTGAAATTATTTAACATAATAAATCGTTTACTAGCTGATTCATTGTCTTCACGATTTGTATTTTCACAAAATTTAGTGCTATCAACTGCTACGAATGTACCATCGTCAAGCTGAATCATGGATTGAATTGGTCTTAAATATGTTCCACTTTGAAATTGATATATTGTTTTTACAGGACTGAATTCACTGTCTAACAAGAAAATAATACCTCTTGAATCATTCTCAACAGTACCTTCGTTTTCAACAAATTCTCCATACAACACAAGAACATCATTAGTATTCGATTGTATAAGTCCATTAAATTGAAATTGGTTTGTCTGAGGTAAAAAATTGTCCCAAGAAGATTTTGAAATTTCATTCATTTCTTTTATTATTTCATCATCGGTTCCTTTGCCATCAGGCAAGTTACCTATTAAATAATTAAATAAGGCTTCTTTAAAATCATCTGTCATAGCTATCCTCCTAATTTACTAAAGGCATTTCTAAGCCTGCTTCCAATGTGTTGTCATCAGTTATCTCCAACTCTATTATTTGCAAGTTGCTGAATACGATATTAGCTGTATTCTCAATATCAATATTTCTTGCAACATACTCACCTTGTGAAATGTTACCGTTGGCTTTACTACGTTGGTTATCGAAATAATTTATTTCATTTTCTAAATCAAAAGAATTAGTTAATTCATATTCATAAATAAACCAGTTATAATCCCCACTTTGTGTAACTGACGTCTTTTTACTTTTAACCAAATAATCTCCATCAAGTTCATCAATTGGAGCGTCAAAATAGTATTTACCGCCAAGTTTCAAGAAATCAGTTCTCGATTTGATAGTTAGTGTAATTTTGGCTATACCATTAAATTTGATATATGATTGACCTACCAACTGCAACTCTTTTGAACTAGTAACATCAGTTCTATTTTCATAGCGAGAAATCGTACCATTTCTATTTAGATTGTTCTTAATTCTAGTAGTTTCAGATGAATTATAAGAAATTTCTCTACCTTGAATAATTGGTATATACTTAATTTCTATTTCTGATCCAGCAGAATAAGTATCTGCAGAATCAAAAGAAGAATCTGCCACTTTATAGTAAAAATCTGCAGTAACTCCCAAATCTTTTTCATCACTTGTTGCTACAGTCTTTTCACTTCCATTTACAGTTATGTAATTAATTCTCCCAATCTTTTGCTCTGCAGTATAAGATGTACTGTAGCCATCAGCAATGATAGTTTGTGATTGTTCAATGTTTCCGTATACTTCATCAGATGTAATAATCTGTCTATTTCTATAATCATCAGTAGAATAATCATAAATAATACTTTCGATTTTATTTTGCGAACAATAATCTTTAGTAAGTTCTATAGTTCCTTGACTCTCTAATAATTCCGGACTAAAAAAGTCTATTGCAGTAGTATCTTCATCAATCATATGAGTTCCCCAACGTGTTAAAGAAATTAGGCTTAAATATTGAAACACATCAAAAGGAGCTTTATCTAGAGTAGAATAAGCTCCTATCAAAGTGTCGTATTGTTCAGGTATTTGAATATTACCAGCAACAAATCCATAATCTGAAATACTCGAAATAACTTGATTGATTGCCTCTGTAACTGTTTTGTTTGCAATTACATAATCTAGTGTAGTACCTTCACTTAATAAAGTACTAGGATCAAGTATTTGAACACTACAATAGTGTGGTTTAAGTGGATTTAATTCCATATCAGCACTATTTTTTACAATTCCTACAAAATATAGTTCATCATCTTTATAAATTTTACATTTAGAATAGTCTTCTGGAAAATAGTAGTTACTCAACAAATCATCAATAGACCAACTTGCTGGGTAAACATTCGTTAAAATAATTGAAGATGGATTCATAAACTCTTCTTCTATATCAAATTGACTATCGCATTTTACTTCTACTTCATCAATGTAAATTTTAAACATTATTTACCACCACCGTAATTATAAGCATTTTTGGCACCACCACTAAAGGTCTTAATATCTCTTACAAATGCTTTACCAAATTTATTAACGTCCATATCAGCATTTACGGTTACATAAATAGGTTGATTGTAATTACCAAATCCTCCAACAGCCGGATTGTATTTTTTGGGAACAACTGCTTCACCTTCATGTAGATAAGCTAAGCCTTCTCCTGCAACATAGTTAGTACCAGTTGCTAATTTGGGAATAAGTGGAATATTTATTCCTTTACCACCAATGGCTGGCACCCAATCTGGTAGTTTAATCTTATTTAATCCCTTGATAACTTTATTAACTATTGAAATAAGTCCATTGATTGGAGCCTTTATTACATTAACTACTCCTTTAAACAAACTTGAAATAGCATTTTTTACTGATGTAAATACTGACTTAACTATATTAGCTACATTTTTAAAGGCTGATATAATGTTATTAATAACCCCTGATATAATACCCCAAATAAAGTTAAAAACCGATTGAATAGTGTTCCAAATTGTTGTTAAAACCGTGCTTACTACATTAAAAATGGTAGACCATACTGTAATCCAAAAATTAACATAATTTTGAACTATAGTCCAAATTAAATTAAAAACACTTTGTACAACTGACCATATTGCATTAAAAACGGAAGCTACTGCATTAAATACAACATTAAATATATTCATAATAAACTGTGCAACCGATTGAATAACTGTCCATATTGCGGTTATAGCTGTCATAACTGCGTTCCTAAACCATTCACATTTAGTCCATAAAAGGGCTATAATGGCTATTAATGCTACTATAGCAATTATAATTAGTGTTATAGGGTTCATTGACATAACTGCGTTTAATGCCGTTTGTGCTGCAGTCATCAATTTTGTTACAGCACTCCATGACTTGATTATAGTTACAAGGGATTTAATACCACTACCAACTTTAATCAATGTACCGATAGCTGTTGTTACAGGCCCTATAGCAAGAGCAATTCCAGCTAAAGTAAGAACAACTGTCTGACTATTTTTATCTAAATTAGCAAACCAGTTGGCTACATTAGTAAGACCATTAACTGCCTCTGTAACAAAAGGCAATAAACTTTCTGTCATGCTACCTAAAGCACTACTAAATGCATCCTTTAATGACGATATTTTACCATTTGTTGTTTGTGAAGCTTTATCCATGGACTGATAGAATGTACCACCCTCTGATGTAGCTGTTTGAAATGCACCTGCGATTTCTTCGAATGACACTTGACCAGCAGATACTCTATCACGCAAATCAGCCATGCTTTCTCCTGTTTTTTCTGCAATAACTGTAAGCGGATTAAATCCCTGATCTATCATCTGGTTAATATCTTCCATACTTGCTCTACCACTTGCAGAAATCTGAGAAAATGCTAAGGTTAAGCTATCCATCTTATTAGCATCGCCCATAGCTATATCTCCAAGCATTTGAAGATATTTTAAACTATCATCTGCACTAATTCCAAAAGCCATCATCTTTTGCGTAGCCTTAACTAAATCAGTTGCTTCATAAGGAGTAGTATTTGCCATTTCTTTTAATGTATCTAATAATTTCTGTGCTTCTTGTTGGTTGCCGCCAAGTAAAGTAGTTAAGTTTGCTAGATAAGATTCCATCGTTGCATTGTATTTAACTCCTGCTGTCGCTAACGCAGTTAATGGTACGGTAACACCAATAGTCATCTTTTTACCGAAAGAAGAAAATTTATTAGTTAAGTCGCTTGATTTCTTTTCGATTCTTTCCATACTCTTAATGGCACCAGTGCTATCAAGTGTTACTTTATAAGATATTTCACCATCTGCAAACATTTGAATATCAAGTTTTAAGTAATCATGCTTTATTATCACCCGCCTTTTTCTCTACATAATTCCATAATCTTTCTAGTGGATTATTTGAATTATTTTGAATCGTAAGAGCATATTTCATCTTCATTTTCATTCTAAATTTATGCTCTTTTTCTTCTTGCATTTTAGCACTTTTTGGTGGCTTTTCATAAAGTCTATAGTTCATAACTCTAGAGATGGTTGATTTGTCATCTAAAAAAATACTCTCTAGAATAGAATCAAATTCCCACCACGAAATGTCTTCTTTATTTAGATTAATTCCTAATCTTAAAAAATCTACAAAATAATATTTGTAGTCTAAGTTCAAATCAAAAGTTCGTTCTCCCGAATTTTGCTGTTGCGTGTCAAAAATATATTTGGCAACCTCATTTAAAATAAATTGATAATCTTCATTAGAAAATTTTTCTAATCCCAATAAGTTACAGCTTTTTTTGACATCTTCAACTGTTCCTCTATTCATTAAGTCAAAAATTTGTAACATTGTTTTAAACGTTATGTTTAGCTTGTATTCTTTATCATCTATTCTTAATAAATCTATTTGTTTGAAATCTTGCGAAGGTTTGTAGTTAAAGTATTCATTTGTGCTATTCTCTTTTCCACAAAGGCATTTGCGAAAAAATCAAACATTTGGTCTACTAAATCAAGATATGTTAGTTCTCCAGCTTTAGATTTTATGATTTCTTTTTGGTCTTTAAATAAAATTTCTTCAAATTCTTCTTGTCTCGCCTTTGCTCTTTCTAATACTTTATTTTCTAACTCTTCGTATTCGCTAGTTTTCCCTTCTTGTTCTAATTTAGACAACATTCTTCCGTCCTTAACGTCTTGCTCATCAAAAATTAAATTTCTAATTCTTAATTTTTCTTCTGGTGTTATCCTAATCGTATAGTCAACTAATATGTTACCGACTTCATCCTGAATTTTTACTGGTTCCTCTACTTCATATTTTTTTCTTGTTAATGTTAACATTTTTCCCTCCTATATAAATAAAAAAATAAAGGGTAGACTAGATGCCTACCCTGCAATTAACTTCCTGGTATATAGTCAGTCTCTACGAAACTAGAATTATCATAAACTTTAAGGTCGCAATCAACTTGCAATACTTCTTCAGCATTAGCTTCATATGTAATTCCACTAAGTGTAGAAACAAAGTCAATTTGTTTCCCTTTTGTACCTTTTAATAAATTAATAATTCTTGTTTTTGCTGTAGCCTCAGCACCGACAGCGTGCTCTTTTGACAATACAAACTGACATACCGGACTTGATTTATCCAATTTAGATGATAAAGACCATGTTGGATCTAAACCAGTCTTTACATTATTAGAAAATTTACTATATAAATCTTGCCATGTATCAAGTGTTTCACCTTGATCGTATGATGCAGTGACAACTATATAGTCTTGATAATCTGGTGTGTCATCTTCAGATATATCGAATTGAATTTTAAATTTGTCTACAGAACTTTCATATTGAGCCTTTCATATCACTCCTTCCATTCTACTTGAACATTACAATTGATATTGTAGTGTATTCTTTGATTTTCATCTCTAAAAGCATAGTTTGGCATGTTACAACTTATCAAAATCACTCTTAAATTATCATTTTCTAAGTCTGTTTTATGGTCTAATTGCTTAAAAATAGTATCAGCAATACTTCTTGTCTCTTTATCATTAGAAATACCTCTAATAAGCAAATAAAAAGGTATTCTAGAGTATAGAATATCTTTATTTAAAGAACGTTCATTAGTACCTTCTCCTAACGAAATAGCAACTATTTTTTCGAGGTTCTGAGGTAAATCTGGAGAATAACACTTGTAGCCAGTCTTTTCAATTTCATTTCGTAATAATGTAATTAAACTTTCTGTATTCATATTACCCTTTCTGCATATCGATTACTTTTTGAGCTTGTTTAGAATATTTATCTTTATTTTTAGCGACAGTTTTCTCAAACCATCTAGGTTGTGCATCAGGATTATACGTTGGCTTCTTATTTGCTATTTTTTTAGTGTTTTTCCCCCCTGGAACTCCTCCTTCATAATATCTTCGTCTTACATAAGGAGATCGTTCTATTATTATGCCTTCTTTAAATCTACTGTGCATTTCTCCTGATTTATACATTTCTCCTGTTTGCCAATATGTAAATTCTTTTGAATCCTTATAGATTTCTTCAGCAACTACCTCTTCAGCAGTTACACAACCTTTTTCAATAACCTCTTTAGCCCATTTAAAAGCATCTTCTGCATTATTAAATTTTTTCACTTGAGCATTACCTCATAGTGATGAGGATTATCTTCTTCGCCACATAAAACATCAGTATCTACTACTCGGTATTCTCTACCTTTAAAGATAATCTTGCTATTTTGAACTGGTTTATCAGACAAGCCACTAGAATTAGTTAAATCATAGAATAAACGAGCATTACCAACGATTTCACGACCGTTTGAAGTAACTTTTAACTGTGTTTTTTCTTCAATCTTAACAAAACTAAGTGAAGTATCTGCTCCCCACTCATCGCCTTCTCCAGTATTGCCTAAATACTCTTTATAAGTGCAATTATGTGGTAGTAGTCTTTTCGGAATCGGTTTTATCATTCTTCTCTTCTTTCTTTTTAGATTCTACTTTCTTCCAACCAGCTAATTTATACCACTTTTCAGAACCTTTTGGAACTTCTTTAATAATTGCTCCCATTTTGTACTTTACCATAAACAACAACCTCCTAATTGGCTTTGCAACAAGCCACAATTTAAAAGAATATCATAAGCTGCAGGACTTATCCTACTCATGCTATTAGATGTTTCATTTGTACCGTTTCCACCTTCCGAATAGCTACCTAATGTATAACTACCAGAAGAAGAATCTGTTATTAAGTCTGAATTAAATTCATAAAACTTAACCTGTTCTAAAATAGCTTTTTTAAAATCCTCATAGCAAGGACAAGCTTCTTTAGGAACTGGCCTAGTTATTACTGATTTAATTGTATTTAAACTTATAAATTCTAATCTTGAAAAATTAGAAGGAGCAGACTGCCCAAAGTATTCTTCATATTCTTCCTTTGTAACCATAATCTAACTCCTTTCTAACCTTATTCACTAGCTTCTGCTACATTAATAGTTGCAGTTGCTGAAGCTTCATTATCAGCTGTATCAGTAGCATTAACTACGATAGTATAAGTACCTGCTCCAGTAGTTCCATCTTTAGTTACTACGGTATTAGTACTAATTTCAAATTTATCATTGTCAGCTACACCAGCAGGCAATGTATAAGTTACAGTTCCACTACCACCAATACTTGCTAAATCTGCTACTTTAGTAGATTCTGCTAAAGTTCCAGATAAACCAGCTACTGGTGTAATTTCTACTGCAGATACACCAACTTTAGCCTTAACAATAACTGCGTTTTTATCAGTTACAGCATCAGCATAAACCATACGTCCTTTTAATGCACTAGCACCAATATATTCGCTTGATC